>CBDUPW010000370.1:0-6876 GCA_965369205.1 uncultured Polyangiaceae bacterium | reverse complement strand
CCGCCCGGCCCTTGGTCGAGGGTCGGGAAAAGACGCTCAAACTCTCTGACTTTGGGCCGGACGAGTCGCCCCGGTCGTTGCAGCTCTACGGCGTCGATCCCCGCTACGTCGGAGAAGCGGTGAAGCGCCTGGTGGGCGAGGGCCGCGTCGACCACATCGACATGAACTTCGGTTGCCCGGTGCGCAAAGTGACGCGCAAGGGTGGCGGCGCGGCCATTCCCGTCAAGCCGAATCTGCTCGCTTCCATCGTGGGCGCCGCCGTTCGTGGAGCGGGTTCGATCCCGGTCACCATCAAGTTTCGAAAGGGGATCGACGATTCTCTTCTGACCTACTTGCAAACTGGGAAGATCGCCGAGAACGAGGGCTGTGTTGCTGTAGGCTTGCATGCGCGCACGGCCGCGCAGCTCTATGACGGGAGCGCCGACTGGGATGCGATCGCGCAGCTCAAGGCGCACGTGGGGATCCCAGTGTTGGGCAACGGCGACATTTGGGAAGCAGGAGACGCGCTGCGAATGATGCGCACGACCGGGTGCGACGGCGTGATCGTCGGACGCGGCTGCTTGGGGCGCCCCTGGCTCTTCCGGGATCTTGCTGCGGTGTTTGATGGAAAGCAGCCAGCGGACCCGCCCCGGCTTGGAGAAGTCGTCCAGGTGATGGTGGAACACGCGGAGCGGCTCAGCACTTGGTTTGGCGAGGGCTCGGCGATGCGCCAGTTCCGGCGCCATGCGACTTGGTACACCAAGGGTTTTCGCGGGAGTGCGGCGCTGCGTGGCCATCTGATGCGAGTCCGCACCCTTGCCGAGCTGGCGGCGGTATTGGCCGAGCTCGACCCGTCTGAGCCCTTTCCCCCAAGCGCCATGCGCGTGCCTCGGGGCAAAGGCGCAGGCACGCAGTCGGTGTCGTTGCCCGAGGGTTACCTCGATGATTTGAACGACGCCACGCCGCCCGACGCCGCCGCCGAAGACGCGTTCAGCGGGGGCTAGCGCCGCACCGTCCCGGAAAGTCGAAACTTTTCGCGGGGTTTGACGGGGGCTGGTGCCGGCGCCGGGCTGAGGTAGACTGGCTCAGGGAGCAGACACCGTGCGGGCTGTGCAGACAATGACTGGGGCACTGCGTTGGCGCTGGACGCCGGCCATCGGCATTGCCATCGGCGCACTGCTATACGCCGTTGTCGTTGCCCTCGTGGTGCCGCCGAAATTCGGTGGCGGCACGTCCAACGCTTTCGTCGTGGTGACGGATGACGAGGAGCAGCCCGCGGTGCTGAGCAACACGATGCGTCCGCCACCGACGCCGCGCAACCGGCCCATGGAGCGCGCGCGTCCTGCGTTCGTGGCGCAGCCGTCGCCGCCCACATTTAGTCCGCCGCCAACGCCACCGCCGCCCCCGCTTCCAGAGCCCGAAATCGCTCCGCCACCGCCGCCTCCTGAGCCGCCTCCGCCTCCGGAACAGCAAGAAGAAGAAGAGGAAGAAGAGGAGAGCGAAGAAGCTGCAGCTGAAGCCGGTCGTACGCCGCCGCCGCCAGGAGTTGTGACGCCACGTGGGCTTGCAGCTCCGCTTCGCATGCTGAAGCTTCCCCGGCGGAACGACGCGCAGGTCTCGCCAAGTTTAGACTGATTCGGCCCAAACGGACGCGCTCGCTAGCGTCCGCGCAAACGGCGCAGTGCCCGCGCATCTGCTTTGGTGGGCCGTCCTGCGCCACGAGGTCGCAACATCGGACGTTCCTCCTTCGGGGGAGGCGGCGGCGAGAAGTCGTCGTAGAGTTCCCGCGCCATGGGGGGCGAAAGCCGTTTTTCTCCGAGCTTTCTCACTTCAAGCACGACCGGCCCCCGAGGGGCCACGGCTTCAATTCGGTCGCCGACCCGAACCGGATTGCTTGGCCGCGCAGAGCTGCCGTTGATTTTTACGTGCCCGCCGGCACACGCATCCGTACAAGCCGTACGGGACTTGTAGATCCGCGCTGCAGACAACCATCGATCAATGCGAACTGAACCGTCTGACACGAGCGAGAGCATAACAAAGCCGGCTGCGGTGGTGCGCACGCTGTTGCGCTTGTCGTGGCCCGCGGTCATGACGAGCTTGCTTCAGACCCTGGTGTTTCTCGTCGATCGCGTGCTGCTCGGTCGCTACAGCCAAGATGCCCTCGCGAGCATGCAGGTGCAGGGCCCCCTGGTCTGGTCGCTGTTCAGCGTGTTGTCTGGGGCTGTGGTCGGCGTGGTCCCGCTCGTGGCGAGGCACGTGGGCG
Organism: uncultured Polyangiaceae bacterium; assembly: GCA_965369205.1. GTDB lineage: Bacteria > Myxococcota_A > Polyangia > Polyangiales > Polyangiaceae > JACKEA01. The sequence goes on along the minus strand of CBDUPW010000370.1, from coordinate 4,634 downwards.
CTAGGGACCAGCAGCAGGCTCGGGATGTGGTTCTTGCGGGGCTCTTGCTTGCTGCAGGTTTGGGCGTTGGCCTTGGGATCGCAGTGGCCGTGTTCCTGAAACCCATTGTGCAAGTGCTTGGTCCCGAATCCGAAAGCGTGCGCGGTCTCTCGGAGCAGTATCTTTCCGTGGTGGTGTGGGCGTTGCCATCTATGTTCGTCGCGACGACGGCGGCGCTTTGCCTCAGCGCTGCGGGCAATACTCGCACGCCCTTTTTGGTCGGAGTCGTGTCCAACGGTTTGAACGTACTTGTTAGCTACATCCTGATCTTCGGGGTGGAAACCGGAGACGGCCGAGTGTTGGAGCTCGGGGTGCGGGGCGCGGCGATTGGCTCTGCCGTGGCACTGGCCGTTGAAGCCGTTCTACTTTTGGTTGCGTTGCGCAGTGCCTGGGAATTGCGCCCGCCTCGCGGGCGGGAGGTGTGGCAGCGTGTTCGCAGCGCGTTCCGACGCGTGCTTTCGATCAGCACGCCCGCGGTTGGCGAGCGCGTCGCCATCCACACGGGCTTCCTCGCCTACGTCGCCGTGATCAACGCCCTTGGGCCTCTGGTCATGGCAAGCAACCAGGCCTTGGTCACGCTAGAATCGGTTTGTTTCATGACAGCTGACGGCTTTGGCATCGCAACCGCGGCCGTCGTCGGCCAGGCTCTCGGACGTCAGGAGCCCAAAGCGGCGCAGCTCTCTGGGTTTCTGGGCGCGATGCTTGGCGTGGCTGTGCTCAGCAGCTTCGGGTGCCTGCTGTGGCTTTTCGGACCGACCCTATTGCACTGGTTCACCCCGAGCGGCATGGACGGTTCCGCGCTAAGGCACGAGGCGGCCCGGGCCCTGCCCATCCTGTTTCTTTCGCAGCCGTTCATGGCGCTGTCGATCATCTTGAGCCAGGCCTTGCGCGGCGCTGGCGACACCCGCTCGCCACTTCTCTCAGCCATCCTCTTCGGTCTGGGGGTGCGGGTGTTTCTGGCCTGGCACTGGGGGATCCGAGAAAACCTCGGGATCACAGCGATTTGGGCGGCTAGCCTGGTGGACTGGATCTGCCGCGCCGGCTTCATGCTGGTGGTTTTCCAGCGCGGCCGCTGGCGGGACATCCGCATCTAGTGCGGTGATTCCATCGAAGCGATGGTTGCTGCCAACGGGCATTCCGACGCCGTGGCACGAAGCGAACTTGGCCCTTCGGGTGGAGAGCGGGGGACAATTTCGCTTCGCGCGACCTCTTAGCGCGAAGGAGACCGGAAAAGATGCTGATCGCACGAAGCGCCCTCACTGCCCAACCCAAGCGCCCGCCGCCCCTGTGGTACGTGACCAACGGCGAAACGACCGTTGGACCCGTGCGTTCCGATCTGCTGGTGCGCGGAGTGTGGCACGACCGGATCCCAGCAGAATGCCAGGTGCGTGAGTCACGCTGGAAGAGCTGGCGCAGTCTGTGTGAGGTGCGCGAAGTCGCTGCCGTGCAGCGCGCTCGAGGCTCCGGCTTCCATGCACCGCGTCTCGGTCGCCCAGGGCTTACCTTTGACCGATTTCAATCCAAATTCCGTCACGCCAGCGACGCCAGCGAGGTCTTGCTACTCCTCTTAGCGGAAGCCATGGACCGCACCCAGGCTACTTTCGGGATGATCCACCGTTCGCGCACGCCCTTTGGCATGCCAGAGATCTCCTACGCGCGCGGGCCCGGGATGCTGGAGCTGCTTGGCCAGACCATCGAGACCAACGACCCCTCCCTTGCCGTCGCGCGGATGGGAAGCGTCGTATACGGGCCACCCAATCACGGCTTTGTGGAGCGATCGATTGCGCTCAGAATCGGCGCTCCCCGGCAGCTGGGCGGCGTCGCGATGATCCCGATCACCACCGCCCAACACCTCCTGGCGGTGATGGAGCTCGGGCGCCGCGACCATGCGTTCCGGCGACAGGATGCGCAAACCCTCGCACTGCTGGCGAAAGCAGCGGTGTCGCGCCTTTCCCGCCGCGCCTAAGGGATCCCGCCAGTGTCCCTGGTGTAGACTCGATAGAGTTGAACACCTCTGGACTACTCGCGTCGCGCTTTGAGTTGATCCGCGTCGCCAAGACCGGCGGCATGGGCCAGCTGTTCGAAGGCGTGGATCAGCAGTCCGGGGATCCAGTCGCCATCAAGATGGCTCTGCCCGCGCCCGGGGCCGCCGAGGGGCTGTCGCAGGAAGCTCGGGCGTTGGCGCTTTGCGACCACCCGTCCGTAGTGCGCTACGTCGCGCACGGGGAGTCCGCGGACGCAGTGCCCTACTTGGCCATGGAGTGGCTCGACGGCGAGACGCTGGCTGCGGCGTTGGAGCGGGGCCCTTTATCGGTGCCTGAAGTGATTGAAGTCGGCACCCGCATTGCTGCCGCCCTCGCTCACTTGCACAGCCACGATCTCGTCCATCGGGACGTATCGCCGTCGAACATCCTGCTGCAGGCTGGCAGCGCTGACCGCGCAAAATTGATCGATCTCGGTGCCGCCTTGCTGGTGGCCAAGACGTCCGTGGTCCCCGGCTCAGCCAAGAGCCTGCCGCCGACCCGTCTCGTCGGTGCGCCTTCCTATGTGGCCCCAGAGCAAGCGAATGGTGCGTCGGAGCTAGATGGTCGCGCCGACCTCTTTTCGCTCGGGGCGGTACTGTACGAAGCATTGACCGGCGTGCGCGCCTTCGACGGGGACAATGCGCTGGCGGTGCTCGCGAAGGTGGCATTGTCACAACCAGATTTTTCCCGCTTGCGCGCTTGCGCGCCGCCTGGGCTGTTCCACCTGGTGCAAGCGTGCTTGAGCAAATCACCGGAGGCTCGGCCACAAACCGCGAATCACGTTGCAGAAATGCACGCCGACCTTGCGACGGCGCGACCGTCCCTCCGCTCGAGCCGTCGACACAGCGCAGTGACCACGGCCGAGAGGCGCTTGGTCACGGTCGTGGTTGCGCAGCGACAAGGAGCCGAGCTGGAGACCGCTGAGGACGCCGCGCCCACATCGGAGTCAACGCCCGAGGCTTTGATCGCGAGAGTCGACGCTCACAGTGTTGCATTCGCGTTCTTTGGCCGCGGCTCGGCTTCGGATCAGGCGCGGCAGGCGGTGCAGCGTGCGGCGCAGTTGTCTGGCGCCGGGCCCGTAGCCATCGCCAGTGGTTGGGCACACCTTTCCGAAAGCGCCGTGCCCAGCGAGTGGATCGACCGCTGCGTGCAAATGCTACCGGAATCCGGGTGTGCGGTGCACATGGACGAAACCACCGCCGGACTAGCCTCGAACCGATACGCTGTCGAACTCGTTGATACCCACTATCGACTCAAGGGGGCAAGCTCGGGTGGGCGCAGCGAAGCTTTCAATGCTGCGCCCCTTGTTGGCCGCGACCGTGAACTCCGTACCTTGCGCGCCATCGTCACGGACGCGATCGAAACACCGCGAGCGCTGGCTGTGCTCGTGAGCGGTCCCGCGGGCATCGGCAAGTCCAAACTGACCTCTGAGTTCCTGCGCGAACTCTTATCTACGCGGGACGCCCCGCGTCTGGTGCGACTGCACGCCGACCCGCTTCGGGCGAACTCTCCCTTGTCCCTGGCGCGAGAGCTGATGAGCGCCGCGCTGAGCCTACGCAAACAAGCCAATCCAGAATCCGCCCGTCGCATCGTTGCGCAGCGCCTGGAAGAACTCGCCCTCGAGCAAGTCGCCCTCACCGCAGAGTTTGTTTGTGAACTGCTGGGCTTTCGCGATGGGCTTTCCGTCAGTCACGAGCTCGCTGCCGCTCGCCAGAATGCCGTTCTCATGGGCGATCAACTCAAGGTAGCGATCACTCGTACGCTGTGCGCGCTGTGCACGCGCAGTTCCGTCGTGGTGGCCATTGAGGACGGACACTGGGGGGACGCCGCGACCTTGGCGATCTTCGATGAGGTGTTGGGCGCGGCGGCGGACCTGCCGCTGGCGCTGGTGGTGACTGCGCGGCCAGAGCTACACGAACGGTTCCCCAATCTATGGCGCCAGCACGACTTGCAGGAGGTTCGGGTGACCGAGCTCACACGCCGGGCGTCGACCCAGCTGGTGCAGCACCTACTGGGCAGTGATGCAGAGGAAGAGCACGTTGCGTGGGCTGTCGCAACCGCTGCTGGCAATCCGTTCTTCCTCGAAGAACTCGTGCGCGCACGCCGATCGGGTCGGGAAGCAGGCGTGCCCGGAAGCGTCGTAGCCGTTGTGCAGAACCGCCTGGAGGAGATGGAGCCCGAGGCTCGTCGAGTACTTCGGGCCGCCAGCGTATTTGGAACGAAGTTTTGGGCGGCCGGTGTCAGCTCCTTGGTCGGGGGTGACGTCGACGATGATGTGCGCGCCTGGCTGAAGACCCTGGAGGACCGCGAGATCGTTGAGGCGTGTTCGCAGAGTCGCTTGCCTGACCAAGTCGAATTCCGGTTCCGACATGCGCTGATCCGTGATGCGGCGTCCAAGACCCTGACCGACGCAGACCGACGGAGCGGTCATCTTTCGGCTGCCCAGTGGCTTGAGGCAGCAGGTGAGATGGACGCGTCCACCCTCGCGGAGCACTATGAGCGCGGTGGCGAGCCAGACGCGGCGGGGCCCTACTGGTTGCGCGCGGCCGTTGTTGCCCTCGAGGGCAACGA
>CBDUPW010000369.1:0-6887 GCA_965369205.1 uncultured Polyangiaceae bacterium | reverse complement strand
CATTATCCGGAGTCGGCCGTTATCCGGAGCAGCCTCTCCTGGACGCGACAATCTCCTTTGAAGCATGCAAGGCCACTCCAGATTTTCATGACCGGTCACAGGGACTCAAGGAACTGAAGCAGATCTGAGCTGGGCTTCCAGCCTGCGCCCGGATTGCGAACAAGCCCCGCACGTTTCCAGAACACATCGAGCACGTCGCGCTTCATGGCAAGGTTGGTGGACACGTAGCGGCTCGTGGTCGTAATACTCGCGTGACCGAGGTAGTCCCGGATCACGGTGATGTCGACGCCTGCCTGGAGCAGGGCGACAGCGCAGCTGTGGCGAAGCACGTGCGGACTCACGCGGGAGCGGCGCAACGCTGGGTGGTCGGCTGAAACGCGGACCGCGTATTTCTTGACTATGTAGGCAACGCCGTCTCTGGTCAGTTGGTCTCCGCGGCGATTGCGAAAGACGACCGCGGTCTGGTCGAACGTCGATACCACGTCGCTTAGCGCGATCGCTGTGTCCGGCCAGAGCGGGCAGACGCGGTCCTTTCCGCCCTTTCCGTGCAGTCGAACCTGATGTGGTCGAGAGAGCTGCAGGTCTTGGCGTCGGAGTCCGGTCGTTTCGCTTACCCGCGCGCCGGTGTTGTAGAGGAACATCAAAAGCGCGTGATCGCGCAGCCCACTGGTGGTCGACCGGTCGGGTTGGGCGAGGATCGCCGCGACGACTTCCGGCTCCCAGTAAGGCGCGGGCAGAGTCCGCGCCCTCTTCGACTGAACAGCGAGGACCCGCTCGTATTGCGAGAGCCTAGTAATGTCGTGACGCACAAGGTGCTCTACGAATCCGTGTATCGCAGCCAGCCGGCAGTTGCGCGTAGCCGGCGTATTGTGGCGCGCGGTCTCGATGTGCGTAAGGAACGCGAGGACGGCGTCGACGGTGATGTCGTCGAGACCCAGCCTGGCTATCGAGCAACGTCTGCGCTGGGCGAGAAACAGGATGAACAGACGTAGAGCGTGCCCGTACGCGCGAACCGTGTGTGGACTGGCGCCACGGACACGTCGTAGATGCTCGGTGAAGTAGGTCTCAAGTAAGCCGTGGAGCGAGGCTTTCATCACACGCTTCACCGGCGCCGGCTCCGGTCCTTGAGAAGCCGCTGGAAGCGCCTTCCTGCCGTGGCCATGAGCTCAGGCGTCGCGGTCAAGTAGCGCTCGGTGCCGAGAAGATTGGTGTGCCCCATGTATGCCGAGAGCCATGGGAGGCGGGCATTGATGTCCGAACCTTCCCGATACCAACGGATCAGCCGATGGACCGCAAAGGTGTGCCGGAAGTCGTATGGCCTGGGGCCGGTCCGGCCGCTGCCGGGTTTGAGTCCCGCCTCACGTAGCAGCCTGGCGATGGTGTGCCACGCGGTGTTTGTCGGTAGACGATGCCGATCAATGCCGACGAAGAAGCGGTCGTCGGGCGCAGCAGGTGCATATGCCTCGCGTGCGTCGAGGTACTTTCGGAGCTCACGCGCCAAGGAACGATCGAAGGGCACCCAGCGCGAACGTCCCTTGCTCTCCGCAACGAAGAGGAGCCTGTGTTCCAAGTCGACGTCGCGAACGCGGAGCCGCAGGGCTTCGCCGAACCGGACACCCGTGCAGTACAAGACCAAGAGCAACGTGCGGAAGGCGGCGCCACGGAATCCAGGGCGGTCGAGCTGCGTCGCGCGGCGCACCAGCTCGCGGACTTGGGTTTCGGTGAAAATGTAGGGAAGGAATTGGGATTGCGTCGATTGAGGCGCCCAGACGCGTCCCGGAATCGGGGTGGTCGGGTGGCTCCGGCGCCGATGGCGGCAAAACTCCCGCAGCACACCCAGCTCGTTGGCAACAGCGACGGGTTTCCAGTCGTGCTTGCCAGCTAGCCACGCAAGGATTGCCTTGTCGAGGCGGACGGAACCGTGCGCGCGAACGTGCTCGAACACAAAGCGGTCGAAGTCGCGTAGCGTGAACTCGGCCCGTTGGTACTTGATCCCCAGCGACCTCTTGAACACGAGGAAGTCTTCGAGATCGGCAGCGAATTCGCTGATGAAGGCGCTCATCGCGGCACCGGCAGCGCCAGCTTCCGAAGACGCTCGGTCGCGATGCGGACATACGCAGAAGTCGAGGACGGACGCCGGTGACCAAGAATATCGCTGACCACCTTCGGAGTCGCGCCAATCTCAATTTGACGGCAAGCGTGAGAATGACGGAGTACGTGGCTCCCGATAAATGTCGGCGCCAAACCCGCCGCCGCTGCATGCTTCACTAGTCGGTGCTTTATGGCTGCCGCCCCCGACATGGGGCTATAGGGCATTCCATGCGCGACAAAGATCTCACGCGCGGTCGCGTGACGTGGGCGCCCGCGCCGTAAGTATGCCGCTAGAGCGCGGGCGACGGGATCCAGAAGCGGTAGGGCGATGGCGCTGCCGGTCTTCCGGCGCCGCACGCGCAGGACGCGCGCCTTCCAGTCGATGTCGTCGATGCGCAGTCCAAGCACCTCGCCAGCGCCCATGCCATATGTCGCCATCGTGAGTAACAGCGCGAAGTCGCGGCGACCAAGCGATGCTTGAACATCGATCGTCCGCAGTAGTCGCTGCACGTCCTTCCACGGCATGGCCCGTGGCGGGCGCGCAAACGAGCGCCTTCTGGGGGCGATGACCGAAGATGCGAGGTCCCGACGCAGGCGCCCGATTGCGAACCGGAATCGCAGAAACGCCCGCAGGACACTGCACATGCCAGCGACCGTGCTATGTGCCCAGCGCCGCGAGCATGAACTGACGAAAGCGTCTAGGTCGACGACGCGAACCGCATCCAGACGTCGTCCCCGTGAGCGCAGAAACGCAAGGAAGGCGGACACATAGAGGATGTCGCCAGGCACCGAACCCCTTGCGATGCCACCGTGCCGGATCCGGTGATCCACGAACTGGGCGATCACTTGCGGTATCGCGCGTGGGGGCTTCGGCTCAACCCAGCGCGGAACAGTCACACCATCGGAGTGCAACGCGCATGACCACGCATGCAAGGCGTTGCGGGCACCGGCCCGGGTCGAATCTCGTCGACATTTGCGTGCCGTTGCATAGGACGCTGCGAAAGCGTCGACCTTTTCGCGAGTCAGCGCTGCTTCGATGGCGATGCCGTGTACATGACAGTGCTGGTGGAAGCGACGAACCCAGTAAAGGTAGATGCGGACTGTGCTTGGCTTGCATCCTCCCGCGCTCCAGAGTCGCGCAACCCGCTTCGATCGTGTGTCGAACGTCGAACTCATCATTGCCGTACAGTGGCCGTGACGCGAGAAACCGTGACCTAGTTATCCTGAGTCATGGATCACCTCGGCAGTCCAAATCGAGCGTGCTCTTGACCAGACTACGGATAACGGCCGACTCCGGATAATGCGCCTTATCTGGAGCACGAGATAAGGCCCACGTCAGACGCAAATATGTTGAAGCGGAGGTGGCGCATCCCAAGGAATGCGCTGAAGCCATCGCGCTGATCGGACAGCTGTACGAAGTCGAGCGGCAAACAGCCACAGGTCCACCCGAGGAGCGCGCCCGACTGCGCAATGAGCGCTCGCGAAGCATTGTGAGACAGATCGAAAAGTGGGCGCTGTCCGTCGAATCCCTGCCAGGCAGTCCGCTGCGCAAGGCGATCGAGTACATGGGCGGTATGTGGGATCAGGGCCTGCTGCGCTTCCTGGATGATCCCGCCGTCCCCATCGACAACAACTCCACCGAGCGTTGCCTACGTGGCATCGTCGTCGGCCGGAAAAATCACTACGGCTCGAGATCGCTGCGAGGCACCGAGGTCGCCGCCATTTTCTACTCGCTGATCGAAAGCGCAAAACTCGCCGGTGTCGGCCCGGCTACCTACCTGCGCGCTGCCACCGAGACCGCGCTACGCACCGGCGCCGTCGTCCTCCCGAACCAACTCGTTTGAGCCGAAATCGCGCACCCGGCGTCACGCCTTCGGCGTCAAGACGGGGTCACGCGAGGTCGTACGTTGCGCGGCCAAATGTGGGAGCGCGGCGGTGGGCACGGGATGTGCACTCCACGGTCCCATGCCGAGTCATTTCTCCGCGCTGATTGTGGCGGCTCTCGTCGCAGGTTGCAGCGCGAACCCGCCGCCCCCGAGCAAAACGGCGGGCGGCGGCCGCACCACGGGTTTTGAACTTGCCGTCGTGCCTCGAATCGACGCGGACAACCCTCAAGTCGGCCGCGCCTCCTGGCAGTACGATCGCAAGCGATATGCGCCGAGTGAAACCGCATCCAGCGGGCCTCTGGTAAATCAGGCGCACGTCCACGCGCACCAAAGTATCGACACTTCCCTCTCCACCTTCAACGAGGGTGTATGCGCTCGATTTGACGCCGAAACCCGGGCGACCTGCCCCTTGCTGAGCATCGTCGAGGCGACCGAAGAAATCCCCGAGGGCGTGCGTGTGGTGATCCGCAAGTCAGTGGACTTGCGCGCCGCCCTCGATCACATGCGCTGCCACCACTCGTTCGGTCGTAGCCATGACTATCCCAAAATGGCGTCGTGCCCGCTGTATGTCCACGGCATCGAGTTCGTCGCCGTTCCGGCACTGCACGCCATCGAAATCCGGAGTTCGTCAGCCGCTAGCGTGCACGGGATCCAAGACAGGGCTCGGATGCACGAGGGTGAAAAGTAGGCGTTGATGGCTAGGTGCAGTCGAGCCAAGCGAGCGCAGGACTCCAGTCGGAACCAGTGGCGCAGACGTGTCGGCGTGTGTTTCCTGGCGTTTCTTACGGCGTCGGGTGCGGCGTTCGGAGTTGAAGAAGACGACGACGTGGCCTCCAGCTTTTCTCCTCTACTGGCCCCAACGCGCGCATTTGCTCCATGGCTAGCGCCATCCTGGGAGTCTCGTGCTCGCGCGCGCCAGCCCTGGGAAGGCTGGCGACCGCAAGAACGCCATTATCTTTCCCTTTCGACCTGGTCGATTCGTCCGTTGAAAGAACCTGGAGCGACATCGGTTTTCCCCCTGCTTGGGCTAGGGCAGCTTCAGCTCGTGCCGCCAGCCCTCAGGAGCTGGGCAGGTGGCGAGCTAACGAGCGGCGTCCGTGCCCTGGAATGGTCGCGAGATGGCGTGTGTGCATCGCGCGCGGGAAAGTTCCGCCGCGTTGGCGGCGAGAGCGCGGAGTTTGCTCTGCTCGGCTGCGACGGCACGGCAACGGCGGAGGCAATCGACCTGTTGAGTTCGCTCGCACGCACGCGTGGCACCCCGGCTCCAGTGTTCCCGCTGCCCCATGAGCCGCCCCGGGACGCAGAGCAGCCCCTAGAGTGGGTTCAAGGGATCCGCCTGTTGCATCCTCGCGTGTTCGCGTTGCTACAACAGGTAGTCCAGGCGTTTCCAGATCGCGAGCTGAAGATTTACAGCGGATATCGTCGTGACGGGGCGACCAGCTACCATCGAAAGGGTCGGGCCGTGGACATCGCGCTGACGGGTGTGCCCAACGAAGCACTCTTCCGATTCTGCCGCACTCTGCCGGACGCCGGTTGCGGATACTACCCGAACAGCAAGTTCGTCCACATCGACGCACGTCCAGCGGGTACTGGACATGCCATTTGGATCGATGCGTCTGGACCGGGGGAGCGGGCGCGTTACGTGGACTCCTGGCCCGGCGTGCTCGCATCCGGTGGCTACGCTTGGGCACCGAAACGTGCTTCGAGGATTGACTAGAACGCCCTCAGGCCGCGACACGAACCAAAGTGCGGCCTTGCGCTTCCCAGTGCCTAGCCGCCACACCCCCCCGCCGGTGGCTTCCCTCTTGAGCAACCACATCCGCCCGCCACGGACTTGCAACTAGCCGCGCCACAGCACTTCGCTCTGGGCGCAGCCTGCGCAGAAAGGGCGTCTGAACTTGGCGAAGCTAGAGCTGCGGGGACGTGAACCTGGCTGGGCCCGGGCTGATCGCTTTTACCCAGCGGCGTATTCTGTCGTGCGGATGGCGTCTGCGCGGACGGCGCAACGCGCCCTTGGGGCGTGCTCTCCCGCTCGGGCAACGGCGCCGGCGTGGTCAAACTGTCACACCCCATCACGGCGAACGCGATGAACGCCGCGCCACCGCCCCAAGCCCCGAGCCTCATCGGATCACCACCGAGCTCTTGTACATGCCCATCCCGCACTGGAACGAAAAGGTGCGGGCCTCATGTGTCGGGATCACGACTGTGACGGTTTTGTTCAGCGGCAGCGGTTTCTTGATCTTCAGCTCCGGGAACACCACGCTCGTCGCGCAACCTTTGTCGGAGGTACGGGTGAACTTGAGCTTCAGTCGTTGATGGCGCTTCCCCTTCACCCGGGTCGGGTGAAAACCTTCCTGGTTCACGGTGACGTTCACCACCTTGGGCATGAACGGCTTCGCAAACGTGGGGCTTGCCGACAGGGTAAGGGGCACGGCGAGGAGCAAGATCTTTTTCGTCATACAGCTGCTGGATCCACATCCCGTGCCAGTTTGCATCGTTCAGGGATCCTGAGGAATGACGCAGGCGAGGCTGGGAATACTCGCAGCCGCTTGAGAGAATTGTCAACTTCCCGTCGAGGCTTCGAGGTCCAGCCGCCTACCCGCCCGGAGGTGCTGGTACGTGTTCGCGAATTCGTACCCCCGCTGCCCGGGCCGGCTGCCACGTCTCTCGTCGCCTGGGGGCATCGAACTGGGCGCGCACCCCGCCACCTCGGCCAAGCCGTCTGCTCAAATTTCCGCACAGCGCGACCAGCGCGTGGCGCTTGTCGGCAGACAGCGAGTGTGCGGCTATGAGCAGAATGCCCGTCCGGGGACACAAGTAGGGCAACACAGCTTTGGCGATCTCCTCCCGCGCGTCGTGATCTTTCTCGGCGTTGAACGCAAGCACAACGCTCACGACGCAGCTCCCGGA
>CBDUPW010000368.1:0-6904 GCA_965369205.1 uncultured Polyangiaceae bacterium | reverse complement strand
GCGACCACGACGCGCGTCCTTTGGCGGTCGATCGATGTTGACACGGGAGATTCACTGGGCGCGCTCCAACTCGTTTACAGCTCGAAGACCGACTGGATTCCATGCTCGGTTGGGAGCATCCCGGAAACCGCCAGGTTTGGCGGAATCCTTGGAGGAGCCGATCCGGTCAAACAGACGGGGACGAAACAGGCAATATTTCGCGCGCCGGACCGCCCCGACAAGGGTTGGACATGGACGCTTCCTGCAAAACCGATAGCGGAGATTCCGCCGGGGCTGATGGCGTTTGACGTCGATGACAACGGAGGCCAGCTATTTCACGTAGGCAAAGGGACTGTCTCGGCACTGCTTGACCCCACGGTCATGGAGTGGACCACCTTGGAGAGCGATTCAAAATCACAGCGAGGAGCCGGGCAGGGCAACCTAGCGATCTGGAACGATCTGGGCGTGGTGGGGAAGTCTCGAATCCGAGGATGGTCATCTGATGGTGCAGGTGTACGCACGATCGTGCAGGATGTTCCGTATGCGACGTGCAACGTCGTGCCTAGCCCCACACAACTGGTGGGATGGAGCACGGAATCGGATCCCACGTGCTCCCTACCGGCGCCAGGTCGCTTGTGGAAATCTCAGCGCACGAACGACGCTGCTCCCGCCACGGTGACGATCGGACCCGACGTGCCCGGCGGCCCGTACTTGCTAAACGGCGGACTCGTGTCTTGGGGTGACTGGGCGGGCGTGAACCTCTGGAAGATTGACGCAAATGGCGTACCCTTCGGTACTCCGTTCATATTGATAGTCAGGCTCTCGTCATGGGAGATGTGGAAGGTGGGTAGCCGAAACGGCTTCGTACTGCACGACACCGCATTTGCACTGAACGAGAAGTACCTCTACTATGCAGAACGCGCGAGCAACGCACCCCCAACTGGCCACAGTGCGCTACTTCGATTGGAACTGGGCGGGTTTTCGGCTGCGAGCAATGTCACGAAACTCAAGTGACGGTTCAAGCAGTGGAGGCACTATAGGCTCGCAAACACTTCCATAACCCCGGCGAACCGACACGTCAGGTCACACCTGTCCGGCCCGTTGTCCACCTCGAAAGTCTTGTAGACGGGGGACAGTTCCTTGTCCACTAGAACACTTGCACCTTCGCGCAGTATCACTCGAACCTTGGCGGGGTTTCGAGACGAGTTCACCACAATAATCCCATGACTGCCAGTCTCGACCGATACCGCGTTCGCCGGCTCACAGTCTCCCGGCAGGCCCAAGGTGATCGCACACGCATAGTACGCACTCGGGCCGCTCTCCTGAACGAGCAGGTCGAGCTTGGCGCCATCAAGCGGCCTGCTCGAACTAAGCCTCACTCGAATTTCGTACCCATTTCGGCAGCCAACATCATCACAGTCACCCAGGCCGCACCCCGTCAGGCAACCGCACAAAACGGGAAGGCCACACCCGACAGCAAGCCTGATTCCAAGTTGCTTCAGCACCGCCCACTTATAGCGCGACCACGGGGCGATGTCACATCGCCCACCGTTCATTCAGGATACGGCCAAGTGCGAAAAGCTTCGGCTGGAAGACTGGCTTTTCACCTGGCTCGATCACGGCACATGCATCGTGCACGAGTCAATCCGCGTGCGTACCGCGCGCGTGTGAGGGTCAGCGGCGCAGTATCCGTTGTGCCCGAACCACAACACTTTCGGCCGATTTCTGCGCTTGTTGATGAACGCAAGGTTGCGGGCTGCATTGCTGCAGCCACGCGAAGCCAGGCTGCGTCGAAAAACGCGTGCGGTCAGGAACTACACCGGTCCCGTCTGGGTCGGCATATCGTCCTTTCGGAATGTGACAAGGCGGCCAGCTTGCTTTCCCCGTTACGGGAGCGGGCAGGGTTCGCCCGCCTCCATAAGAGTGTCCCTGATGGCCGCCGTTATCTTCTGCATGTACGGCTGGGACATTCTGAAGGCTTCCGGAACGTCACGTTCGCCATATTCAAACGAAACCGGTCGGTCTTCCGTGTTGAACTCCTGGAGCGCCACCGAATGCGGCGGCAAGTCTGGGTTGGTCGAGGCTATCTGCACATACGTTGCGAAATGAGAGGCGTTGAAGTCTGGGATGCCAGCTAGCACCTCCTTTTCCGTCGGCGCGGGCACATGCGTGGATTGGAGCAAGGGGGGAACAACATACGTGGCGTGGCGTTTCAGTTGGACGTCCGCGTTCGGCTCCGCAATCGGCGCGCTGAAGTCCAGGATGCGGACAATAAGATACTCCGACCAGTAGTTGATTTTTAGGAACACCGGTACTAGCCCGACGGTGCCACTGGGGTGGTAATGGTGAACGACATACAGCACGTCATCAAGTTTCTCGACGGCGCAATTCTTTTTGATCGCAAGCTCGTAGCACCTCCGAATGCGAGCTGAGGCCCAATTCCCGTTGTGTCCAGCGCCCACATTCGCGCCCCCGCGTTGATCAGTATTCCAACCGTCCGGTTGAAAGCGTCCGACGATTCGACTGCGAAACTAGTGACGGAGTCGAGAGCGTCGCGCAGCGCATCGCTACCGGTGCCGCTGGCGGCGCCAGCATCGCCTCCGGGCAAGTCGAAACGGTCGACGTCCCCGTAGGAGAGGATCCGCCACCCCTCTGCGTTCGCTGCGAGGGCGATCAACGACAAGTCGGAGGGTTGGGCGTCGAGCGCGCTGTCAATGACCCCGAGGAGCGACTCGATGCTTCGGACGTCGGTCTCACGGTAGAGTTCCCGCATCCTTCTGAGACTGATTCTGGCGTTGAGCGCCGACCCCGCCCGCGCGACCATCAGGTGCGGCCCGACTCGCGTCAGCTTTTGGCACCAGTCGGTAAAGTAGTGAGTATCCCACCTTATCGGCGTTTCTCGTGACGCCTGGCCAGATACGGGAAGCGTAACGTCGCCAGCCGGGGGCATCGTCGAGGACATCATGATGTCGCCAAGCAAGAAAGGAACACCCTCGTGAATGGCACCGAGTATCGCAGTCACTTTGGTAGCATACCCCCGACGCGCGCGTCATCGGCGAAAGCTTGTGGGGGGTCCATTGCCCCCGCCGACACCGAACACCGTCACCGCCACCGCCCCCCGTCACCGACACCGACGCGGCCGCCGCCACCGAACATCGTTACCGAACATCGTCACGGAACACCGGCCACCGCCTGGCGGCACAGAAAACTTCCACGGAGCCAGCCAGCGCGCTTTTTCCGACCGACCGCGCGCGGAGCATCTGTTGCTCCTAGCGCGTCAGTGAACAGCGGACGGCCCCGCCCGCTGCCGCGAGTCCGGCAACGCCCTGCCCAGGCACGGTCCCGCTTCGCGCTTCGGTTTAACTGCACCTAGCCGCGCGGCTCGCGCAGCAACGGCATCAGCGCGCCGGGCTCGTAGTCCAGGACGACGAGGTCCTCGGCACAGAGTTCCAGCCAGCGCACCGGGCCCATCCAGTCCAGTTCGTCGAACGAACCATAGCTCCAAGGCACGAACTCCCAGCGCCGATTTCGGGTGAGCATGGCGCGCACTCGCGGC
The DNA here is from genome assembly GCA_965369205.1 of uncultured Polyangiaceae bacterium. Taxonomy (GTDB): domain Bacteria; phylum Myxococcota_A; class Polyangia; order Polyangiales; family Polyangiaceae; genus JACKEA01. The sequence continues at coordinate 3,369 of CBDUPW010000368.1, read as the reverse complement.
GACGGCGGTTCAGGCGCGGGAGGCGCCACCCGGGGCGTGTGCTGCGGTGCCGGCACGCGCTCGGTTTCGAAGCAGAATCGATCTACGGCAGGATCCACGACGACGTCGGGGCGAACCAAGATCCGCTGCACTTGCTCGAACCAACGCGCGAGGTCCAAGCGCTCCAGCGGATCGAGGCTCTCGACCGGGGCGTCGTCGCTGCCGTCCGCAGCGTCCGCGATCGTGGCCGCAGCGTCCGCGATGGCCGCGATGGCCGGAGAGATCACCTGCCGAGCGATGCGCGCGTTGTCCAGAATGTGGGCGTAGGGAGCTTTCAGTCGGAGCAACTGCGCCGTGCCATCCAACGCCGACTGGAGCATCGCCTGACAGCCGATCCCCGGCCACGCCGCCCATTCGCGAAACGGAAAGCCAAGGGCAACAGCCCGCTGTGCGGCCTCCAGACAACGTTGCTGGGGTAGCCACGCCACGTCTTGGGGATCCGAAGTCGGATCGTTGCACGCATGGAAGAGGTTGCGCCACAAGCGGTCGTAGGGGCACCCCGCGGCGTGCAACACGCGCCAAGTAGAGTGGAGCGGCTCGCGGTTCGGACCACAGGCTGCTGCCGCTGCCGCGGTGTCCACCAAGTCGCTGAACTCTTCGGGGTCCAGGCGGCGCTGCAGAAACTCCAGCACTGGTTCGGCGCTGCCAAATCCCCCGCGCGCCAGCTCCGCATCACGCACTACCGCTGCGACGTCTGCGTCCGCGACGCCGCGGGCCTCCAATGCAGACACCAATGCAGCACAACCGGCCATCCAACGCTATGTAGCAGCTACCGGCACCACGCGAGAATGATGGTTGGCGGCTCACAAAACTTCGCGGGGCCGGGCAGTGTTTGCTGACCGACCCCGAGCGGAGTGCTGACTTTGCTGCAGCGTATTACTGGATGACGACCAGCTCTTTGGTGGTGTCGTCGTACATGTACAGCTTCTTGGCGACGGAGTCGAAGCCAAGACCATACACGCTACTCGTTGCCGAGACGGCGGTGACGAGCTTGTCCGAGTAGGCCGCGCCACCTGGGTTGCACACGAAGAAGACCTCTCCAGTGTAACCCTTGTAGTAGATGTAGTCAGCCGCACCGTCGTTGTTGTTGTCGTGAACTGCCAGGCCATTGTTGGTCGTGTTCAACGACCAGATGTCCGTGATCAGGCTGACGGCACCATTGCTGCGAGCGACCTTGATCAGGCGGTTGCCCGTGCCGCAGGCCATGTAGAAGTACGTGTCGTCCACGCCGATACCCGAGCAATAGAGCTGGCCGGATACGGCGCGCTCGTACACCGCGTTCACCGGTGGGCTACCCGTTGCGGGCGCCCGCCAAATCTCCGTATCGCTCGAGGTCGAAGACTCGTGGGTCAGCATGTAGATCTGACCCTTGTAGGAGACGGCGCTGTGCGTGTCGTCCGTGGGCGAGCCCGCGAAGTTGGCGTAATCGAGCAGCGCCCAGCTACTGCCACCATTGGTGCTGATGCGCCAGATGTGGCTCTTATTGCCCGACGTCGTATCATCCAAGGTGTAGATGTTGTTGCCGTCGATCAGCATGCCGTAGCCGGTATTGATCGTTGACAGGGCGGCCGCGGAGTACACGTTTTCCCAAGCGCCACCGGTCTTCTTCGTGCGGTAGAGGCCCGAAGTGCTGCCGATGTAGACCCAACCCGTGGGGTTGTTGTCGGCTGCAACGTAGTACTCGAAGAAGCTGCTGGTATTGCCCGTGGCGTACTTCGTCACGGTGCTGCCGACCATGCCGCCCGACCCGGGTGAGCAGGGCGGATTGACGACCTTGAAGGTCCAGGCAGGCGAAGGAACGGGCACGGCCTTGTTGCACGTCGCGTCGACCAGGCCCGTCCAACTCACTGTGACGTTGTCGTTCGGCTTCAGGCCGGAGCTAGCAATGGTCAACGTCTTGTTGGAGTTGGTCCAGGTCACTTCCGACGGGCTGCTCGCCAAATTGTAGGAGAGATTCGTGGTCGCGCCCTTCACGGTCACGATGCCCACGTTCGGCGTGATCGCCGCGTCGAAGTCCACGACGATGTTCGGCGAAAGCGTGGTCGTGGTGGAGCCGATAGTCGGCGCGACAGGCGTCGCCTTGGCGCCGAACACCGCGCAATTCAGCTCGGTGATGTTCACGACCAGTGGATTCGAAAGCGTGGCCGTGCCGCTGTTCGTGTCCCGCAGGTAGATGTACACGGGCTTGCTCGGGGACACGTTGGCCGTGATGTTCATCTTGTCCAGCGTGTACTCGGAGAGACACGCCAGGCTCGGCGTCAACGTGCCGCAAGTCTGATCCGAGGCCACCAGCGTCCAGCGGGTGCTGGTGGGCTTGTCGATGGAAACGTCGATGCTGCCCGTGAACGTGGGGTCGTAACGCAAGACAATGTCGGGACCCACTAGCGTGGAGGAACCGCAGCTGGGGTTCGAGGTCAAGTGGTCCGCGAGGGTCGCGGTCCAGTTGACGGTATTGGAGCCCTTCTTGACCTCCCAAGCGGTGCCACAGTCTTCGCCGGTGATGGGCGCCGTGACGCAGGCCGGTGTGGCGCCACCGCCGCAGGTCTGCCCAATGGGACAAGTCGTGACCGTCTGCCACTCCTTGCAAGTGTTGCCCAGCAGATTGCAGCTTTGGATGGTGTTGAACTGACAGCGCTTCTCGCCCGTGGTGACGCAGGGGTTCGCGCAGGTGGGCTGGCACGCCGCGGTCTGTGCGCCGGTTAGCTTGCACAGCCACTCGCTGCCCTTGGCGCTGCAGTCCTCGCCCGGCGAGAACACCAAGCATCCGTTGACGTCCTTGGTGCAGGTGTTGACCACGCTGCCGATGCAGGTCTGCAGGCCGTCTTTGGCGCACTGGTTCGAGCAACCGCTCACACACGCCTTGGCGCTGGAGTCGCAGCTGCCGCCGGCGGACGCGCACTGCTCGGTGGTGCTCCAGTACAGGCAACCGCCACCGTTGTCGGTGCAGGTCTGCAGATCGTTGCCGCTGCACTGCTTGTCGCCTTGCAGGCTGCACTGGCTGATGCAGGTGCCCGTGCACGCCGCCACGCCGCCCGTGGCGTCGCAGCTCTGACCGGTATTGGCGCAATCTTGGGTCGCAGACCAGATGTTGCAGCCGTCCACGCCCTTGGTACACGTTTCGATTTCCGTGCCGTTGCAGTGCGTTTCGCCTTCGGTTTCGCAAGCGTTGACGCAACCGTTGCAGCCCGCTGTGCCATTGGCAGCGTTGCAGCCCTGGCCGAGATCTTCGCAGTTGGTGATGGCCACCCACTGCCGACAACCGACGGCCGTTTGGTTGCAGGACTCGATGACGTTGCCGTTGCACTGGGTGCTGCCGGTCGTCGCGCAGTC
>CBDUPW010000367.1:0-6971 GCA_965369205.1 uncultured Polyangiaceae bacterium | reverse complement strand
TTGGTGAAGGTCACGCTCTGGGAAGAAAACCGTGCCAGGTTGGGCATGATGGTGGGATCCGTCGCCGCATCGAAGCGCAGCGTGTCCACGTAGAAGACGATCACGGAAAGGTCTTTGCGCGGTCGCAGTGCGTCGAGTCGGGCACGCACTGCGGGCGGCGTCGTATGGGGTTCGTCCCAATGCGGGTGCAAAGCCGTGGTGGCGAGGTCGAACCGCTCCTTCAACTGGTCCATGCGCGAGAGCTCCGCGCCGCGCCAACCGCGCGGATTGGCCAAAAACGCGCGCACGCTTTGGGTGCGCCCGAGCACCCGCCCCACGTAGGCAGGCTCAAGCCACACGTGGCGCAGAGAGACCTCTAGCTGCGCACGCGCTGGAGGCACGGACACAAAGATGACCACACAAAGCCCGGCGCATATGCTCAGGACGCGCAGGACGCGGCGCCCGCGCGGCCATGGGACCGCCCAGGCGCTGAGCACGATCACAAAAGCGGAAAGCCAGCACAGCGCGGCCAGAGCCTCCAGCAACACGTGAAGCTTGGCATACAGTGCGACGTAAACCGTGAGGTCGACATAGGACAGCGCCGCCCCCAGCCCGAGGCCGACAAGCGCGAAGCCAAGTGCTAGACGCGGCCGCGCTTGCTCCACGCGCCCCACGGCCCAGCGCGAGAGTCCAAAGAGCAGGGCGACGCAGAGGCCGATGGTCACGCACATGGTCGGCACCGCCCAAGACGCGATGCGCTCGGCCTTCGCTCCGGAAAAAGTGCTGCGCGCCGTAGGGATCGCGACCCATGCGACCAGTGCCGCCATAGCCAGCGCAACGGCCCAAGGACGCGCGCGCTCGTTCAGGCGCCGGGTGAGGCGATCGGCGAGTTCTCCCAAGCCGAACAGCAGCGCCCCCACAGCAGCCGCCACCGCAACGTAGAGCAAGATCGCGTAGACGAAGTGCCGCCCCGCCGGCAGAAAGCGGCCCCCCGCTCGCCGAAATGCGTCGGCGGCGACGAACAGCAGCCCGGTCAGGGTCGCGGCAACGACGGTGCGCGCCGCACGGTCGAGTGCGCGAAGGTTACCCAATTCGAAAGCGGCCGGAGCATAGGCTATTTCCAGCCCGCACGGCAGCTCAGTGCACTAGCCCCACACGCCCCCGCCCCGCAGCGGGTCGGCACCGGCCGACTCAAAAGCAGCCGGGACGGAAGGACAGCGGGTCGGGCTGTCCCAGCGGCAGTATTTCCTGGAGGTACTGATACTCCTCGTCACAGAAAACCGCCGGCCCCTGCCCTTCTAGCTCCGCACGCTCTTGGAACGTGCGCGCGCCGCCGCTGTCCATCAGGCGGTTCGGTTCGTCTGAGGGGTTGTGATAGGAGGTCAGGCTTCCCTTGGGATCCGCAAGCCCCAAGGAATGTGCGACTTCGTGGGACGTCGTGGTTCCGATCAGCGATCCGAAGACCCAGACCGCACAAGCGATGCGATCCGAGCGACCCTTTGCGGGGCAGCGAGAGCTCTCTTCGAGGGTCGGCACTCCATCGTTGGCGAGGTCTTCCGCCAACACGGGGGAGCCCTTGCGGTCGGGCCGGAAGGGGTCGAAGATCTGATCGAAGAGCGGATTGGCGACTTCGAGCTTTTCCGCGAACCCCCCAGGGTGCTCACTGAAACCGAGCAGCGACTCGACGAACACACCGCCGTAACCTGGCTGGTTGTCTTCTTGGGTGACCGCGTTCACTCCGCCGATACGGTCATGCAGCCGCAAATTGCCTTTGTCTTTGCCCGGGGTGTTGTCGTAGCCAAGCAGCCCCAATCCGTTCGGATCCGGACCGGCGATATCGACCCGGGCGTACAGTGCGAAATCCGTCGGTTCCGTTTCACGGAACTCCACGTTCACGCCCGCGTAGTCGCGCCGTAGCACCTGCAGCACGCGGTCCCGCACCCGCTTTTCTACGGCGCGCATCCCGAGATGCCGCAGGCTTTCCACAAAGGTGGGCAGAAACTGCACCCAAACCACTTGTTTGACCGGCGCGATGCCCAGGGTGAAGGGCCCGGGGGTTCCGGTCAGATTGATGCTGCCGTAACGGATCAAGGGCGTCGCGGTGCCGGTGAACGTTCCAGTCACCGTGCGCAGATCTGTCAGCTTACCCAGAGCGTCTTCTTCGTTGAGCACGTAGCGGATCAGCTTGCCCTCGAAGAACTGCGGGATGATCTCGAAGGACACCGCGACGCCGCTGCTCGCGCCCGTAGCGGTAAACGTGCCCTCGAGGCGCACCGTCGTCAGCGCCGAGGTTGCGTCCTCGACTTCAGGGTCGTCGCCGACGAAGCCTCCGCCCGACACGTCCACGTATTGCCCCAAGCTCGCTGCTTCCGGCGCGAAACTGAAGATGGTGGGCTTGAGCAAATCAAAGTCCACTGGGATCTGCTGGGTTTCGATGCTGCTGCTGCCATCAGCGGCGTCGTTTCGAATGCGGACCGTCCCCGTGAACCGGCCCTGTTCGACGCCTGCGATTTTCGGCGCGAAGGGGAAATCGGCCTTGTCGCGGGAAAACTCACTCCGGGGACGCATCGGGATCTCTACGTCGCCGATCGGCGCGCAACTGCTACTTCCCAGCTTGGTGAAGCACCCTTCAAGAATCGCGATGCTCTTGCCCTCTGCACCTCCGAGCAACAGGTCTTGCCCGTCCAGACCGACCAGATCGTTGACGAAGATGCTGCCCTCGGAAACGCCATAGAACTTCGGCTCCAGCTTGGTCGCGACCTTGAAGGACACGACGGCCGGGAGCGACGTGTGGTTTCGGCCGTCGACGGGACCCGTCGCGATGACCCGTACTAAGCCCTCCAGTGTTCCAGAATCTCCTGGCAACCCCTGTTGCAGTCCGCCCTTCCAAACGAACTCGAGGCGACTACTGCTAACGAGGTCCGCAGGGAGCAAGAGTTTGACGTCGCTACCCGAAAAAGCGCCCTTGAACTCGACTAGCGGCAGCGTGATGTCACCGAAGGAGCCCTCCACCACGACGCGTGTTCCCGGGAGCAGCACCTCGGGCAGCACATCCGAGATGACCAAGTCCTGGACCGATGTCGGTGGCTTTTCTCCGGCGTCGCCCCCTCCGCAAGCGGCGAACGCCAGCGCCAACAGAACGCCGAGCAGTCGCCGTAGGCCCACACTCATAGAGGGGGGCACCCGTTGCTAGGCTTGCTTGTGCTGGTGTAGTCGACGCATAGATCGTACTTGTTCTCGGCCCCTTCCCAGCCGTGTACGATGACGTAGTACTGGCCGCTTGCGGGCACCTTGAAGCTCAGGTTCTCGTTGGACGTGCTGCTCTGCCCGTTGCTCGGATCGCAACTGAATAGGTCGAACTCGTCGCAGCCAACCAGCACCTTGCCCGTCGAGTCGTAGAGGTACAGGTCGAGATCCTCGGAGCTCTTGGTCTGCGTGAACTTCAGGGTGGCGCGCACGGTCTCGTCTTTGAGCAGGAAGACCTTGAAGTAGTCATCGTCCCAAGTGCAGATCTGCAGCTGCGCATTCTTGTAGGCGCCGGCAGCAATGCTCGCCGTCTTGGCCTGCGAAATGTTGTCGTTCTCTTCGAGGCTATCCTCGACGCATACCGAGCAGGAGCCGAGCTTTGACCACGTCAGCGTGTAAGCTGCATTGGCCTCGAGTTGCTCCCAGACCGCGATGTAGTAGCGACCAGGGTCGGTCAGACAAACCTCGAAGCTTTCGTTGGAGGTATTGCCTTCCGACGCGGCAACCTGCTTGCCGTCCTTGTCGAACAAGAGCACGTCCAGGTTGCTGCCACTGGCGCTCGACGCCAGGGTGACTTTGATCTTCGTTGCTGACGTGATTTCAATCGGATAGTAGTCGTCGTCCCAGAACGGGTCCGAGCAACTCTGCAGCGAGTAGGTGCCCGCCGGCAAGGGGGCGGTGGTGGCAACAGCGCTGCGCGAATCGTTCTCTTCGTATTTGTCGTCGGTGCAAGTGGCCACTGGAACGCACGCACCGGCACTGGGAATGCACTGCTTGCTCTTGACGCCGTCGACGGAAGTCACTTCGGTGCAATCGTTGTTCGGCGGACAGCCGCTTGCAGACGTGCAGGACTTCCCACAATAGGACTTCGTGCCCGCTTCCACGTAGCACGTGTCACTGGCGCCACCACACTGCACATCTTTTGTACAGGTCTTGCAGGGGCCGAGGCCACCGGCACCGCCAGGATTACTGACCTTGATCTTGTGGAATCCGGGGTCGGGCGAATAGGTGATGTGGTCGCAGCTACCCTCGGCGTCATCGTTGTCGGTTGCTACGATGCGATAGTAGAAATCCGTTGACGACCCCACGGGTTGCGACGCCGTTGGATTGGGAATGTCCGCTGCGTAGGTATCGCCATCGATGTGAATCATCTCGACTTGAGTGAGCTTCGAAACATCGGGATTCGGCCCAGGGTCAGTGGTGGCGTACTGGACCTGGGGAGGAAACTTCAGGCCCTGGTCGTCGCTCACCAATGCGTCGACGGTCAGATTGATCACCGAGTTGTGATCCGCCGGATTGTGCGTGATGACCGGCGCGGCGCCTGGGCAGTCGGGTTTCGATGGCTTTTGCAGGATGATCTTGAACGGCTTGATAACCCGCGAGTTCGTGCCGTCGTCCGCATAGAGCTGCAACTGATAGATGTCTTTGGCGTTCTTTTGCTCGGTGGACGGGCACCACTCCCAGACGCCTTCGTGCCCACCTGTCTGCTGCACGTTCGAGCCCTCGATGATCTGACCCTCTTGGCCTAGATCCACGTTGGGCGTGTCGGAATCGTCTACCTCGATGGCAAGTTGGACGCACTCTGGCACTGGCGGGTTGTCCGTCACGGCGAACGTCGTCCCCGTACCGAGAGGCTGGCGGAAAACCGGCGTCGTAGCTGACCCCTGCGCCGTATTGACGTTGATCACGATTGTGCGTTTGCCCTTGCCGCCCTTGTTGTCGCTCGCAATGAAATCAACGATGTGCTCACCGACGTCGGCGGCCACTGGGGTCCACACGAAGATCCCGTTGCCACCCACGGTCTGCATGTTGGCGTTGATCTTGCGGTCCGACTTGTAGTCGTACGATACGGCGTCGCCATCGGGGTCCGTCGCCACGACTGGGATCTTGACCGGCACGCCGACGGCGGCAGTCCACGGGTCATTGATGGGCTCGATCACTGGGTTGCGGTTGTCGTCCGACGAACAGGCGACGGACGTCGCGACACCCAGCCCAAGCAGCAAGCAAGCAAAGAAGCGTTTCACGGTCACCATCCTTATTACGTAGGCAAGTCTAAGGTGTTTCCATCGCCAAGGCGAAAGTCCCCGGCGTCGGACGCCGAGACTGAAAATCTGCGGTTGTGCTGGAACATCGAAGGCCCTCCCCTAGGAGGGGCTGGCGCGCTACCCTGCAGTCTGTCGTTGCTTCCCGGTAGGATAGTGTACGACACTGTAGTCAAAGGTTCCCCCATGCGCCACACCCCCTACTTGTTAGTCCTTTCCCTGGCCGCTTTCGGCTGCTCCAGCGAAGACGGCGCCTCGCCGTCCAAGGCGGTCGTCGATAACGACGCGCCGCTTTCGGACGTCGACGCGCTGTTTCAAGACGCGCCGGACAACGCCAAGCTCGACGAACTGGGCAAGGCTGACGCCGTGTACCCGAAGCAGTTCTTCGAGCTCATCGCGGATCAGTCCCCTGTGCGCAACCAGGCGAGTCGTGGCGTCTGCTCGATCTTCGCAACGGTTGGGCTGATGGAGAATCTCTACATCAAAGAGGGGTCGACGCCGGATCCCGACTTCTCTGAGCAGTACTTGCAGTGGTCGGTGAAAGCACAACAAGGCGCCTTCACCTACACCGAGGGCTCCAACGCAAGGAGCAATCTCGACGCCATCAACAAATTCGGCATCCCCGTGGAGGCGGCTTGGCCCTACCAGACTTCGCGCTGGAGCAGCTCTGATGACGCGGAATGCGTGGGCGGCGAGAGCCAGCCGCTCAAATGCTACACAAACGGAAATCCTCCGGACTCTGCCAAGAACGGGCTGCAATTCTTTTTGCCCAAGGGTCGCTGGATCAACTCCAAGGTAAACAGCATCAAAGCGCATATGACCTCGAAGCGGCAGGCCGCAACGGTGGGGTTGACGTTTTACTACCAAGCCTGGAACCACCGCGGCTCCACCCTGCCCACCAGCAACGACCTGTGGCGCAAGGGCTACGTGCCCTACCCCAACGAAAAGGACCGCAGCGAGAGCCTGGCGAAACGCGCCGGACACGCCATCTTGCTCGTTGGCTGGGACGACGAAGCCGAAGTGCAGCCCCTGGACGCTGAGGGCAATCCGGCGGTGGATGCCGACGGCAATCCCATCAAAGAAACCGGCTTCTTCGTGTTCAAGAACTCTTGGGGCACCGAGAAGTTCGGCATCGATAATCCCCACGGCAAGGGCTACGGCTACCTCTCCTACAAGTACGTGGAAAAGGAAGGAACCGTATATGCAAGCGACCTTCCGAAATTGGAACCCGTCGTCGAGCTCTGCAACGACGGAAAAGACAACGACCACGATGGTGACGAGGACTGTGCAGACTCGGATTGCAGCGCGGATGCGGCTTGCACCGGCACGGGCAAGACTTACGCGGCGTCCCCCGGCGCCAACATTCCGGACAATAACGCTGTTGGCGTGTCCAGCGACATTGTCGTCCCGGATGCCGGTGCGATCTCCGCACTCAGCGTGAGCGTGGACATCACGCATACCTACCAGGGGGACTTGGTCGTCAAGCTCGTGCGCCAAGGCGGGGGCGAAGTCGTCCTTCAAGAGCGGGATGGCGGTAGCGCCGACGACTTGAAGAAGACCTTCAGCGTCACGGCATTCGACGGACAGGATGCCGCGGGTACGTGGACGCTCGTGGTCGCAGATCGCGCCGGGGCCGACACCGGCAAGTTGAACAGCTGGCAACTCGACATCACCACCTGCAGCGGCGCTGGCTGCGGCAGCGGA
>CBDUPW010000366.1:0-6988 GCA_965369205.1 uncultured Polyangiaceae bacterium | reverse complement strand
GGCTTCGCCTGCGCTCGCCGGCGCCCCCAAACGCGGGCGCAGCGCCCGCGCGGGGCACGCGACGACGTGGCGCCCAAGTTCCTTCCAACGCCAAGGTTGACGCTCCGTCAGCGGCACGGCCGACGTGCTAGCATGTAGCGCGATGGATCAACCGGAACGCATCACTCACGATCCCGCCGTGATGGGCGGACGCCCCTGCATTCGAGGGCTCCGCGTCACGGTCGGCACGGTGATTGGCCTCCTAGCGGCCGGCAAGAGCGTCGACGATGTCCTTGCAGCGTATCCGTACATCGATGCGGGCGACGTTCGTGCCGCGCTGGCGTACGCTGCCTGGCGCGTCGAAGAAGTTGAACTGCCCATCCGCGTGGGATGAAAGCTCTCGTCGACATGAATCTGTCGCCTCGCTGGGTGGCAGAGTTCAGTCCAGTTTTGGCAAAGGGCGCACGCCCACGGAGCACCCCGACCAAGGCGACAACACGTCACGGCGGCGACATGTTGCCTTGGCAGTCGATTTTCGACGGATTGGGAAAGACCCCAGTTGCTTTGGTCATGAACCAGGTAGACCCGTTCAGACTCAGCGGGATCGGTTTGGTCACGTCGCCGTCGGCCTGACCACAATGTTCGCCCTGCGCGCCGCACAGAGTTCCACGGAAGCTCGCGAGGTCGACGCTCATGGCGCTGCCCGAGATGGGATTTGCTTCGGCCGGGATGTCAAATTCCGGCAGGTCGATGTTGAACGTTCCGTTGGCGCTCGGGTCGAAGGGCACCTTCAGTATGGGGCCCACTGGCGTTGAGTGGTCCGTCGCATCGAGCGACTGAAATTCGAGCGTCGGCAACCCAGCACCCGCCTCGACCTTCGCGAGAAAACGAATCGGTTGAAAACGCAAAACCGCAGACCCCGTCGCGATGCTTTGCCCCGCCGAGCCGCCCGATCTACGCCCGCCCACATGCACGCCCGCATCGTCCTTTGTACCCTGGCCTCGGCCTTGGCTCTCGCCGCATGCAACGAAAAGAAAGCGCCGCCCGACACTCCAGCGCCAGCGAGCAGCGACAAAGTCACGGCCGCCCCGAGCGCGCCCCCAACGGCGTCCGTGGCCGCTGCGCCGTCGGCGTCTGCGCCGACTGCGGAGCCGCAGCGGGGTTTGCACGCGCCGGGCAACGACGCCGAGGTCGTCAAAGAAATCGAAAAGGTCACCGGCAGCTGCAAGTGGGGCAGCACTGAGTTCGCGGGTGCGTGCAAACCCATGCAAGACTGGATCGAGTGGGCGAGCTTCCCCGGTCGCCAAGAGATGCTACCGACGCTGGTCGAAATCCTCGCGGACAAGAGCCCCGCCGTGCGTCACGTTGCGGCCGTGGGCTTGGCGGTCAGCGGCACGCGGCCCATCAAAAACGCGGCCATCGCCAGCGCGCTGTTGGACGCCCTCGAAAAAGAACGCAATCCGAACAACTGCGGAGGGATCGCGCTGCAAGCGGCCGCCATCAAGCTGGCGGACACCCAGCTCGACGAGCGCGCGCTCAACGTCGCCCGCACGCATGCCCTGTCCCTGTGTCGCGTCACGCTGGTCGGCGCGTTCCTGCGCCAGAACCCGGAGCAATACGACTTCGTCATCGAACTGGCCAAGGCGGACAAGGATCCCAAAGTGCGCGGCGAAGCCGTGGGCGCCATGCGCGACGGAGCAAGAAAAGACGCCGCGCGTCAGCAGAACAACTGCAAGACCTGGCGCACGTTTCTGGACGACGCCGAGCCCGAAGTCGCCGCTCGCGCCGCGGAGATGATCGGCCGCGTTGGCGGCACCGACTTCGACGCTCCCTGCGTCGAGGAATGGGACGCCCTGCTGACCCACGTCGAAAGCGCAGCCAGCGCCGGCAAAGCCGCGTCCACCAAGTTGCCCTGGGGCGTGTGCGGCTTGTTCGAACAAAAGAAACTCAACGCGGAACAGAAAACCAAGGCGCTCGCCATCCTCCAAAAACTCTTGGACAACAACGCCAACACCGAACCCAGCCGCATGTCCGCCCTCACCTGCCTCGGCCGCCACGACCCCGATGCCAAAACCATCGCCCAAAAATTCGAACAAGACCCCGCCCCCAAAGTCGCCAAAGCCGCGAGACAGATCTTAGACGCAAAGCCGTAGTCCCGGTCAACGCGGAGCGCCCACGGCGCGGCTCGGCCAAGTCTACTTTTCCGCTGGACTGCTCGAAACTACAACCTCGGTGTCGGCGCCAAACTTGGTTTGCGCCGACTCGTACAGAACGCTTCCACCACACGAAACGACCTGCACGTCCCACGTGCGCTCCGGATCCAGCTGAAAGCGCCGCGCGAGGCCAGGCGCGACGAATTCGTCGCGGTCCAGCCAGTCCTGGCCCCAACCCGCTGCGTGCTGCTCGGAAGGCCGGATGAATACGTCGCACACACGATCTGGCGCCGCGTTCTTGATCGTGAGCGCCACCCGTGGCGGCAGTGCCGCGGGCGGCGGCGCGCACGCTCCCAGGCCAAGCGCAAGCAGAGCGAAGCGAAGCGTCATGGGTGCTACTTCGCCGGTCGTTTTACGGTCATTACTTGTATTTCGAGGGTTTCACCGCCACGCGTCACGGTGAGCTTGACGATCGAACCAACGGGTTTGCTGGAAACGCTCGAGGTGAAGCCAGCAGGGCTCGTGACCTCCTCACCGTCCACGGCGGTGATGATGTCTCCGGCCTTTAGTCCGGAAGCCTCTGCAGGGGTTCCCGGCAGGGTTGCCGTAACTGTGACGCCACCACTCGAGTTTAGTCCGACTGCTGCACCCAGGAAGGAAGTTCCCGGAGCGGGAGTGGACGCGCGGGCGCCAGCGGCCTCAGCGGCCTTGAGCAAGCCGCAGATATGCGGGCGCGCGGGCGTGCACGCGGTACGAAGTTTCTCTCGACCCGCGTCTGAACCTTGTCCTATAGGGATCCCGGCGCGAGCCGCCGGCGGCAGCTTCCCGATCATGAGCTCGAGCATGTCGAAAAGCTTCTCACAGTTGAGTCCCTGCTGGCACTCCTTGTCCAACACCTCCAGCTGCTGGACCATTCGCATCATTTCTTCTGGGTTGCCATCGATCTCCGGCGGGAGCCCGACGCCCGCACCGGCACCACCCGCAGCAGACACCTTGTCCGAAACGGTGAACTCCATTGGGCGCGACTGCACCACGCGGTTTCCGATGCGAACCTCGACGACCACGCTGTGGGTACCGGAAAGGTTGGGAGAGAAGTAGTCGAACACATAGACGTTGCGAATTCGGTTCGCGACGTCTTGGAACACCGTATCTAACGCGCCAGACTGACCGGCAAAGTGGAAAGAGCCGTTGTTCGCAAGTCGCTGCAGGGCGTCGCCCCCGGCAATTCCCTGACGATCCCGCTCGCTCCGCACGTTACCGAAGCCGATGGTATGTGCGACGCGCATGGAACCGCTGCCACCTTGCTCGCGCGGCAGAACGTAAGACTGGACTTGGCCCAGCCCGGCAACCCCATGGTTCTGGGAATAGTTGTCTGCACCATCCGAGAACACGACCAAGATCGCGTCATCGCGGAACGCCATGCCCTGGGCGACTGCTGCGTAGAGAGACGTCCAGCGTTCGCCACCCTCTTCGTCAAATTTGTCCGGGATCGCGTCGATGGAGTCCACCTTTTCGATCTTGGACGCGAACCGGAAAACGGTGACTTCGAAGCCGTTCTTTGAGAGCTCGTCGACAAAGCGCTTCGCGGCGGTCTTCAACGCGCCCATGGCGTTGGCCTGGTACATGCTCAAGCTGGTATCCAGCAGCAGCACCACAGGCACGCGCCGCTCGGCATTCGCAGCCTCACTGATCGACTCACTGGTTGCCGGCTGTCCGTCCTCGAAAACGCGAAAGCTTTCTTTCGACAGGTTCGTCAGCTGGTTTTCACCGTCCCAGACTTCAAAAGTAAGGGAAACGCGAGCGGACTGGGTCTTGGCGTCTGTCACCGCTCCAAGCACCGCTTCACGCTCAAAGCGCAGCCCCGCACCGCAGCCAACACTGAGCAGTCCGACCAACATCACTGCCCACAGCATCCAATCCCGAAGCGGATTTTTGATCATCGGCGGGATGCTATCCGCTTGTTTCAGATCCTGTCAACGACGCGCGCGCAACGCGGTGCGCCAACGCTCCGCGCAACGCAGCTCCGTATGACGCACAGCGAGAGCGCACAGCGACGCCATAGTTTGCGCGCAGCAAGCCTCACCGCGCACGTGCAATCACACCTCCACGCGCGTCGCCGTCAATACCAACCGATTTCGTCCGCACGAACACCAAGCCGCTGCGCAATCACCCGGCCCACGACAGGTCGCCCGATCACCAGGGCCCAACGCGCGGCGCTCCAGGCGCCAACACTTCCGCGCTTCGCCGCCGTCACGACCGCCCGGTGAACCTATGGACTCCCATGGGCCCAAATGGGAGGGTCCGCACATGAACGCGCCGCTCGTTTGTCAGTATCGTCAGTCCTCCGGTCACAGCAACATGGACTGCGTCGTGATTGGAAGGCGGTTTCTCGAAAGCGTAGGCCCACGCGGCGAAGACGGAACCGAGCGGGACCACTACGTCATCGTGAACGAACCTGCGCAAGACGGTCTCGTGACTACGCACACCCTGTATCAATTTCAGGACTTATTGACGGGGATCTGGCGCGCCGACGCGGGCCACGTCTTCGTCACAGGTGCTACGCTGGGCGGGGTGTACCTGTTCCGGGAGATCATGGACACGGAGCGGGGCTCCGAGAAGATGCAGCTTCCCGACGTGACGCCCGAGGGCGTGTGGGGCCTGGACGACTCGCACGTCTACGTATGGGGCACGCGCATGGATGCAGGGCGGAACAAAACCTACCCCGTCTTCATGTTCGATGGCAGCACGTGGAGCGAGCTCCCGGCCTTGCCGCACCCGTGCAACAAGATCCACGGCACTGCCCCGGACTGCCTCTACGCGGTCGGGGGCAACGGGATGATCGCGCGCTGGAACGGCAGCGCCTGGGATGCGGTCGCCACGCCCGTCGACGGCATCATCACGGATGTGCACGTGGAATCCCCCACGGAGCAATACGCGGTCACGCTGGGCGGCACGCTCCTCGAGGGGTCCGGCACCGACTGGGCACAAACCGGCCAAAACCCCCTCGGGGCCACGCCGTTCTCCAGCGTCGCCAAGTTCCTCGGCGAAGTCTACATCGGGGCCAACGAGGTGGGTCTGATGAAGCGCACCGCCGACGGAGGCGTCGCGGAGTTCAAGCCCAAGCTCGGCGCGGTCCACCTCGAAGCGCGGGAGACGCTGATCATCACGTGCGCAACCCGCATCTCGGGTTCCAGCAACGGCGAGCGGTTCTTCTCCTGCGCGGTCGACGCGTTCGAGAAGAACACCGCCGACAAACCCCTCGCGGGACTTCGCTAGACCGGCCAGCACTCACGCTTGCTTCGCTCGCCCTGCGATTGCTCATCCCGGGAGCCCTGCGCGCCGCACAAGTTCCACGGAAACTCGTGAGGTCCACGCCCGTGGGGCTGCCCCAGATGGGATTTGCTTCGGAGCCTGGCGACGAGCTCGCTGCCGGAACCCTGAACAGCGTGCTAAAACAAGCAGGTCTGCAATGAGATACCTCGTCGTTATCGAACGCACAGACACCGGATTCTCTGCATACTCCCCAGATCTTCCGGGCTGTGTTGCCACGGGTGCGAGCAAGATGTGGAAGTCGAGATGCGGGCGGCCGTCGCGTTTCATCTTGAAGGCCTCCAGACCCAGGGCCTAAAAGCGCCCCTACCGCAGGCGTTCTCGACCTACGGACGTTCCGGCGTAGCTCGCGCCCGCGCAGAGCGTGCAGCTCCGCGTTGAGGTCCACGGATGAACGCCTGTGGCCCCTAGCCCGTCGCTCCCAGCCCGTCGCTCCCAGCCCGTCGCATTGAAGCGCCTGTTTGATTAGATGCCCCCGCACGTGCGCGTCGCTTCACGGTCGGCGTCCTCGGCTCCACCTCCGGGCGCCGGCGCCCCCAAGCGCGGGCGAAGCGCCCGCGCGGGGGACGCCACGACGTGGTGCCCAACGCTCGTTCCAACGCCAAGGCTGACGCCTCCGTCGGCGGCACGGACGACGTGCATCGATGCAGACGACGTTCGTGCCGCGCTGGCGTACGCTGCCTGGGCGTAGGCCGCGCCGGAGCGAAACCCCGACGCGGTCAGCGCATCCGCGCCGGAGCAGGCCGGGGTGAAGCCCCATCGCGGTCGCCGCATTCGCGCCGGAGCTGCCTTCACTGCACGCGCCTGAGCGTCACGTTGAGAAACCGCTAGCAGTGGCATCCACGCCATCGCGATCCGAAAACGCGACCCCCGCCGCCGTACCGCGTCCACCCCTCGTCGTTGGCGTGAACGCTCGGACCCCATGCGAAAGCGTAGCGCACATCTCGAGACGCAGCCTGCATTGCAGTCCCGGAGTGCGCAACGCGCCATGTGCCGCGCCGGCGCGGGGGAGTTGGCACCACTGGCCTGCCGCGCGACTTTCGCCCCGTGGCCCATCCCGTCGAAACTCCGACTTGCTATGTCACCGGCGAAGGCCCTCGGTACATGTCGGTGACCGTGTCTATCACGTGCTGGCGCGCGAGCATCAGGTACTCGGCCGCATTACGCGCCATGAACTCCAGGCCCGCGTCGGCAAAGTCTTCGTGCCAGAAGCCGTAGACCGCGCCGTGGTCCGACGCGCCCGGATCCAGGCGAAGCACTGCATGATTGCCCGCGAGATCGCCCGAGATCGGCATCAGGCAGGGATCGATTTCCCGTAGCCAAAGCGACTCCAACATCTCAGTCGCCGAAAGGAGCGCGGTCCCAAGCTCGGTCCTGGCGATCCCATCATGCTGTTCCAAAAGCGCAACAACAACGTCAGGCAGATCACACCCGAACTGCTCCGCGACCGCGTCACGTAGCGCGCGGAGCATTGAATCGTCGACCGGCATCGGCAAGGTATGCGCCGGGGCTTCGACGAGAAGCGC
>CBDUPW010000365.1:0-7041 GCA_965369205.1 uncultured Polyangiaceae bacterium | reverse complement strand
TGGTGGAGGTTGCAACCGGCGCGTCGTACACGTGCGCCCGCAAGGGGGACGGCGCCACCAGCGCGCTGTCGAAACTCAGTGCTGTGGTGGCCGAGAACGGTGACGCGCCCGAAAAGTCGAATGCAAGCAGAGCATTGCCGCTGGTCTTGCCCAAGCTCAGATCGTGCACGCGCGCCGTGCCCGACGTGGCAGTGTAGGGTGTGGCCAGTTGCAGCTTTCCGTCCACGGCGGCCATCTCCGCTAATCCGACAGCGGACTCTTCGTCGTCGAAGTAGGCCAGCACAGCATTCTTGTTGGGGCGAAGCGCGAGACCGCCGGCGTATTCAGAGCCGTTTCGGACGATTCGCTGCACCCACGTGAAGGTGAGGGCCAGCTGCGCCGCCCCGCCGTCGATCCCTCCCGAGCCCCCGCTACCGGAAACTGCGCCGGTGCCTGCGGACCCGCTCGAGCCCGCGCTGCCGCCCGCACCCGCCGAAGCTCCGCCGGAAGCGCCCGTGGAGGCATCCCCCGCGGGAACGACCTGGAACTCCGGCGCACTGCACGCAACCAAGGTGGCAGTGATTGCGAGGTGCCACGAGCGCATCAGATGAGAGTAGGCCGCGCGCGCTCGCGGATCAAGCGCGCCCGCTAACCTGTGCAGGTCGTGAACGCGGTGATCTCGGCAGCGCAGACGCCGGACTTCACGAAGGTGGTCCCGTTCGCGATGCATTCCAGATTGGATGCCGCCTGCGTGGATGCGCAGAGCAGGAATGCGTCATACTCGGCCAAACAACCGGGAAGCTCGTTGCGCGCCTTTTCGCAGTCGGGGATACACTCCGCTGCCGCGGGATCGTTGGGGCAATTACCGATCGCCGAATTGGCGCAGAGCGCTCCGCACGGGCTTGCGCCGCCGGCACCGCCAGTGGCTCCCGCGCCCGCACCCCCACCGGACGCGCCGCCACCCCCGGACGCGCCCCCGCTTGCAGACGCGCCGGTTCCCCCGGAAGCACTCGAGCCGCCGGTTCCGCCACTGGCCCCCGCGTCGGAGCCGCCACCGTCGGAATCGCTGCTGCACGCCACCGCCAGAGCCGCCAGTCCTACGGCCAGTATCCTGCGTCCGATCGTGCTCATCATGTCCGCAGAGTATCAGCCTGAGCGCGAAAGCGCGAACGAAGGTGCGAAAGTGAAGAGCGATCCTGCGTTGCTTCGCGGTCTAGCTTCGGGTGTTCCTCGGAACGGGCGAAAAAACTATGCGGCATTTGATTTCGTTGGCGCGTCTGGGCAAGCCACGACGCTACACTCAGGTCCGTGCCTCCTTTCGACCAAGCGGACGACCAGATGCCGACGGTGGCCAGGGCGTCAGGCCCGGTACGCACGACGGCCCACGGCGTGGTCGTGGAGATCGTGTCCGGACCGGATGTGGGCGCGCGCACCGCAGTGCGTGCCAACAAGGTCGTAGTCGGGCGATCTGTTGCAGCCGACGTGCGACTCAGCGACGGTACTGCGTCGAGTTTTCATGTGGAGCTGGCGCCGGGTGCGGACGGCATCCAGGTTCGCGACTTAGACAGCCTCAATGGCACGGTCTACCACGGCGCGCGCATCGCGTCGGCGGTCGTGCCCACCGGCGCGACGTTGCAACTCGGTGCGACACTGATGCGTGTCGAACTTGACGTGCCCGTCGAGTCGCAGACCGAGGAACTCGCAAGCTTTGGTGCACTGGTTGGCGATAGCGCAGCCATGCGCAGCGTGTTCTCCTTGCTAGCGCGCCTTGCAAGCACTGAGCTCGCGCTGCTGATCGAAGGTCCCACCGGAACGGGCAAGGAACTCGCCGCGCGTGCCGTGCACGAACGCAGTGCGCACGCGAGCGGTTCCTTCGTGGTACTGGACTGCACGGCGATCCCTGCATCGCTTGCAGAAAGCGTACTTTTTGGTCATGAACGCGGCGCGTTTACCGGGGCCCAAGAGCGCCGACCGGGGGTGTTCGAAGCGGCCGGCAAGGGAACCGTATTCCTGGACGAAGTTGGCGAGTTGCCCATGGACCTCCAGCCCAAGCTTCTGCGCGTTCTGGAGCAACGGCACGTCACGCGGGTCGGAAGTGCGACGCCCATTCCAGTGGCAGCTCGCGTCGTGGCAGCCACCTGGCGCGATCTCAGGGCGCGAATCAACCAGAAGAAATTCCGGGAAGACTTGTACTACCGCCTCGCCCAGGCCCGCGTGGCAATTCCGGCGCTGGGCGAGCGGCCCGAGGACATTCCGACGTTGGTGCAGCACTTCCTCGCGCGACTGCCCCCGCACGTGCAGGGCGCCCGAGCTGTGTCTCCCGAGGCGATGCAAGAGCTTTCCGGCCGCGACTACCCGGGCAACGTGCGGGAACTGCTCCACACCGTGGAACGGGCGGCAGTACTTGCCGGCGGAGACGTCATCTTGCCAACGGATCTTTCCTTCGAGCGCATGCTGATGGGGGAATGCAGCCGGGCGGCTAGGGGGACGGAACAGGCTCCGGGTACATCGGAAGCACTTCCAATGTTCAAAGAGGCCAAGCGCACCCTGATCGACGAATTCGAGCGCGACTACTTGGAGCGACTGATCACGCGGGCCGAGAAGAACCTATCTCGCGCGTCTGCCCTGGCGGGCATCGAACGCCATCACTTGCGCGATCTGCTGCGCAAGCATGGGCTTTGGAGCAGGGACTGACGCAGCACTCGGGGCGCCACCCTTGTTTTCGAAAGCCTCGCAACTGGTCACTGAACCCCCACTCGCGATGGCCGCTCGCTGGTCACTGGACCCCCACTGGATGTACTTTGACCTGCACTTTCGGGCAAACTCGCAAGCAACTGCCATGGCGCTAGCGTGGCGCGCGACTTGCACACACCGTCAGGCATGGGAAGCAGCAGCGGTCTTGCGTGGGCGGCGATCACACTCGTGTGCGTCAGTGCCTGCGCGTCGGATGCGGACGGCCCTCTTGGAAGTGCTGGATACGGCGGGCAAGGCGGCGACTTCTCCGGCGCCGAAACGGATGCCGGGTGGGTAGGCCACGCCGGCGCTAGCGGGTTCCCCGGCGGTGGCGGTGCTGGCGGCAGCGCCGGTGCGGCCGGCTTGGGCGGCGCCGCAAGCGTCGCTGGTGCTGCAGGCGCTGACGCCGCAGTGCCCAAGTGCGGTTGCTTCTTTGGCGACGGACCGTACTGCTCTGGTCGCGCGAAGGCGGAGGCTGACAAGGCCGGTTGCGATTTGCCGAAAAGCGTCGGTACAGGCGCGAAACTCCTGAAGTGCTCAAACGACAAGTGGTCCGTGCTCGAGGACTGTCCCGGAAAGTGTTTGTACGACGCCGGTTCGAAGAAGCTGAACGACGAGTGTGAGCTACCCGTGTGCAAGTGCTTCGTCGAAGTTGCCTGGTGCGGTTCCGGTGTTGCGAAGGAAGCAGAAAAGCGCGGCTGCCGCGTTCCGCTCCTGCCAGCGCAAAACGGCAGCATTTTATACTGCCCTGGCGGCAAATGGACGGTCAAAGCCAAGTGCCCGCTGGGCTGCGTAGAAGCACCCAGCGGGACGCCGGACTTTTGCAAGACGAAGAACGACTACAAGTTGCCCTACGACTGCGGCAGCACGCGCACGTGTTCGAACGGCAACAATACCGGCTCGCACACGGGCAAGGACCATTATGCCTACGACTTTCCCATGCCGGTTGGCACCAATGTTCGCGCGATGCGCGGCGGGAAAGTGCTGCAGGTGCGCTACGTGTCGAAGCCAGGCAGCCCTTGCTACAACAGCGGCAGCTCCAGTTGCGCGAACTTCGCAAATACCGTGGAGGTGCTGCATTCGGATGGCAGCGTGGGCCTGTACATGCACCTTTCGAAGCCCACGGTCAGCGCGGGCCAGAGCGTGGGGCAAGGCGCGATCTTGGGTAAGAGCGGCAACAGCGGCTGGTCCACGGGCCCCCACACCCACGTTCAGGTCCAGAAGAACTGCGGAATTTGGTGGTGCCAAAGCGTCCCGTTCAAGTTCACCGAGGACTCGACCATCGGCGCTGGTACCAGCGTGAAGTCGCAGAACTGTCCGTGATTTCATGAAGGAGAAAGCAGGCAACGATGCCAAGTGTGCTACCGAGAAAAGGCCAAGGATCTGATTGCAGTTGGCGGCTGCTGGTTCTATTCGGGGTTGCCGCAGTTTGTGCGGCCTGCGGAGCAGACAGTTCCCCGAACGCCTACGCGGACAATGCCGGTGGCGGATCCGGGATCGCCGGCGGCGCAGCAGGCTGGGTCGGAAGTGCTGGAGCAGCCGGCAGCGCGGGTGCGGGTGGCTATGCCGGTGAAGGCGGGGTCGCGGGTCAAGCCGGGGCGCCGCCAGGTGGCAGCGGTGGTGGCGACGCCGGCGCTGGCGGCACGGTCAACCCACCGATCCCCGGTCCAAAGGTCAAGTTCATGACCTTCAACATTCGCCTTGGAACGGCCAACGACGGCCCCGACTCCTGGCCAAAACGCAAATCACTCGTCTTCGACGTCTTCAAGAACCAGGACGCCGACTTCGTTGGCCTTCAAGAGGCGCGTCTGTTTCAGCTTCAAGAGATCGACAAAGCCATTGCGGGGTACAAGCGCGTCGGCATTGGCCGGGATGGCGGAAAAGGTGGGGAGTTCTGCGCGATCTACTATCGGTCCGCGCGCTTTGCAGTGAAGAATTCCGACACGTTTTGGCTCTCAAGCACTCCGAACAAGCCCGCTTCGACCAGCTTTGGCAATCAGCTGCCGCGGATCGTGACCTGGGGCCGTTTCGTCGAGAAGAGTAGTGGCTACGGCTTGTACGTCTACAACACGCATTTCGATCACATCTCTCAGAACTCACGTGAGAAAAGCGCGGCGCTGTTGATGGATGTAGTCGCCAAGAGAGCTCCAAAGGACCGATTCATCGTGATGGGAGACTTGAACGCGGGCGAAGGCAATCTTGTGATCAAGTTCCTCAAGGGCAACGCCAAGATCGGCGGAAAAAACAACCCGCTGCCCATGCTGGACACGTTCCGCGCGGTGCATCCCAACGAGACCAAGGTGGGAACGGCGCACGGATTCAAGGGCGGTACTGGTGGTAACAAGATCGACTACGTCCTGGCGCAAGGCAAGAAACAGAACGTGTTGTCGGCTTCGATCGATCACTACAACGTGGGCGGTCGCTTCCCTTCTGATCACTTCCCCGTTGTGGGAAAGCTCGCGCTGCCAGACCAATGAGGCATGCGCCCAGGCCCCAAAACCGGAGCGAAGCGAGAGCGTGGTCGTCTGTGGTGGGGGTCTGCTGACCAGCCCGGGGGTTGAGTGACCAGGCGACCGCATCGAACATCGCCGGATCCCGCGAAGAAGTTGGGATGCGGATGCGCAAACCGCCTTGGTCCTGAGTTTGCAAAGAGAGCGACCATGTCTCGTCGCTCGCAGAGGAATTGGATCGGGTTCGCGCTGTTCTTTTGGGTATTGACGGCCTGCGCGGCTCCTCCCGCACCGTACCCCGAAAGGCGTGCTGAACTTCGAGGACAATCCGAGCTCATCGGCTTCTTTCGAGATGCAGAGCGCGAGACGGGGGTGCCAGCGGAGCTACTGGCCACGGTTGCCTGGGTCCAAAGCGGCATGAGCATGAACCTGCACCCTCGGCACGCGCACCCCGGTGAGGCAGAGCACCAACCCGCGGCTGCCGGTTTGATGGGCATTGGCAGCGCTGAGCTCACGCGGGTGGAAGATGCAGCGTCCCTGTTGACGGTTCCGCAGGGCGAAGTGCGCTTGGATCCACGCACGAACGTGCGCGCGGGCGCCGCGCTCTTGTCGGATGAAGCGCGCAAGCTGGGTACCGCGCCGCAGCAAGCGTCCGAGTGGAGTCCTGCACTCGCGGCATACGGTGGCGATGCATTGGTGGAAGCGACGTTGCGCCTGCTGGCCACGGGCTTTTCGACGGTGGACGACGTGGGTCGCAGCATCGAAGTCGTTGGTAGCGGGGTGGAAAGCGACACTCTCGACACTGTCGTGCAAGGGCTTGGGTACCCAGGCGCCAAGTGGAGCGCTGCGCATTCCAGCAACTATTCACCTGCTTCCAGAGGCGCGAGCCAGATCGACTTCATCGTAGTTCATACGACACAGGGCTCCTACGCGGGAACCATCTCCTGGTTCAAGAATCCGAGCGCCAATGTCTCGTCACACTACGTCGTGCGCTCTAGCGATGGGGAAGTCACTCAGATGGTGGACGACAGCGACATCGCTTGGCACGACGCTTGTTTCAATACGAATACCATTGGCATCGAACACGAAGGCTACGTCGAAGCCCCAAAGAAGTGGTACACCCAGAACCTGTATCAGGGCTCTGCGAAGCTGAGCGCCTGGCTTTGCGACAAGTACGGGATCCCCCGGGACCGCAAACACATCTTGGGCCACGGAGAAGCGCCGGACTGCTCTACGCACACGGATCCCGGTTCGGGCTGGAACTGGTCCCTGTACATGGACCTCGTCAAGCACGGCGGCATGCCGGATAAAGATGGCGACGGTGTGCCCGACAAGAACGACAACTGCGTCAATGTGAAGAACGCGGGCCAGAACGACACCGACAAAGACGGCAAAGGCGACGCCTGTGACGGGGACGATGACGGCGATGGTGTGAACGACCCAAAAGACAACTGCCCAAAGCACAAGAACGCCGCGCAAACTGACACGGACAACAACGGCAAAGGCGACGCCTGCGACGGCGATGACGATGGCGACGGCGTGAAAGACGAAAAGGACAACTGCCCCAAGGTGGCCAACAAAGGGCAGTTGGATACGGACAAAGACGGCAAAGGCGACGCCTGTGACGGCGACGACGACGGCGACGGCATTAAAGACGAGCAGGACAACTGCCCGAAAAAGAAGAACGCGAGCCAGACCGACACGGACAAGGACGGTCGCGGTGATGCCTGCGCCGACGACAACGACGGCGACGGCGTGCTCGATGCCGACGACGTCTGTCCAAAAGTGTCCGACCCCGAGCAAGAAGACCTAGATCAAGACGGCAAGGGCGACGCGTGCGACGCGGACGACGACGGCGACGGCGTCTCCGACGGCCAGG
>CBDUPW010000364.1:0-7074 GCA_965369205.1 uncultured Polyangiaceae bacterium | reverse complement strand
TGGGGAGGGGCGATTGTCGGCGGAGTTTTCTGCCGGCTCAAGTCTCACCTTCGGCGGTTGGTTTTGCGGGGCGTGAGGTTGCTCAGAATGCCGAAGTACCCCAGTGCGTCGCGGGCGCACCAGCGCAATGTGGACCCGCGGTTCGCGGGTGAGGCGCGTCAGTGTGCGTTCTTGTGGCGTCGACTTCGCGTCTAGTTTGTCGGTGCGGGGCGGCGGTGGGCGAAGACTTCGAGGCGGTCTGTGGATTGGCTACGCCAGGCGATCACGGTGTGTTTCGGCGTGCCGAGCACGCTCACGTCGGCGACAGCGACGTCGCGGGCGATGACTTCGGCTGCGGCATAGCGCCAGGACTCATTCTCGGTGGGTTGCACGACCAGGTCTTTGCCCAGGGGGTAGGCCAGCACTAGCTGCGTGGTGGTGCAGCCCACGCCGAGGGCTCCCGGAGCGCCGGGCGCGCGTCCGGCAGCGAGATCGATGGGGAGTCCCGATAGCGAGCGGCGCACGGGTAGGAACAGGCGCAGGCCTTCAGCAGATCGCTCGAGCAGTCCGGGTGGGCAACTGCCGCAGACTGGCTGCACCGAGGCCCCCGGCCGGGGCTCGAACTTGAAGGGGTACATGGCGCGCTCGGAGAGCGCGAAGAAGGCGTCCTTTTTCGGTCCGTGAGCGGAGATGATGTCGAAGGGTTCTCCAGGCAAGCCGCAACGGGCTGCGGGCGTCTCATTCAAGGTCAATTGATCCACGTAGGCCACAGAGGTCCGGGTGGCGTCAGGAAACGGCGCCCGCGGTGGCGGGATCTTGACCTGCGCCAGTTGGTAGAAACCGGTGGGGGCCACGCTGGCGAGCAGAAGATGTGGTGGCTCCTCGGCGAGTAGCCCAACGAGAGCGCCCTGCTTCGGTGGCGACACTGACGCGAGCATTACATCCCCGGACCAGTACTGCAGCTGCGGACCCTTGGCTGCGCCGGTGACCGCCACCACCGCGGTCACGTCGTCGGCAGTCTTCAAGCCTGCCGCGATGGACCCCGCGCGTTCAAATCGGGACGTGCCGCGCAGTTCGATATGGGCGCTCGGAGTGAGTTGCGCGTCGTGCACGCTCAGGGCGTCGAGAGTCTCGCCGGCTTCATGCTCGCGCAACACGAGCACCCAGTCCTGGCGCGCAATGCGCAGGAGCACGCGCCGGGTCTGCGGCAGCGCAGCCAGATCGTGCTGGTGCGTCTTCCAGGTGCTGCCCGCATCCGCCGAACGCGCGACCCAGAGCCGAGCGGCGTCCGAGCGGCCACGGGTGACCACAGCGAGGGTCATCACGCCCGTGGTGGAAGCGTGACTCGCAAACTCGACGCTGCCCAGGGCCGGTTCTGGTAGCGCCAGGTCGAAGACGGGAAGGCCGGGTGACAGCGCGGCGGGTGTGCCCTTGGCGCAGAATTTCTCCCCTGGCTCTGCTTTGCAGACAACGCTGCGCAAATTGCTGAGCGCGGCGTCGATGTCGGCGATATCTGTATTCGCCAGCAAGTCTTTCGCGGGTTTGTCGAAGGGGATCTGGTCGAGTACCCCAAGCGGCGCTTGGATCTTGGTCGCGTTTTCCGCTTGCAACGCCGCCGCGCCCAACGCTTCGCGGTGCGGGCCGCAATCTCGCCACACCACTCGCCCACTCGGAGCCAGGCGCAGTCGCTCCCGAGCACTGCTTGCGGCACCCAGCATACAGTCAGAAAGCGCCGAGAGGCGGAAGGCAAGCGCCGGCGCGTCTGCACTTTCGCCGGCCGGTGCGCCCGGTGACCGAACCGCGCTTAGGATCAGGACCGCGCCGAGCGCGATGCATCCGCCAAGGGCCACAGGCAGTGCGGCCCGCGGCGCCTTCATCGAAGCCCCCGCAGCCGCTGCGGAGCCCGCCGCCAATGTCCCGAGTATTCTCTGTGCACTTCGAGATTGCTTACTGCGCGCGGGTCCGAGCGAAAAGTCATGATAGGCTGGACCCATCCTTCGGAGGTACCCAATGCGGCTTTTCCCCATAGCAAGCGCGATCGCTCTGAGTGTGGCTTTGTTCGCGACGTCCGGCTGCGGCAGCGACGCCGAGCCGGACACGGCGCCAGGCGGGACGGGGGGCGCCGGCGGGCTCGCGGGCGGCGCTAGCGGCGGCACTGGCGGTGTGTCGGGAAGCGCGGGCGCAACCGGCGGGGGCGGCGCGGGTGGCGTGGGGGGGACTGCGGGCAGCAGCGGCGCCGCGGGAAGCGGCGGAAATACCTGCAATGATCTCGGCCCGGAGCCCAACAACAGCATCGCGCTGGCAAGTCCGGCGTGCGGATCGTTCCCCTGCGACGTGGGCCAATGTGACGATGATGGGTCCACGGGATTCGGCGGCAAGCATGCGCCCATCGCCGGCACGATCGGCCCCGGAGACACCGACGTGTTCCGCTACGACGGCAAGGACACGATTGGCTTCTGCCAGGTCAACGCCGTGGCCAAGACCGACGACTCGGGATTTCGGCTGTGTCTATTCCCGAGCTGCGCCGCGTCGACGGTCCTTCAAGGCTGCAAGACGGGCACTGTCGAAACCATCGACGGTGGACTCAAGGGCTGCTGCATCACTGCGCCGGGCAGCGTCGAAGCGCAGCACGACTGCACCGGGACCCCGACGGACAATGACTCCGCCGAGGTGTTCGTGCGCGTCGATCAAGCCAACGCTTGCGTGGACTACAGCGTCGAATATCACTTCTAATCGCGAAGCCGCGCGCTGTGGAACTGCTGCTCGGTGCGGCGCAGCGTGCGCTTCTGAGCGCGACGCCGCAGCCTGACGCCGCTAGGGCTTGCCGGTTCCCGGCGGGTTGTTCAGGCAGTACTGAACGCCCGCCGCATCCGCGGCCCCCGACGGTGCGCCCGTGGGCGGCGTCATCAGTTGCGGATTGTCGAAGTCGAACATATCCAGCATCGGCCATGCGTTGGCATCACGGGCAGTCATCGCGGGTAGGTCAAAGCGGTTCTGGATGAAACGCGTGACGCTCGTCAGGTCCGTGGTGAGGTGACTCACGTAGCCGGGCTTCACGAAGGGTGAGGCGATGATCAGCGGCGTGCGGATCCCCAAGCGATCGAACTTCCAATCTTGGGGGACCCAGTTGTCTGGTTCGCAGGCTTCTGGAGGCGGCACGCTGTCGTAGTAGCCGCCATGCTCGTCATAGATCAGGAAGAACACGGTCTTCTTCCAGACTTCTGGCTTGCTCATCAACTTGTTCAACACGCGCTCGACGAGCTCCTGGCCTTTTTGGATGTTGGCGGGTGGGTGCTCATCGTTTTGGCCGCTGCCGGCGAAGTTCGGATCCAGGATGGACAGATCCGGCAGCGCGTCCGCGTCGACGTCGGACTCGAAGTTCGACATGGCCGTGCCGAAGTAGGCGGTGTTCTGCTTGAACACCACGGCGAAGGAGACCAGGCCGTCGCGATAGATCTTCCAGCTGCGCCCCGCGGCGTCCATCTGGTCCATGATCTTGTCGGCCTTGGAGTGACGGTCGTTATCCAAGAACGGCAGGTTCAAGAACGCGAGGTCGCCGGTCTTGGTATTGCCCCAAGACGTGCCGCCGTAGAAGAAGAAGCGATTGGGCCACGTCGGTCCGAGCAGGGAGCAGAAATGGCTGTCGCTGATCGCGAAGTTCTTCGACATCCAATAGTAGTAGGGAATGTCCGCGTCCGTGTAGTAGCCCATGGCACGTGCGCCGCCGGGATTGCTCGTCGACACGAAGCCGCTCATGGCGCCGTTGTCGTATTGGAAGTGCACGCCGTTCCACTCGTGGTTCACGTCTACGGTGCAGTAGCGGGACTCGTGGAAGCGCTCGATCTTCTCAGGCGGGTTGGTGCTCGGGTCCAGGTTGAAGTCCGTGTCTTTTGCCACGCGTACGTCGGTGACGCCGTACTCCGGCAGCTTGGAGAAATAGTGATCGAAGCTGCGGTTTTCCATCATCAGCACGACGATGTGCTCGAAGGGCATGGCGTCGCCGTGAGGGACATCGGGACCGATGGTCTCCGTGGTCTTGGCGCCGGGGCCAAAGCCACACGCGGTGCGTTCATCGGCCTTGGCGTCGTAGGCCGGTCGTTGTCCCGAACCGCCGCCGCCCGTGGACGTGCCTGCGCCGCCACCGGTTCCGGTGCCCGCGCCGCCCGCTGTGCCTGCGCTGCCGCCGCCGGCTGCCGAACCGCCGGTGCCCCCTGGGCCGCCCGCGCCGTCCTCACTGCCGCAGGCCAGCGCCAGCGCGCCTCCAAATACCGCCACCGTCCAGCTGATCCGCATCCCGAGAGCCATGGGCAAAGGGTAGGATTTTTGCCGCGTCGCGTCGAGGTGCCCTCGGCAGCTAGGGCTTTTCGATGACAAATATCGCGTCGTCTAGAACGTACAGCTCACTGTGGGTGTCGCCCACCGAGAGGTACGGAGCGCGGGCGAATAGCTCGAGGCGGCCGCCCAAAGAAGCCAGCACACTGTGCCAGAGCCGTCCGGCACTCAGTTCCCAGCTCGGTCCGTCCGCGGAAATCGGCTCTGAGGGCGCTACCGTCGCGCCCCCCACATATACAAACGGAGCCAAGGGCAGCGGGGAGGCGACCACGAGCCGCCCGCCGGGGCGGAGCGCGGCGTAGGCACGCTTCAGGAGCGTGCGTGGGCGGTCGCAACGGTCAATCACGTTGAGACAGCTCACGACGTCGAAGTCTGTGCCGAGCAACGCCTCGGTGGCCACGTCGACGACGTCGCAGGGGATGCCGCGTCGGCGCAAACGTCGCGCCATGGGCCGGGACGTCTCCGTGGCGCGCACGTCATCGAAAAGCGGCGCAAACTTGGCGGTGACTTCTCCGCTCGCGGCGCCGATGTCGAGCAGGCGCCCGCGGGCGCTGGGTCCAAGGATCTGCGCCCACTGCGCACAACTCAAGAAGAACAGCGGGTACGTGCCCAGGATCCCGTTGATGTCGAAGTCCGAGAAGAAGGGGCGCAACAGCCGATGCACTAGGGCCAACGTGCGGCCGTGACGCTTCTGTGCGGCGGAGTCGATGAAGGCGCGAGTCTCGTCGTCCAGGCTGAGCGCGACAAACCGTTCACGCAACGTTTGGCGCAGCGCGGCGGGATCGCAGTCGTAGCGGAGCGACAAGCCGTGGTACGTTTCTGCGGAGTTCATAGCAAATGCGCGTGGCCGAATACTTACAACAAAGGGGCGCGCACCACGACGTGGTGCAGTGGGCCGAAGCCTATGACCAAGACTTCGCCCGGGCCTACGCAGAATGCCCCCGTGGCGATTGGCTGCTAGCCGTTGCGGTTCGGGCGGGTGTGACGCGACAAGCTCGCTGTTTGGCGGCCGCTGCCTGCGCCCGGCTCGGCCTCACCTGGCTCGATGCGCCGGAGCAAGCGCAGGCGGCGCTGGGCCTGCTCGAGAAGTTTGCCCAGGGCCAGGTGAGCGCCGACGTATTGGCCGAGCCCCGCGCACGGTTGGAGGGGCAAGAGCTTCCCGATCCGGCCAGTGCGACGGCGTTGTCGGCGGTGGTTCTGGCGCTCTCGTCAGCGACGGACCCCGAAGCCGCCGCCCTGGTCCCCAGTGCGGTGCTGCAAGCGGCGATGTTCGCCGTCGCCGACTGCGCGGTGATGAGCCTGATGCGACACACCCAACAAGAAACGGCCGAGGCCGTACGGGCACACATCCCCTACGCACTGGTTGCAGGCGGCTGCGCCGACTGTGAGCAGTAGCGTCGCGCCGGGCGAAGTGCGCGCTAGCTCATGGGGCGCGCCGCTGCGCGCGCCGCTTGTAGATCGCCACGGATCGCGAAGGTCAATCCCTCGCGCTGCAGGTTGACGAAGAGAGTGCGTGCATCCGGTGAAAGACAAACTCCGGTCAACTCGCCGCGCCCCGCGGCGTTGCGCGCGATATCGTAGACGTGGCCTTCCGGAGTGATCCCGCGCAAGAACTGGTCACCGCTTCCGTCTTCAGCGACCAAGATGTCACCCCAGGGCGTCAGGGTGAGATTGTCCGGACAGTCCAAGGCCTCTTCCCCGGGAGACTCGCATACCAGGGAAAAGTGCTGGTTTTCGCCTTGGGTGGACAGCGCAAAGATCTGCCCAACCCCGGCCTTCCCACCGGTGGTCGCGACCAAATAGAGCGTGCCTTGGTGCAACGCGAGGCCCTCGCCGCGGCGGATCTTGGCAGCGCCCTTGGCGTGCGCTTGTTTGCGCACGCTATCGTCTTCGGGATCGGGCCGCTCGATGTCGACCCAGTCGACCTTCAGCTTCTGGTCCTTCGGCATCCCAAGGTGGGTGTCGAGGCCGTCATGACCGATTAGGCGCATGGCCTGCAGTTTCCCAGTGAAGGCGTCGTTAGGATGGTGCGGCAGGAAGCGATACAAACAACTGTCGCTGCGGTCTTCGCTCAGGTAGGCGATACGGGTGCTCGGATCGATCAGCGCGGATTCGTGGTTCATGCGCCCGTATCCGACCAGGCGCTCTGGAGCGCGCACGCGATCGGCTTCGGGCCGACACAAGAAGACGTAGCCGTGTCCTGCTTCCACGCTCTCCTCGCAGGAGAGCCAGCCCCAGGGACTGGTGCCGCCTGCGCAGTTGCGCAAGGTGCCCGTGAGCACCAGATTCTCGCTCAGCTTCTTGCCGCTCTTGCTGTCAATGACCACGCGGGTCACTGCGCCGTGCGCGCTCTTGTCGAAGGCCTCGGGCGGTGTGTCTTGGCCCGGCGGGGTGGCGCCCTGGCCCAGGTAGCGTCCAATCTCGTGATTGCGCATCAACGCGAAACGGTCGCTACCGAGGGAAAAACAGGCCATGCCGTCGGGCAGACCGGGCACGCGGTAGCCGTCGCTCATGGGCTGTCCGGCGCGGCTCAGCACCTGATAGCTGAGTCCCGGCGCCAGATCGAGCACGCCGTCTTTGTCCGCGCGGAGCGTGCTAGGCACCGTGCGGCGCCGCGCCAATACGAAGGGGATCGGCAGCGCAGCGACGATCGCTGCGCCCGTCCATTTCAGAACGGTGCGTCGGGGCAGTGCCATCTATGCAATTTGACCACGAATTGCGGATCCGTAAAGACGCGCTGGGATCAGTTCGAAAAAGGCCGCT
>CBDUPW010000363.1:0-7091 GCA_965369205.1 uncultured Polyangiaceae bacterium | reverse complement strand
ATCCCGAAAAGCCCCGCTGCGTTTCGCTCATGGGCGGGCAGCGCACCGAGGCCCGTCACCCGCGCCGTGCGCACCCACCCGAGCGCGTGCGGCTCCACGCGGTGCTGCAAGGCTTGCTCCGACCCAAAGCTGCGGCGTAGTGGCAGCCCGATCTCACCCCGTGCCCCGAGCCACGCCGCGCGCTGAGCATCGTTTTCGCGCTGTTCGTTGAAAGCGCCCTGGGAGATGGAAAACGCCGCAGCGAAAGGTCCCGCGCTGTGGGCGGCCGCCAAGCGTAGCCGCTGCAAGACGACCGTAGAGGTTCGCCCCAGATGCGACAGCGTGCTCGCGCGCGCGTCCAGGGTCGCGCCCCCAATCTCGCCCAGGGCACCGTGCACGGCGCTGTACGCGCTTGGACCGTACTGCCACGGCTGTTCGTAGTCCGTGCCCCGAAGGGTGGAGCCCCCGAAGCCGAACCCCACCGCTAGCCCGGACACCTGACCTTGCGCTTCCGCTTCCGCGCGATCCACGCGTTGCGCGGCGGGCACGAGGGCGATGATGCCGCGTCGAGCCCGCGCGCCGCGAGCGACGTCCGCGCGAAACGCGAGTCCACCGGCGGGCGCCGCTTCGGCGTAGCCGCTCGCCTCCACCTCAGTGACGCTGTCTTCCAAATGGTCCCAAGAGACGCGGGTGGTCGTCGTCTTCGTCGCCAACGTGGCGTCCACGTCGGCTCCGCCTCGAAAGTATCCGCCCGCCCGCAGATCCATGCGGACGTCCGCGCCCAGAGGCGCGTGCATGCCGGCGCCCGCGAACAGTCCGTCATCGCCGCGCCACGCCACGACCGGTGGCAACAATCCGAGCCGATCCGGCGAGCGCAGCCACAGGGCCGGCAGATACATCACCGGCACACCACCGACGTACAGGGTCGGATCTTTCACTATCAAATCCGTCGGCGGAGCGACCAGCGCCGACGAGAAGCCCAACTTCACCGGTGGGTCGGGGCACGGGCAGAACGCCACCTCCCCTGGGCCTTCGGTTTCCACGCCTCGAGGTCCACGTTTCAGGCGCAGCCGGTCGCTGCGAAGCCGGTAGCGTGCCACGCAGATCTCCACACCTTCGCTCAGCGAGAGGGTCGAAAGATCCCCGTCGAGTTCGACGCGCCCCGCGCGGAAATCCACCGGCGTGGGCCCCGGTTCGTCGCGAACCGGGCCGCAGATCTCAGGCTCTGGTTCCGCCTGCGCCGGCGCTGACTCAGAGCTCGGCGCACCAGGCTGCGCGGCACTGGGCGCGCACCACAGCACGAACGCCAAGCCCGCCATGCGGACCCCAGGGCCCGCCGGCGTCACTTGGGTCGCGCGCGGCGCGGCAGTGGCCGAAACGGCGCGTCGCTATAGCGCTTCTGCGCTTTCGGCAATTGGATGCGCAACACCATGGTGCCGCCCGGTCCGTCTTCGATTTTGTGACTCGGAGTTCCGGTCGCTTCACGCAGGTCCAGCACCAGCTGAGCCCCGTTCTTGTCACGACGCAGCCGCGCGCTGCGCATGGGCGTGTCGAAGTACTCCGTCACCAGCGGGTGCATGTTGTTGTACACCGCGATGTCGGCACCGGTCAGGATGTAGGTCACGCGACCGGCCGCTGCGCTTACGACCACGGGGACCTTCTTGTTCACGTACACCCAGACCTGGCTGGTGCCGTCAGGGAACATCAGAAACCCCGGGTAGGTCGCAATCGCAGCGTTCGGATCGATCTTGCGCCGCCTCACCCACCGGCGCGTGCGAGGCTTCTTGTCACTCCAGGAGTAGCCACCGGTGACCGAGGGCGCCTTCTTGGCCTCCTTGGTGTCGGTACTGCCCGCCTCTGCGGCGCCAGACTCAGCCGCCGGCGCTTGAGCCGGCGGAGCCGCGGGCGCTTGAGCCGGCGGAGCCGCGGGCGCCTGCTGGGCCCTGGATGCCGGCGCGCACAGCAGGCACGCCGCGACGACAAAGACTCCCCGACCAAAGGCAAAAGCCCTGTTCATAGTGGAGCATTGCAGCACGGACGGCGGCGCTTGGCCAGAACCCCCGCCTGCGGCGACGGATCAGCGCGGCTTCGCGCGCAAAGCCACCGTCTTTTGGCTCGGCGCCTTGGCGCTCTGCTTGGTCGCCGTCTTGTAGATTTCGTCCAGCTTGGCCGTCAGAGTCGCGTAGACGCGGGCGTCCGGACTGTAGAACATGTTGCGGCGCTGCCCGTCGGGTCCCACTTGGAGCGTGACGTTGGCGTAACCGGCGGCGACCGAGAACTCATCGATCACGTCCACGCTGACCTCAGGGTTGAACCAGGTCACGACGCCGAAGTTGTTCGGATCATTCACTTGCTGCGGCGTTTCGCAGCCCGTGAGCAAGTTACACACCTGGGTGCTGTTGTCGAACTCGTACTTCCAAGACGGACGCCAGGAAAACAGCAAGCCCAAGGACACCCGGTCCGTGATGGCAACGTCGCCTAGGAAGTCGATGGATGCTTCGTGTTCCGCAAAGGCCGAGCCACCGAGTTGGTCGCCGGGAGCGCTGCGCCCGTCGGGGCCCATGCGCACGCGGCCGAGGTCGCCGCTGACGGCCTGCGTTGCCTCAGTGAACCAGTGTTTGTAGCCCAGGCGCAGCGTTGCCGAAGCCGTCTTCAGCACGTCCGATTCGCTGCCCATCAGCGGGAAGCCCTGACCGACAAACACTTGGGCGCCCGCGCTGAGAATGCGTCCGTTGTTCGCGCTGATCTTCGAGGTGGGAAACTGAAGCGTGGGAACGCGCACACCAAAGTCCGTGCTGAGATCCCCGTCCGTGTACAGGTTGCGAGAATACTGCGGAAATAGCGCTGCGTCGCCGAAGG
Source organism: uncultured Polyangiaceae bacterium (assembly GCA_965369205.1). Classification (GTDB taxonomy): domain Bacteria; phylum Myxococcota_A; class Polyangia; order Polyangiales; family Polyangiaceae; genus JACKEA01. The sequence goes on along the minus strand of CBDUPW010000363.1, from coordinate 4,253 downwards.
TCCATTCGCCGCGTTCGGTCGTGCCGTCGCTGTTCGTGAATTCCCGGATCAGATCGACGCGCGCGCGCAGACTGATGCTCTGCTTCGCCTCTTCCGTTTCCCATAGGTAGTACCGGGGCTGGAGGATGAACGACATCTCGTAGGTGGGGTTGCGCGTTTGGATGTCCTGGCCAATGCCGAGGGTCTCGGTCGTAGCGCTGTGGTCCCAGCCGAAAGACGTGCCGCGCCATGCGAGCTTCTCTTCTTTCTTGGCGTCACCCGGGGCGCCCGACGCGCCACCCTGATCGGCCTGGGGCGACGTGCTGGCACCAAAGCTGAGGCCAACTCCACTCTGACCGGGCGCCGGGGCGGGTGCCGCAGCGGGCGCGGTTGCTGGAGCGGGCGCAGGCTCTGCAGCCGCGGCGGGCGGCTGGGCAGGAGCGGGCTGGGTGGGCGGAGGAGGTGCTGCCTCTTCTGGTTTCTTCTCACCCTCGGCCCCCTCGGCGGGCGGCGTAGCCTCTCCCTCGGCCGGCTCGGCGCCTTCGGCAGGCGGTGGGTCGGCGGGTGGGTCCTGGGCCCACGCAGTGCCGGTCACCAACAGCGCGGAGGCGGACATCGATGCCCAAAGGTTCAAGAATGCGCGCTTCATTGGAGGCTGTTTCCTTTCTGCGCGGTCGACGACCGCGGTCGCTCCTCGGGAGTCCCCCAGAGCGAATTGGGACCCGAGGGCTTTCATGAATCGATTCCCGAGTCAATTCGGGACCCTGGGCTCACCCGGGGTCCGCAATCACGGAGCGTGTGTGCAGGATCTGTTCCCACAAAGGCGACACTTATAACAGTCTAATATTGCTCACGTTTTGAAGATGCTCGGTTGCCGCGTTACGGATCGCACACCAATTTTCGCGGTCGTCGTCGCGAAGCTGACGCCAAGGCAGTATTAGTTGCTGCGATGGATCCGACGCTACCGGCCACGGAAATAACGGCCCTCTTGGGACACGGCACTCGATTCGAGGGCAAACTCTTTTTCGAGGGGCGAGTGCGGATCGACGGGGTCTTCCGCGGCGAGATCCGCAGCGACGACGTGCTGATCATCGGAGAAGGCGCTGACATCGAAGCGGAAATCGAGGTCGGAACCGTGATCATCAAGGGCGGCAGCGTGACCGGCAATGTGCGCGCCAAGACTGCCATCGAGCTGTATGTGCCCGCAAACGTGACGGGCGATCTGCACTCACCGGAAATCTTCATCGACAAGGGCGTGCAATTCTCCGGCAACTGCACCATGGCGCCGCTGTAAAGAACGCAGCGCGGTGGACCGCGACGACCTCCCGATGCACTCTGAAGGAAGGCAATTCGAGCGAGGCGCGTATTAGGCAGCAGTATGAGAGGTGGAAAGACAACGTGGTGGCGGGCGGCACTCAGCTCTTTAGCGATGGTCTCGGTGCTGACGCTGGCGCCGTCCACGTTTGCCGAGCCCGATGCCGAGGCCAAGCGCCTGATGAAGTTGCGGGACTCGGTCCGCTACGAAGTATTGACCGAACACAGCAGCACGAAAGCCGGCTGCGCCAAGGTGCATGTGGCCGCGCCAGAAAAAGTCGTCTTCAAAGTGGCGGAGGACTTTCGCCACTACGAAGACTTCATCAAGAAGTTCGACAAATCGAAAGTGGTCGGCCGCGACGGCGACAAGACGGACGTCTACTTGCAAGTGCCCATTCTCAAGGGCGCAGCGAAGATCTGGGCGGTCTTGCGGTTCTCGCCCATGAAGAAAGTCGGCGACGAGCACATTCTCGAAGGCTCGATGATCAAGGGCAACGTCAAACGCATGGATGCCAAGTGGCGCATCAAGAAGATCGACGCCGAAAACACCCAGCTGCATTTGGAACTTCTGATCCTGCCGAAGCTGCCGGTTCCCGGCTCGGTGGTGACCGGTGAAGTTGCCTACGCCGCGGACGTCGCCGTCATGGGCTCACGGGATCGCGCAGAGCGCAAACACAAGGCCGCCAAGGCAAAGAAGAAGCCGAAGAAGAAGTAGCGCAGCAGGCCGGCTTCTCGCGGGGCTTGCCGTGGCCATGACGCTCGCGTGCACCCGCACGAACCCAGCGCCCCCGGAGCCCGCGCCCGGAAGCTCCCAGTCCCCGCCCGGACCAAGCGCCAGCTCGCCGGCCGAAGCTGCCGTCGAGGCGATCGAAACCCGGGACGGGTGTTGGAACGACGTCGGTTCCGGCTCTGCCGAGCAACGCCTCGCCCGCCTGGGGCAAGCGTGCGTCGCGGGTCAGACCCAGCTCCGGGAGCTTCCGCTTCAGCCTGACCGAACTGTCGAAGTCCCCCTGCCCGCGGGCGTGCATTGTCTGCGCGCCTTGGCAGCGGCGACGGAACCTTCAGCCGATCCGAGCCTGTGGCTTCACAGCCAAGACGGCAGACGGATCACGGACGCCATCGCGTCCAACGTCGCGGTGGTTCCCCCGCACGGCCCGCTCTGCCTACGGGGGCCTACGCGGGTGACCCTGCGGCTGCAGGGCAAGTCTGGCGTGCTGCTGCGCCTCTACGAGTCGGCGCAGTCCCCTGGCCCGGCGCCAAGCGCCGCGAGTCAGTGAGTCTCTAGTCGCCAGAGCACGGCGCCATCCCGAGTCACGGCGGCAGCGGCGGGTCCGGGTCCGGCGGAAAGCGTTGCGTTCGCGTTCGGTCCGCGCGCCGTGATCCGAGTCCGCATGCGCCTTGAGTCATGCAAGCGGTCGAAATAGCCCTTGGGCACCCGGGCAGGCAGGGCAACACTGACCTGCTCGTGGCCCAGCGCGTCTACGGCAGGCGCAAGATTGGCGAGTTCACTGCCATCCCCCGCGTCCAGGGCGCGAGTGGTCAGCACCGTCGCAGTCCCGCCGGAAAGCACACCGAAGCCCGCTCCCGCCGTGGCAAGCTCGAGCAACCCCGGGAGCGCCGCGAGCACCACCACCGCGGGAGCAACGCCGCGCGCAAGCCGCGGCACCCTCGGCTCCAGCGTGATCAGAGTCCACACAAACGCGACCACGATCAGTGGCAACGCGAGGCCGAGGAAAAACGGAAAACGCAGCAGCAGGCTCGGCATGAGCGCCGAACACACTCCGAGTAGGGCCAGAGCCGACAGATCCGCCACGGGGCCAGCGCGCCAGCCTGCGCCAAGGCCGGGCGTGCGCAACAACAGGGGCAGCGCGAGCGCCGCAGCCACCAGCATGGCCAGCGGTGTGGTCCAGAGCAGCCACAGCGCGGGGTACGCCCCGGGAAGCGGCGGCGCCTGCACCAAGGTTCCCAGGAACCACGTCGGGGAGACGCTGACTGCGAGGGGAGAGAGCGCAAAGCGCGCGATGCCAACGCTGCCGGATTTCCACAGCGCGGGATTGAGCAGCAACATGCCCGCAGGGATGGCCGCGAGTCCGGGCAAGAGCCAGGCGGGTGCCCCGGAAAAACCCGGGCCCGAGCGTCGCCACCGAAAGCTGCGCGCCCAATGCGCCAAAAGCAGTGCGAGCACGATCCACAGCACTGCCAGACTGTGCGCCGCGCCCAAAGCGAGCGTGAGACAGGCGCCGAAGGTATGACGCAGCCGGCGCGGGCCGTTTCGCGCGGCTTGGCCGAAAGCCGCGACGAGCAGCGCGATGCTCGTCAAGAAGATCGACGTGCTCGTTACCGCAGCTTCGTGCAAAAAACGCGGAGTGCACAAGAGGGCCACCGCGCAGAGGATCCCGGTGCGATCGCCCCAGCGCGGGCGCAGCATCGCAAACAGCGCCACCGGCGCAAGGGCCGACACCAGCAGCAGCGGCAAGCGCGCGGCCGTGATCAGATCGAAGATGCCGAGGCGACCCAGGCTCAAGCTTGCCCAAGCGCCAAGCAAGCTGAAGAACGTGAACGGCGTGCCCAGCCGACCGAGGCTGTGCGCCCCCTCTGCACTCCACAACGCGCTCGGCCCCTGGTCAGCAATGCGAAGGATCAACGGCTGCGCGGCGTCCACCGCGGCCAGCCGATGCACCTCCTCGAAGGCCGGCCCCGTGACTGCGGAGGCGGCCAGAATCGAGATCAACCCGACCAGGAAGAGCAGCGCAGGCGTGAGGTGTGTTCTTAGCCTCATCGCCAGAGCCCGAAAATGAGTTCCGATAGCCCGCTCAGCACGATAGCCGCCAGCGCCGCCAGCGCGCGCCAGCGGGGCCCGCTTCCGGGGTTCGGCGAGTGGGTCTCAATAGCCACGGGCCCGTACTACCCTGAGGATTCGACCGGGAAAAGCTCCTCGGCGCCCGGCACAGTTTGCCCCC
>CBDUPW010000362.1:0-7117 GCA_965369205.1 uncultured Polyangiaceae bacterium | reverse complement strand
TTGAAGTGCTAGCGTGCCCGCGCTTCCCGAGGAGACCTCTTTATGACGACGCTCAAAGGCAAGACCCTGTTCATCACCGGCGCCAGCCGCGGCATCGGCCTGGCGATTGGCCTGCGCGCTGCCCGCGATGGAGCCAACGTCACTGTCGTTGCCAAGACCGCCGAAGCGCACCCTCGGCTCCCGGGCACGGTTTACACCGCCGCAGAGGAAATCGAAAAGGCTGGCGGCAAGGCGCTCGCCTGCGTGACCGACATTCGCTTCGAGGAGCAGGTGCAAGACGCCGTCAAGCAGACCGTCGAGAAGTTCGGCGGCATCGACATCTTGGTCAACAACGCCAGCGCCATCAGCCTGACCGGCACGCTTGCCACGCCCATGAAGCGCTACGACCTGATGCACTCGGTCAACACCCGCGGCACGTTCCTGTGCTCACAGATCTGCTTGCCGCATCTGCTGAAGGCCGACAACCCACACATCTTGAATCTCAGCCCGCCCTTGAACATGGAGACGCGCTGGTTCGAGGGCCACGTGGCCTACACTATGGCCAAGTTCGGCATGAGCATGTGCGTGCTGGGCATGGCTGGTGAGTTCAAAGGCCAAGTGGGCGTCAACGCGCTCTGGCCACGAACCGCCATCGCCACCGCAGCCGTGAACAACCTGCTCGGCGGCGAAGAAGCCATGGAGCGCTGCCGTAAACCCGAAATCATGGCCGACGCCGCCCACGGCATCCTGACCAGCAAGCACTCGGAACTCACAGGACAGTTCCTGATCGACGAAGACTTCCTCAGGAGCCGCGGCGTCACCAACTTCGACCCATACGCCAACGTGCCCGGCGCGGACTTGATCCCGGATTTCTTCGTCTGAGTCGGCGTTCGGAGCCACCCCAGACGCGAACATGATCCCCGTCAAAGCGTCGCGGGCTCCGCTGCGCTTCGATCAGCGGAAGGGAGAACTGAAATGGACGACTTTGCACTTTGCCCGCGCTGCACGCGTCACGTGAAGACCCAAGACTCGAACTGTCCGTTCTGTGCGCGTTACGAACGCGCGCGCATGGGCGTGGGTGTGACCGCGGCGGTGGCCGTCGGACTCTCGCTATCCGTGAGTGGCTGCGGCAGTGACGACAGCAGCGGCACCGGCGGCGCCGGGGGCAGCGGTGCAACGGGCGGCACGGCCGGAAGTGGCGGCACAGCCGGGAGTGGCGGCACGGCCGGGAGTGGCGCCGCTGCAGGCACCGCGGGCACAGGTGCACAGGCTGGATTTGGCGGCGCACTGCCGGCGTACGGGCCACCGCCTCCCATCGATGGCGGAGCGGGCGCCAGCGGCGCAGCGGGCAACAGCAGCGGCGGCTTCGGCGGCGCGTTGCCGGCGTACGGTCCACCGCCCTTCGACGGCGGCCCCTAGGCCCAAGCGTCAGACCTGAGCCTGTACCTTCGCCACACTGCGGGCCCATGCTTCGGGCGCATCTTCAACGACGAGCTCGAAGCGCGCGGTGTCCCGCAGAGTGCCGGGCGCTTTTTCTACGCGAACCAAGTATTCCCGCTGGCCGCGGGCAAGCAGCTCCAGGGCGCGGTGGTGGCAATAGGGGTTATTGCCCGGCACGCCCAATAGCGTGCTTGAGGTCCACAGGCAGCCGCCTTTGCAGGTGCTGGCGTAGTAGCAACTGCGGCACTCGCCCCATAAGTCGTCGAGCACAAAGCCCCGGGTGAACTGCAGCTCTGGCGCGTGGTCCCAGATCGCGCGGATGGACTTGTCGCGCACGTTGCCGCCGACGAAGCCATGGGAAGCCATCGCCGAGCACCCTTTGATGTCGCCATTGGCTTCAATGCCCAGGGTGCGAATGCCTCCGCCACAACCGCTCGAAAACCCGCTACGGCTGCGATCTCCCCGCAGCAAGTGCTCGTAGGGGCCGAAGTATCCGACGTTGTTGCCCGGCCAGAGCTTGACGCCGTGAGCATCGCAGCGTTGGCGCGCCTGAATGATGCGCGGCATCACTTCAAGCATGTCGTGGGGCTGGAGCCAAAGATCGTCCGCGTCGGCGGCGCGGCCCATGGGCACCATCAACTGCACCTGCCAGCCGTAGGCTTGTTCGGCGATGGCGATGTCGGCGATGGTATCGAGCTCTCGGAAGTTCCTTTGGTTGACCTGAGTGTTGATGCCGACGGCAACTCCCGCTTCCCGCAGAAAGCCCATGGCGTTGCGCGCGGCGGCGTGACTACCGGGTACGCCGCGCAGTGCGTCGTGGGTGGCGCGGCTGCCATCAATTGAGACACTCACCGCCGTCATGCCCGCTCTTGCCACGGCGCGTGCGAGCTCCGGAGTGAAACCGCGCCCGCCGGTCACCATGGTGCACTGCATGCCCTGGGCATGGATCGCTGCCACGATTTCGAGCCAGTCTTTGCGCAAGTACGCCTCGCCCCCATGGATCGCCACTTCGGCCGTGCCCATGTCCTTGAGCTGTTGCACGACATCGAGGGCCTCGGCGGTCGTCAGTTCCTGAGGATGTGCTTTGCCCGCACGGGTGCCGCAGAAGCTGCAGCGCTGGTCGCAACGCAAGGTGATCTCCCATACGACGAGGAGCGGCTTAAACTCCGTCTCGAGCACGGGCAGTCGCTTGGTGGGAGGCAGCGCCATCTCGCGAAGGCTAAGGCAGCACGGGGCTGCGCCGCATGAGAATGGTCATGCGTGGGGCACGCATCCCCGAATGCGACTACCGGTCGCCGGTTGCCCTAGGTCTATCGCGGCTGCTCCGCGCTTCACTCGCCCGCATCGATGCGTAGGCGGACGGCTTCCAGGGGCTGGGCCAGTCCTTTGAGTTCGGCGGCGAAGGCTTCGGACGGAGCGTCTTTGGGCAGCCAGTCGTGTTTAGTCGCGGCATCGCAGAGCGTCCGAGTGAGCACGATTTCTCCGCCCCCGGCGGCGCCTTGTAGCCGCGCTGCGACGTTCACGGTCTGTCCGAAGTAGTCGAGCACGCCATTGGCGGTCACGGCGTAGCAAGGACCGGAGTGAACGCCCACTTTCAAGGTGAGCACGTTTTCCGTCTCGGACAGTCTGCGAAACTCAGGGAACCGCCGGTGCATTTCCACCGCGCACCGAACCGCAGAGGCCTCCGTCATGAACGCCGCCATCACGGCGTCGCCAATCGTCTTGACGATGGTGCCGTCGTACTTCGCGATCACTTCGCGCAACAGCTCAAAGTGGTCCTGCACCAAGCTGAAGGCTTTGGCGTCGCCGACGCGAGTGTAGAGCGCAGTGGAGCCAGTCAGATCGCTGAACAGCAAGCTGACCCGCGCAATGCGCAAAGTCAGCCCCGGCTTGAGCACCTCCCGGGCAAATTGGCGACGGAACTCTGGCAACATGCTGACTTCGTGAGCCGTCGCAGCCTGGCTCGGGAAGTCGACTTCTTCGATCTTGGCGTGGCGCTCCGGGCCGCTGGCGTTTTCGACCCGCAGCGTTGCACCGGGGGCGACCTCGGCTTGGGGTGGCTGCAGATCGTCCACCAGCGAAGTGAAGTCCGCATGCTCCGCTGCGCCGGCGCTGACCTTCAGAACCGACGCGGGCCCCCCGCGAACGAACAGACGATAGCGGCCCGGCCGGGTGGGCGCGCGCAGCTCAGTTTGCGCGGCTTTCCCCAGCACCGCCTGCACCAGCACATGGGGCGTCCGGGCCGGCCCGCCGATGCAATAAGGTCCTTCGTCGACGGTGCGCAGCCCCAGCGCAGGGCGAAAGGTGGCTTCGACGGCCCGATCCAGATCCAAGTCGTAGGAGAGATCACAGAGCTGGCAGTGGGCGTGCTGTCCCAGCTCGCTCAAGGCGCGCATGCGTTCGCTCGCGGTGCGGCAGCTGGGGCAGACGAGATCCCAGGTCAGCTCCAACACACCCGCGCCGACAGCGTGCAGGCTGGCGCTGAGCACCGCGCGTCTGGGTAGCTTCCAGCGATCCGCGAGTTCGTAGGGCCGCATGCGGTCAAGATCCTTGTCGGATCCGCCGCGCACCATGCGCAAGATGCGCTCCGCGGCGAGCCGTTCATCACCGTCCAGGGAGTCTAGGTAGTTGTCGGCAACGCGATCAAAACGGCCTTCGGAAAGCTGCACCGCCTGGCCAACTTCGGGTTCGGAATCATTTTGTAGCTGCTCGTCCGCCGCCGAAACGAACTTCAAGAGCCGCGACAAGAAGCGGGAGATCTGAAGCCGGAGCACGGGCGAGAGCAAGCCGGTCTTCGGCGACGCCGTGATGCGAACGGTGACTTTGGTACCGCCAGCGGAGGTCTCCAGGAGGAAGGTGTTCTCCAAGAAATGCACCAGGCCCTTGCGCACGATGCGCTTGACCTTGAAGTACGACGGGTGCTGCCACTCGTAGGGGCGCTCTTCGTACTGCAGTGGAAATCCGCCCGAGACTGTCTTGACCAGGTAGCGAGCAGCGGTATCGTCGTCGTTGGGCGTCAGCTCAAGGCGCGAGAGCCCAATCACGCGGTTGAGTCGCTCCGTGTCCGTGATCAGCGGCCACAACGCCTCGGCTGACGCGCGACACTCCACGGACCGCTCTACGCTGACGTCTCCCATCCTCGGCCGCGCAGCATAGCCCGTTCCCAGGATCCCGAGCCCGACCCGCCTAGCTCGGGCACTGTGGCCTTGACACTCTATCGCGGAATGAATATTCATTCATTCCATGACTAGCGCGGAGCTCTCAAAAATTGAGCAGAAGAAGGCGGACAAGCGCCGACGCCTGCTCGAAGCGGCGTTGGAGCTATTTGCCGAGCGCGGCTTCCACGGCACCGCGGTTCCCTTAGTCGCCGAGCGCGCGGGCATCAGCGCGGGCAGCGTGTACCGGTTCTTCGAGAGCAAAGAAGCGCTGGTGAACGCCGTATTCCGCGACGCCAAGACGCGTCTGGCCAGCGCTCTCTCCGACTTGCAGCTCGACGAAGATCCGAAACGCACCTTCGACGATCTCTGGGCACGCCTCGTGCGCTTTGCCCGCGAGGATCCGACCGCGTTCCACTTCTTGGAGCTGCAGGACCACGCGCCCTACTTGGACGACGAAAGCCGCGCCCTCGAGATGCAAGTACTCACGCCCATCGCCGCGGCATGCGCCGAGTTGCAACGCCGCGGCACGTTCCGCGCGGACGTGCCCATGGATGTCGTGCTGGCCTGTATTTGGGGTGCGTTTGTCGGCTTGTTCAAAGCGGAGCGCCACGGCTACCTCAGTTTGGACGAAGCGCGCGTACACCAAGCGCGCGATGCATGTTTCAACGCCTTTGCGGCGCGCTAGGAAGGAAAAGTGACGATGCAATCTGTGGAATCACAAGCAAATGGCAGCACAACGAAGACGCCGCGTGCGGCGCACAGCCTAGACTCCCTTGGGCGCCTCAGGACCAGCGAGCTTGAGCCGATCTATCGTGCGGGCAAGCTGCCAGCGCACTTCCGGGTGCTCGACGGCCACCCGCGGGGGCGCATGCTTGCCGTGCGCAAGATCGAAGACAGCCCCCTGGGCGACCGCTTGCGGCGCTTTTCGGCCGCGCGGGTCTTTCCCTGGGGCGGCAAGAGCTTCAGCGCGCTGACGCAGAACACCGGCACCGGGATCAACCGGGTACACCTATTCGGTCGCCATCAGCTGTTTCCATTTCACACGCTGCTCGGCCCCTCGCGCATCGACGGTAAAGAAACTCTGATCCTGGATTACGATCTGACGGACAATCCCGGGCTGATCCGGAAGATCCACGACGAAATCCGCGAAGTGTCCCCGGGGCTCTTCTTGGGACCCGCGATGTGGAAAGCGCAGGCTGGGGAAGCTTTGGTGCTGTGGTTCGCCCTCGATACCAACGAGCAGGCAGTCGGCATTGGCCAGCACTGACCCGGCGCACGTCGTGGTCACCGGGGCGGCAGGCGCCATCGGCGGCGCCCTCGCCCGCGCGCTCTGGCAGCGCTACTCGAACGCGGCGTTCACATTGACCGACATCGACGCAGCTGGCGTCGATGCCTTGGCCAGCGAGCTCGGGGTGCGCGCCGAGGCTCAGGTGTGGGATCTGACGCAGCCGCAGCACCTCGAATCCGCCCTGCGCGATGTCGAGGCGCGCCACGGCCGCGTCGACCTACTGGTCAACTGCGCGGGCATCATGGAAGTGAAGAACTTCGCCACCACGTCCTGGCAAACCGCCGAGCGTGTGCTGACGGTGGATCTGACCAGTCCATTGCGGCTCATGAGCTTGGTGGTTCCAGCCATGGTCGCCCGGGGCAGCGGCTGGGTGATCAACGTCAGCAGCCTGGCGGGCGTCACGCCCCTGCGCGGCTGCTCGTACTACGGCGCGGCGAAGGCCGGCCTGGCGCACGCCTCGGAAATTGCGCGTATCGAACTCGCACCTCACGGCGTACGCGTGATCACCGTGTACCCGGGCCCGGTGCGGTCAGGACTGGAACGTCGCGCACGCGACCAATTCGCTCGGAGCCGCGCGCGCGACTGGATCCCAACAGGCGCCCCGGAGCCTCTGGCACGCGCCATCCTGCGCGCCATGGATCGCGGCTCGCCGCGGGTGGTGTACCCGCGCATCTACGACGTGGCGAATCGCGCCCCGCGCATCGCCGGCTTCATCACCGCGCGCATCAGCCCGCAGCCCCGCAGCTAGCGCATTCGGCGGACGGGCTTTGCCACCGCGCCTGCCTGGCCTAGCGTCGGCCCATGCTGGCGCTGCTGACCCTGACCATCTTCCTGAGCTCGGCGCTGCTGTTCGCGGTGCAGCCGATGTTCGCGAAGCTGGTCCTGCCGCGCTTGGGCGGCTCGCCGGCGGTGTGGAACACCTGCATGCTCTTCTTCCAGAGCGCGCTCTTGGCCGGCTACGCCTACGCGCACGTTGCAACCCAGCGCATCCGACCGCGGCGGCAACTGCTGGTGCACGGCGCGGTGCTGCTGCTGCCCCTGCTCACGCTGCCGCTGGCGGTGCCCGCATGGTGGACGCCGCCCGCGTCCGAAAACCCGCTCTTGTCCCTGCTCACGCTCTCTGCCGTCAGCGTCGGACTGCCCTTCTTCGTCGTCAGCACCACCGGGCCCCTGTTGCAGCGTTGGTTTTCTCTGACCGACCACGCCGACGCGCGCGACCCCTACTTCCTCTACGCGGCGAGCAACGCCGGCA
>CBDUPW010000361.1:0-7124 GCA_965369205.1 uncultured Polyangiaceae bacterium | reverse complement strand
CGATGATCGACAGCTCCAAAGCGCGCTGGGCGCTCGGCTCCGCCACGGTGTTCTTGGCGCGGAAGTACGGGGACAGCACGACGCCCGTGATTGCCGTCTTCAGGTTGTAGTTGTTCGCGACGAACGCGTCGCTGACCTTTCGGAAAAAAGCCTCCTGGGTTTCCCAGGCGCCGAGCTTGCCCTCGAGGTCCGGATCCTCCGACCCGGGGTAGTCCAGGGGGTCCTGCCCGGTCAACGCCTTGTAGACCGTGTACACCATGGACAAGCTGAAACGCGGATCCTTGACGACCCGCTGTGCCAGCCACTGCAGCGCCTGCGGGTAGTCCGCGATGGGCATGCTTTCTTTGCCGAAGCCCGGCGCGAAGACGTTCGTGGGCCAGCTACTAGCGGGTTGGAATTTCTCTGGGTCGTTGTTGTCGAACTTCTGGAACGCGCCGGCGATGGGATCCATCATGCGGTGGCAGACGTTGCAGCCCGGGTCTTGCATGGGCGGGTTGGGGTAGGTCGTGGCCTGGTTCGGATCGATGGGACGTTCCGCGAGGCGAAGAATGTCCGTCGCGAGGAAAAACTTCAGCACCATCCGTGCGCGGTGCCGATTGAGATTCGTGGGCGTGGTGGGAAAGCGATTCAGGAAGATGGGCGAAGAGAGCACGCCGGCGTGGGGCAACTCGACCGGGGCGCCGTCCACCATCGCGCGGATCTTGCCGGGCTTCCACTCGTCCGCGTTGTTCGGGTCATCGAACTTCACCGTGGCGTTGAAGACCCGCGCGCTGAGCGGGTTCATCATGGTGTAGTCGGCAGTGATGACCTCGGTGAAGGGGTGATCGTTCTTGACGATGTGCGCGATGAGTTCCAGGGGCTCGCGGGCGACCGCCAAGTTCACTGGAGCCTTCTCGGTGTTTTCCAGGGTCTCGAACCAAGCGTCGCCAGATTGCGGGTACTGCTCGTCGTTGAGCAGGTTGACGGCGTAGCTGCTGTAACCGAGGTACCGATCCGTGAGCAGCACGTCGTTGAAGATCTCTTTGATGCGATCGTAAAACGCATCTTCCTGCATCAGCCCGCCGAGCAAAGGCTGCAAGGAGTCCTCACCCTCCGTGATGATCTTGTCGATTTCTGTAGCGTTGGGGAGACGCCCGGCCAGCTGCAAGGTGGCGCGCCGGTAGGTGGTGAGGGTGTCGTGCAACACGACATCATCGAAGCCTTTGACGGAGTTGCCTCCTTGGCAAAACTCACCGGATTTGGTCAACGCAACGAATTCTTTGAGCGCAGCATATTCTGCGCTGTCTGGTTCGAGGGCTTTGCCGCCGCCGTGCTCCTGCTCCCCGATGGGCTTGCGCACCAACACGCTTTCGCCGTCGAACTCGGTCTTCGCGAACTGTCTTGCCGCCTTCAAGTTCTCGTCGATGAAGCCCGGATAGGAGGATGGCAAGAGAGTGAACTTCGCGCCTTCTTCTTCGGCCACGCCGCCTGGCCCGTGGCACTTCTGGCACGTCGAGTTGAACGCGCCCGCTTGGATCTTCTTCGCGAAGAAGTCCCGCTCGCTCAGGCACTGGCCCGTCGTGCCGGTGGTGCCGCCTCCTTCGTCGCTGTCACTCGAGCAACCAGCGCCCATGGCGGCACTTGCCAGCACCGCGCAAAGAAGTCCTGGTATCGTGTTCCACTTTCGCATCCTGCGTGCGTCCCGTGTCATCGCGCGCTCCCTGCTCGTCGGGAAAAAGGCGGCCGCCGAGCACCTCAAAGGGTACGGCGCGCACATGACATCCGTCAATTGCGACCCTTGTCGTCGCGTGCGACGCGACGGGTCACGGAGTGCAACACCGACAACCGAGCACAGTGTAGGACAACCCGCGAATGCGGCTCGCTTAGTTCGTGATCACAGGGTCGCCGGGCATCAATCCCAGACTGCGCCAGCCGCTCTCTAGGCGGCTCTTGTCGACATGCGAGAGGCGCTCAGGATCTTCGGCAAGTTCGGCGCGCGTGCGGGCGAGCCAAGTACTCGCGGCGGGCGCGTTGCCGACGGCAAGGTGAGCCAGACCGCGATACAGCGTGTAGCGCGCGCGCTCCTCGGGTTCGAAGTCCTGCGCGTCTTCTTCCAGATCTTCCAGGGCATGCAGCGCTTCCGGGTAGCGAGTGTCTTGGTAGTGGTGCAGGGCCTGACCCATGGGGCCGCCGCAGCCTGCCAGCGCGAGCGCACACAATACGCTGCCAAGGACCAGTAAACTCCGCATGATGCTGCCCTATCGACCCCGCTGCGAGGCAGTTGCGCTTCTTTTTGTCTGCGGCGGCCCGGCCCCGCGATCTATAGCAGTGCATGGTCGAGAGCGCGCCCGCCGGGCTGGCCCACAACTTGAAGCGCCTACGGGAGTCCCGGGGTCTGAGTCAGCAGCGACTGGCGGATGCCTCCGGCGTGCCCCGGCCGACCGTGGCCCACCTGGAAAGCGGCACGGCGAACCCGACGCTCAGCGTCCTCATGAAGGTGGCCACCGCGCTGGCGGTCGATCTGGGCGAGATGGTGGGCGTGGCCAAATCCAGCGTTCGGCATTATCCCGTCCGGGCGCTGCCGGTGCGGACCCGTGGCAAGGCCCGGGTTCGCGCGCTCTTGCCCGACGCGCCGGGCGGGCTCTCCCTGGAACGACTGGAGCTTTCGGCCGGCGCCCGCCTGGCCAGCCGCAGCGGGGGCCCGGGGACTCGCCGCTATGTGACTTGCGAGAGCGGAGAGGTCGAGCTTTCTATTGGCGACGCGGTCTGGCGCCTCCAGCAGGGCGAAGTGCTGAGCTTCGATGGTTGCCAAGGCGCCAATTACGCCAATCGTACGCGCCGCAAGGCGGTGTGCTACAGCGTCACCGCGCCGGCCTCCTAAAACCGGCTTTTCTTGAGCGACACCCATGGAAAACCTACGAAACGTGGCCATTATTGCCCACGTCGATCACGGCAAGACCACCCTGGTCGATGCCATGCTGCGCCAGACCGGCGCCCTGAAGAACGTCGAAGTCCAAACCGACCGCGTCATGGACTCCGGGGATCTGGAGCGCGAGCGCGGCATCACCATCTTTGCCAAGCACGCGTGTGTGAAGGTGGGGGACACCACCATCAACATCATCGACACCCCCGGCCACGCGGACTTCGGCGCCGAAGTCGAGCGCACCCTGAAGATGGCCGACGGAGCGCTCTTGCTGGTGGACGCCGCAGAAGGTCCGCTGCCCCAGACGCGCTTCGTCCTCAAGAAGGCTATCGAGCTCGGACTGACCATCATCGTCGTGATCAACAAGATCGACCGCCAGGACGCCCGCGCCGAAGAAGTTCTGGACGAAGTGTTTGCGCTGTTCTGCGATCTCGACGCCACCGACGAGCAGGCCGCATTCCCTGTGCTCTTTGCCATCGGCAAACACGGCATTGCCCGCAGCGCCCTGACGGATACGGGGGAAGACTTGCAGCCCCTGTTCAAGACGCTGATCGAAAAGGTTCCAGCGCCTCGCCCCCTGCCCGGCGAAGAGTTGTGCCTGCTCGTGCACAACGTTGAACACGACGACTACGTCGGCCGCTTGGCCATCGCCCGAGTGTGGTCCGGTGCACTGAAGGTCGGCAGCGAAGTGGAGCTGATCGGCGAGAAGAAACGCCAGCGCGCGCGCCTGTCGAGCGTGTTCAAATGGGAGGGCACGCGCCGGGTGAAGGTCGACGAGGCCAAAGTCGGCGACATCATCGCCATTGCGGGGATGGAAGGCGTGCAGATTGGCGATACCGTGGCTGCTCCCGGGCGCCTCGAAGCGCTGCCGCGCATCTCCGTCGAAGAGCCGACGCTCAAGATCACCTTCCAAGTGAACACCTCGCCGCTGGCGGGCAAGAGCGGCAAGTGGGTGACGTCGCGCCACCTGAAGGAGCGCTTGGATCGCGAAGCCAAGAAGAACCTGTCGCTTCGCGTTGAGTCCACACCGGAGCCCGACTGCTTTACGGTGTTTGGGCGTGGCGAGCTGATGCTCGCGGTGCTGGCCGAAACCATGCGGCGCGAAGGCTACGAGCTGGCGCTGGGCATGCCCGAAGTCGTTACCCGCGAGATTGACGGGCAGCGCATGGAACCCGTCGAACGCTTGGTTGTGGATGTGCCCGAAGAGTACATCGGCGCCATCACGACGCGGCTGGGGGAACGCCGGGGGCAGATGCTCAAGGTGCAGCCGGTCGGCTCAGACCGCATGCGCCTGGAGTTTCGCGTGCCGTCCCGCGGGTTGATCGGTTTCCGCTCGGAGCTGATGACGGAGACTCGGGGCACGGCGTTGCTCAATACGTTCTTGGACGGTTGGGAGCCTTACGGCGGGCCCATGATGCGTCGCAAGACCGGCGCCATGGTGGCCGACCGCCAGGGCAACACCACGCCCTACGCACTGTTCCATTTGCAGCCCCGCGGGGAGCTCTTCGTGGGACCGGGCAAGGTGGTCTACGAGGGCATGATCGTCGGCGAGAACAGCCGAGCCAACGATCTGGACGTCAACGCCACCCGGGAAAAGAAGCTGACCAACATCCGCGCTTCGGGTCGCGACGAAAACGTGATCTTGACGCCTTGTCGCACGCTGACCATCGACACGGCCCTGGAGTGGATCGACGGCGATGAGTTGGTCGAAGTGACCCCCGACGCGGTGCGCGTGCGCAAACGCGTGTTGGGTGCAAACCGGCGCCCGCGCCGCGACACCGAACGCCCCCCGCCCCCAGGGAACTGAGGCTCGGTCGGCCTATTCGGAGGCTTCACACAGCGCGACTTCAGAGTCGAGCGGCGCGGTGGCTACTGGCAGCGCGCCGGACTCGATGAGAAGCGTCTCGATGCGCCCGAGCAGTTGGCGCGTGGAGTTTCGCGCGAGGGCGCTGAGCGCGACGTCCGTGTCGCGCCCCGAAAGCGCCTGCTGCGCCTCGACGCCGAGCAAATCCGTTTTGTTCCAGACGACAAGCCGCGGGATGGCGTCGAGGCCCAACTCCTTGAGCAGCTGCCGGGTGGTCTTTTCGTGTTCTTCGTGTTCGGGATCTGCGGCGTCGACGATTTCCAAGATCAAGTCCGCGTCCCGGGCTTCTTCGAAGGTCGCGCGAAACGCCGCGAACAGGTCCTTGGGCATTTCCCGGATGAAACCCACGGTGTCGCTGAGCACCACGCCGGCGCCGCTTTCGAGGCGCAGCTTGCGCGAGCGCGTGTCCAAAGTAGCGAACAAGCGGTTTTCAGCCAGCACGCCGGCGTCCGTCAGCGTATTGAGCAACGTGCTCTTGCCGGCGTTCGTATAGCCCACGATGGCCACGACCGGCGTGTCCGAGCGCGTGCGCTTGCGGCGCCGCTCGGAGCGTTGCCGCGCGAGGCGTTCCAGTTCCTTTTCGAGTCGGGTCACGCGTTCGCGTGCGCGGCGACGCCCGATCTCCAGCTTGGTTTCACCGGGGCCGCGGCCGCCGATGCCGTCGGTGAGTCGGCTGAGAGCGTCGTCTTTCTGGCCCAAGCGCGGCAGGGCGTACTTCAGTTGGGCCAGCTCCACCTGGAGCTTGCCGTCCCGGGTCTCCGCGCGTTGGGCAAAAATGTCCAGGATGATTTGGGTGCGGTCGAGCACTTTGAGATCTGTCTGGCCCGAGATGCCGCTTGCCTGCGCGGGCGTCAGTTCCAGATCGAAGATCAGGGTCTCGGCGTCGAGCTCGATGGCGCGCATCAGCACTTCTTCGAGCTTGCCCTTGCCCAGCACGAGCTTCGGATCCATGCGGTCGCGCAGCTGCACGACTTGGTGCACGATTTCGACCCTCGCCGTTTCCGACAGACTGAGCAGCTCCTTGAGTCGCGCCTGCGCTCGGCGCTGGCTACCGCCGCGGCGTTTTTCGCCGACGTGGATCAGGATCGCCCGGCCGTCCTTTGCGCGGACCTCGCGGGTGCGGGCTTGTTCGGCGAACTCCCGCTCCAAGGCGCTGATCAGCTCGCCAAAATTCGGCCCCTGGGTGCCCCAGGGCACGGGGCCGACGACTTCGTAGGGGTCGCCGGTGCCGGCCCGTCGCACGACGTTGTAGGCCCAGGTCCAGGCGCGGGGTTCGCCTTCGGCGGAGAGCATCACCGCGCACACGAGATCCAGGCGTAGGCGGGTGAGATCGACGAGGTCGTCTTGGGTCAGCCCCTCGTTGAAGAGGTGGGTATGCACCAGCCGCAGCGCGCGGAAGCGTCCCGCCGCTGCGCGCAGTCGGCCAATGTCCGGCAGCATCAGTCCCGTCGGGCTGCCCACGATCACGCTGTCCACGTCGCCGGAGCGATGCACCAGGGCGCCGACCTGTCGCCCGGACTCCCGGGATGCCTCCGCGAGGGAGCGCACCAGCTCAGGCGTGGCGATGCGTTCGAGGGGCACTCGGCGGCGGTAGATGCGTTCCAGGGCCTTGGTGGCGCTGGGCGCGAGCCCGGATGTGTTGCCGTGGATTTGGGGCATATGGGATGCGGGCAGATCGCCCGCGGGAAGCGCTAGTCTAGCAGGCTTGTCCCGCGGCGCGGAGTGCCAATACGGCCGGCAGTCGCGCCGCGCGTTTTGTGCATCGCGCCAAGATGGACTAACGAAGCGTCCTGCTATGGCGCGTCTGACTCCGCTTTCGCTCGAGCAAGCCCGCGGCGTGCTCGCGCCTCTTGGCGTGGTGCCGACGCTCGTCGAAGCCCTCGACGCGGGCAGCGTGAATTCCAACTTCGCCTGCCAGGACGCG
This sequence comes from uncultured Polyangiaceae bacterium, assembly GCA_965369205.1. GTDB lineage: Bacteria > Myxococcota_A > Polyangia > Polyangiales > Polyangiaceae > JACKEA01. The sequence goes on along the minus strand of CBDUPW010000361.1, from coordinate 434 downwards.
TCGGGGCGGCGCTATTTTTTGCGCGTCTACGAAGAACAAGGGCAGGCCGGTGCGCGGGGCGAACTCAAACTCTTGTCGGAGCTCGAGGCCGCGGGCGTCCCGGTGGCGCCGTCCGTGCGTCGGCAAGGCCAGCTGTGGCTTGGCGCGCACGCCGGCAAACCCGTTGCCCTGTTCCCGTGGGTGCCCGGCGACATCCTGTGCCAAAAGCGCGTCGACCCGGCCAAGGCGCGTCAGGTGGGGCAAGCGCTGGCGCGCGTGCACCTCGCCAAGGTGAGCGCGCTCCCCGAAGGACGGTTTGCCGCGGCGGATCTCCTTGCGCGACTCGAGCGCGTGGAGGCCGAGTCGCCTGCGCTTGCACCCGACGCGCGCATGGCTCGCGACGCGCTGCAGGAGCTCTTGCGGCTGCGGAGCGCGGACCTGCCCCAAGGCCTCGT
>CBDUPW010000360.1:0-7176 GCA_965369205.1 uncultured Polyangiaceae bacterium | reverse complement strand
TGTCGCCCTGCCTCGCCCTTGCGCTCGTAGAACAGCACCCGCCGCGAACCCCAAGCCTGTAGACCGGTAATCCAGTAATCGCCGAACGCGGTTTCGTCAGACCGGGCAAACAGCGAGTAATTTGCCTGTAAGACGCTCCAGAATCTCGGGCCGAGCTGGATGAGATCCGCCTGGTGCAACAGAATCAGGTCATAGTGGGCATCGGCCACGCGCCCGACCACGCCGACCTGCTCAAAACGGTTAGCGACCAACAGCTCACGAATGGCATTCGCCCGATCAAGCGGCACCCGCCCAGCACGGGCATAACAGGACGCCCCGCGCGCCAACCAGACATCTTCGCCGCGCGCCATGTGGGAACTCGCGTAGTCACAAATCCGCTTCGCTTGAGCGAAGTCCACCGCAGCAGGCAGCGCGCGCGTCGGTCGCCACGCGAACAACTGCACTACGAACACGATAAGTGCGCACGCTCGTACTCGATGAGTCCCCACGAATCCCGTATTGAGCAGCACAGGTGTCGCTAGCAACGCAAGAGCAAAGCCCAGGCTGCAAAGATTGTTGGGGCCGCCGCCGGTCTTGAGAAGCGCTGCGACTGCGAATGGCGCGTATGTGGCCGGAATGAGCGCCGCCCGAAGGTAGCTGCGGCCAGTGTGCGGGCCCTGTCCAACGGCGACCGCCGCGCGCGCGCCGACTACGAGCAACACCGGGAGAAACATCAGCGCGTGGTGTCCATAGAGACGGGCAACCTTGTGCCACTGCCATGGTTGCGCCGCGAGGATCTCCAATCCCCAGACGCTAAACCACCCGGCGCTCAGCCGATCCAGGGTGAAGAAACCCAGAAGTACGGAGCACAGCGGCAGCGCTGCCCACAGCGAACGCCGCACCCAACGCTGGGGCAGTGTCAGCGCGGCCATGCCGAGACCGATGGCAACCGCAATTCCCGTCGTCTGCTTCGCGACCAGCGCAAGAATCGGCACTACCGCTAGCCCGATTGCGCGTCGCGTCTTGCTTGTATCTTTCAGGCGATAGGCCGTGAACACAGCGGCCGCGAGGGTCACCGATTCAAGATTTGTCGGGTGCAACCCGTCGGCTAGGGGATTCGCGTACGCGGCGAGAATCAGGAACATGGCCGCCAGCACCATGTACTGCGCACGCGCGGCAAGCTCAGACGGCCAAGCTCGATCCACCTGCGCAACAGTTTTGCAGAAGTAGACCCCAAGCGCGCAGGCCACGCCTTGCACGCACTGTGCGAAGACCCGATTCGACTGCACCGAATCAGATGCACCGAACGGCGAGAGCGCTAGATGGTGCAGCAGCGCAGTGCCCGGCGCATAGACATTCGATGACGCACTTTCGACATGCGAGTAGATCGGCAGATTCGCGCGCAACTGAATCAGGCTGGTCATGAGATAGTCCTCAGACCAAAAATTCAAGTCGTAGTCAAAAGCGGTTCGAAGCAAAACGATACGCAGCGCTTCAAAGCTCAGTGCAGCAGCGAGCAACAAACATGCCGCGCGCAGCGCGTGCACCACCCAGGGCATGGAGTCGCCGCGGTACATCGTTGGACGCAGTGTGCCCTGGCTGCCTGGAGCGACGCCACTCGGAACAGTGTTTGCCTTGGTCCCAGGGTCAGGATCCGTCCGAAACGGCTGGAGGGACACCGGATGCGCCGACGCTCGGCCGAGGCGGCCGCACGCTCGGCCGAGGCGGCGCGCGCGGCAGTGTGGCAGGTACCGGTCTTCGCCCTCCCCGCGCACAAGCTCACGACGTTTGATTCGTCCTGCTGGCACAGCTATGCCGCGCGAGTGGCAAGCCATCCGATTGTAGGGCAGCGCATCGTCGTTACGGGCGGCGCGGGGTTCATTGGTTCCCACCTGGTGCGGCGGCTGCTGAAGTTGGGCGCGGCACAGGTCGTCGTGATCGACAGCCTGCGCTACGGCGACCAGGCCAACCTCGCGGGCACCACTGACGCGGTGGAGCTGGTGCAGCACACTTTGGGCAGTGACGATCCGGTGCAGCTCGACGGCCCGCTGACCGGCGCTTCCCTGTTGTTCCACCTGGCAGCCGAAAAACACAACCAGAGCAAAGACTCTCCGGATCGCGTGTACCGCGCCAACATTGCGGGCACGCACAGCCTGTACGAGCGCGCCATTCACGCCGGCGTTCAGAAGATCGTATTCAGCTCGTCACTCTACGCCTACGGGCGCGTGCAAGGCAGCCCGTTCGTCGAAACGGAAGTCCCAGAGCCACGCACGGTGTACGGCATCAGCAAGCTCGCAGGCGAACACGTGCTGGCCCACTTTGCCCAGGCCCACGGGATCTCGACCATGGTCCTGCGCTACTTCTTCATCTACGGGCCAAAGCAGTTTGCCGGCATGGGCTACAAGTCCGTGATCATGAAGAGCTTCGAGCGCTTGCTCGCAGGCCAAGCGCCTATCGTATTCGGCGATGGGGAGCAAACCCTGGACTACGTGTACGTGGACGACGCCGTGGATGCGGCCATCCGCGCCATGACTCAGGATGTGACTGGAAAGACGCTGAACGTCGCGTCCGGGCGCGGCGTGAGCGTGAATGCCTTGCTGGACACGATGATTCGGGTCAGCGGCAAGGCGGCGCAAGCAGAGCCCGGCCCCGCAGACTGGACCGCGGGCACGGTGCGCGTCGGCGACCCGAAACTGGCGCGGGAAACCCTCGGCTTTGCGGCAACCACGTCCTTGGAGGACGGCTTGCGGCAGACCTACGAGTGGATCCGGTCCCAGTGAGCCTCCGCCTGTCCTGCGCGCGCTGACCGCCGCGGGTTTGTGCATCCCCGTGCGCACCAAACCTAACGCATGTGCTCGATCACGCTGGCCCAGAACTCTCCACCGGCCGGACTTCCCAGCGAGGCTGGCGTGGGGGGATCGCTGGGGAAAAACTAGTTGGTATACAAACTAATTTTTGAGCCCGTTGACCCCCTTGCCCTACGGCGGCGACCCACGTTAGGGCGTGATCAAACCCCAGCCGGGCTCCACCCACCAGCCGCGAGCGCTGTGCCAGTCCTCGAACGGCCGAATGGCACAATGGTGGCGAGGGCGCGTGCTTGTGCGCGATCGCAACGGATTGCACCCTGATACTGCGCCGCCCGCCCCAAAGTGCCACTGCGTGCCATGCGGCACGCTGTCACGACTGCCTGGCACACACCGATCCCGCTACGGGAGCACCCAGGCGCGTGCGCACCCTGAGCCCGGCTCCGCGCCGATATGAGGTGAGCGGGGTCAGCTTTCTACGCCGCGGTGATTGCGTCGTGCCAAGCTGAAGCATGTTTCGCTCGAAGAAGCGGCACGAACTCCCCGACGCACTACGGGAAATCGGTGGCCTGGCCGACGGTCGTTCCAAGCAGGCGGCCGAGCGCACTGGCGTGCCCGAGGCAGAGGCCTACGGTGTGGCGACCTTCTTCCACCTGCTGGCGCGGCCCGACGTCAGCCTGCGGGTGTGCACGGGGCTGTCGTGTCGCATGGCGGGAGCAGACGCCGTGCTCGAAACCGCCCAAGCGCTGGGCATCAGCAGCGAGGGGTGCTCCTGCCTCGCCGCGTGTGACGTTCCGCCAGCCGTGCTCGCCGGCAGGCGCGTGTTGCCCCGGGTGACGGCCGCGACGCTGAAGCAAGCGGGCAGCGTCGCTGCCCTCGACTCCGCAGAGTGGAAAGGCGCCATCGGCCCTGAGCCCGGCGATGCAGCTTCCCTCGCTCTACACCTCGCCGCCCCGCCGGACTTCAGCGGGCGCGCGTTCGCAGCGGCGCAACAGCTCGGCGCGGACGGCGTCATCGCGGCCATTGAAACGTCCGGATTGCAAGGCCGAGGCGGCGCGGGCTTTCCCGCGCACATCAAGTGGAAGGGCGTCGCCTCCCAAGCCGAGAAAGCTCGCTACGTCGTGCTCAATGCCGACGAAGGCGAACCCGGGACCTTCAAAGATCGCGAAGTGCTGCTACGCCGGCCCGATCTCGTGCTCGAAGGCATGGCCATCGCTGCCGCTGCCGTCGGCGCGTCGGACGCCTACCTGTACCTACGTGGCGAGTTCGAGATCCCATGGGGCATCGTCGAAGCCGCGATCGCGCAGTTCACTGCGAGTGGCGTCTTGGGCGACGTGCGCTTCCACATGCACGCGGGCAACGGCGCGTACATCTGCGGCGAAGAGACGGCGCTACTCGAAGCCCTCGAGGGCAAACGCGGCATGCCCCGGCTCAAGCCGCCCTTTCCAACCGAGTTTGGGCTTTGGGGCAAGCCGACGCTGATGCACAACGTGGAGACTATCGGCTGCGTGCCAGCCATCGTCTTGCGCGGCGGCGAGTGGTTCAAGCAGCTGGGCAAGACCGAAGCGGGCAGCAAGCTGTACTGCATCAGCGGCGATGTGCAGCGTCCGGGCACCTACGAGCTGCCGCTGGGTGTGTGCCTCGATGAACTGGTGGAAGCGGCGGGGGGCTACGTGGGTGAGCTGCGCGCGTTTTCACCCGGTGGCGCCAGCTCCGGCTTCTTGCCCGCCTCCGAGCGCACGCGCCCGCTAGACTTCCGTGCCCTTGCAGACGCCGGCTCCATGCTTGGCTCCGCGGGCGTCGTGGTGCTGAACACATCCGCAGACCTCAAGCGCGCCGTTTTCGATCAGCTGCGCTTCTTCGAGGACGAAAGCTGCGGCCAATGCGCGCCGTGCCGCATCGGAACGCGCTACCTGCGCGAGCAATTCATCAAGCACCAGGACGCGCCCGACGTGCGCGTGGAAGCACTGCGTCATGCCGCGGAGGTTGCCTGGGAAATGAATGAAGGCTCGATCTGTGGACTCGGCCAAGCCGCGCCGCTACCTTTGACAAGCGCCATGCAGCACTTCCCCGAGGAATTCGAAGCGTGACGGACAGTCTAGAGCTGGACGGGAAGCGCGTACCTTTCAGCGCGGGCGAGACGTTGCTGGAAGTGGCGCGGCGGCACGGTAAGGAGATCCCCACGCTGTGCCACGATCCGCGACTGAAGCCTGCGGGCGCCTGCCGCACGTGTCTGGTTGAAGTGAACGGATTTCGGCGCATGCCGCCCGCATGTGCGACGCCCGCAGCGGCGGACATGCAGGTGACGACCAACAGCGAGCGCATTCAGCGGCACCGCCAAGGATTGCTGTCCCTCTACCTGACGGATCATCCGGAAACGCAGCCCGAGCGGCTGAGCAAGAACCAGCTCGTCGAAATGGCCGAGCGCTACGGTGCGGCCGGGGATTGGGGCGGCATGGTCTCGGAGCGTGCGGGCCGCCGCGAAGACCGCAACCCGTATGTGCACTTCGAGCCGGATCTGTGCATCCTCTGTGCTCGCTGCACGCGCTACTGCGACGAAGTCGAGGCCGTCAACGCCATCACGCTGGCGCATCGCGGTGCCAAGACCACGATCGCCACCGTGGACCAGGCCTCCTTGATGGACACCAGCTGCGAGCTCTGCGGCGGCTGCATCGATGTGTGCCCCACCGGCGCCATGACCGAGAAGCTGCCGCTGACGCGCCAAGTGAAGCCCAGCAAACAGCTCAAGGTCGTGCGCAGCACCTGCAACTACTGCGGCGTGGGTTGCCAGCTGGACCTCAACGTGGACACTGCAGCCAACGAGGGCCGCGGCAAGGTCGTGCGTGTCACGAGCCCCGAAACCGGCACCACCACCAACGATGGCAACCTGTGTGTCAAAGGGCGCTTTGCCTACGACTTCGTCGATCACCCCGACCGCTTGACGGTTCCTCTGATCCGGCAGCCCGACGGCTCGTTCAAAGAGGCCAGTTGGGACGAAGCGATCCGAGCCGCCGCGGACGGTCTGTCGCGGGTGAAGTCGCGCCACGGCGCCGACGCGCTCGGCTTCGTCAGCTCGTCCCGTTGCACCATGGAAGACAACTACGTGGTGCAAAAGCTCTCGCGGGCAGCCTTCGGCACGAACAACTGCCACCAATGTGCGGCTACCTGACACGCTCCAACGGTGGCCGGGCTGGTCACCACGTTCGGAGCAGGCGCGATGACGAACTCCATCGGCGAGATCCGCGACGCGGACTTCCTGTTCGTGATCGGCAGCAACACGACCGAAGCGCATCCCATCATTGCCATGGAGATGAAGCGCGCCATCGGCAGTGGAGCAACGCTGGTGGTGGCGGACCCTCGGTCGATTTGGCTCAGCCAACTCGCGGACAAGCACTTGCAGCTGCGGCCAGGCACGGACGTGTGGCTGCTCAACGCCATGGCGCATGTGATCGTCAGCGAGGGCCTGGTCGACCAGGAGTTCATCGCCACACACACCGAGGGCTACGAAGCCGTTGCGGAAGCGGTGCGCGATTACACACCCGAGCGCGCCGAAGAGGTCACTGGGATCCCCGCTGAAGACATCCGCTGGACGGCGCGCCGCTACGCCACCACGGAAAAGGCCGGCATCTATTACACCCTCGGCATCACCGAGCACTCCCACGGCACCGACAACGTCTACGCGCTCGCAAACCTGGTGTTGATGACCGGACACCTGGGCAAGCCGTCTTCGGGCATGAACCCGCTGCGTGGACAGAACAACGTGCAAGGCGCCAACGACGCCGGCGCCACGCCGATCTTCCTGCCGGGCTACCAGCGCGTGGACGACCCCGAAGTGCACGCGAAGTACGAGAAGTCCTGGGGTGTGCCCCTCAGCCCGGTACCGGGCATGAATCTCAATGTGATGATGAAGGCCGTGGGCAAAGAGATCCTCGGTCTCTTTGTGATGGGCGAAGACATCCTCTTGTCCGAACCAAACGTCAGTCGTTTGGAAGAGGGCATGAACAAGATCGAGTTCTTGGTGCTGCAAGACGCATTCATGAACGAAACCGCGCGCTTCGCTGACGTGATCCTGCCCGCGGCGATCTTCGCCGAAAAGGACGGCACCTTCACGAACTCTGAGCGGCGCGTGCAGCGCGTGCGCAAAGCCGTCGAGCCACCGGGCATGGCGCGTCCGGACTGGGAAATCGTCTGCGACCTAGCCAAGGCCGTGGGCCACGACTGGAAGTTCGAAAACACCGCGCAAGTGTACGCAGAGATGGTGCGCGACGCGCCCAAGTTTGCCGGCATCAGCCACGAGCGCGTCGACAGCGAAGGTGGCCTGCAGTGGCCCTGCCCAGCGCCGGACCATCCCGGCACCAAGTTTCTCCACGAAGGCGGCGTCCTGCGCGGCAAG
>CBDUPW010000359.1:0-7177 GCA_965369205.1 uncultured Polyangiaceae bacterium | reverse complement strand
AGTGGATCGCGGGATCGGGATCCCGCTTACCTCCGCGAGTTCGACCAAATAGTCCAGCCAAGCGCCGTGCTTGGTCGCCTGGGCGAGCCGCAGCGCATAGTCGTAGGCCTGAGCGGCGACCTCCGGATCAATGGCGCGCTTGCGACGGACGTCGCCCAAGATTTGGTCCATATAGGGCTCGAGGATCCGAATCACTTCGTCGGTCTGCCCTGACTCGAGGGCGATTTCCGCAGTGGGCCCCAGCAGCGAAAACACGCTGGCGTTGCCCGTCGTGTTGCTGTCGGAATCCTGCCGCCGACGGTAGCGCGGGATCTCCGCCGACGTGGTGGCATTGCGGGCGCCACGCGGCGGGTTTTCACCGCGATAGAGCCAGAGCAATTGCGTGCCGATGCGTATGCGCGCTCCGGCGGTCAGGTCGCGCCGGCCGCCAATGCGCTGCTCGTCGACGAACGTGCCGTTCGTGCTTCCGAGATCTTCGATGATGACCTGGGCGTCTTCGACAAACACTCGGGCATGAGTGCGACTGATCAGAGCGTCGTCGATAAAACGCAGATGGCAGCCTAGATCACGTCCGATGACGAGTTCCGTGCCCGTGAGGGGTGTGTCGCCGCTTGGGCAGCGTAGCCACCAGTTGCCGCGCTTGTTCGGGTTGGAAGAGGCCACACCCCTACGATGGCAAGACCGCAGCCGCACCGCAAGCCACCTTGCGGGTTCCGCTTTGGTTCAGCCGCTGCGGCGGGCCCGGGGACGTGCCAGTATCCGCCCGTGAAATCATCGAGAGCCCCCGCGCCTGCGAACGCTGGCCGCACGCTGACGCTTCCGGCGGCCATGGCCGCAACGCTGCGCTCCGGGCGTCCTTGGATCTACCGAGACCACGTTCCCAGGGGTTTCTCGGCGCCGTCCGGCAGCTGGGTGCGGGTGCAAGCCGGAGACGCGCACGCATGGGCACTTTGGAGTGCTGAATCGGCGATCGCGTTGCGGGTCTTTTCGCTGCGCGAACAGCCCAGCGCCGAATGGGTGCGTCAGCAGGTGCGCGCTGCGGTGGCTCTGCGCAAGCTGGCCGTGCCCGCGGATACCAATGCCTTTCGTCTCCTGTTCGGCGAAGGCGATGGTCTGCCGGGCGTCACCGTGGACGTCTACGCGTCGCACCTCGTCATCGCCAGCTACGCCGTTGGACTGGACGAAGTGGTCCGCTGGGTCGCCGACGCGATACTCGAGGAGCTGCCCCTGGAGAGCGTGGTGCACCGTCGGCACGACCAGGCAGCCGCCGAAGACGAGATGCTGCGGGGAAAGTCGCTTCCAAAAGACGTGGTCGTCGAAGAGAACGGGATTCGGTTCTACGTCAATCTTGCCCGCGGTCAGAAGACCGGGCTGTACCTTGACCAGCGGGACAATCGAGCGTTCGTCGCACAGTATGCTCGGGGCCGCAGCGTGCTGAATCTCTTCGCCTATACTGGGGCCTTCTCGGTCTATGCCGCACGCGCCGGCGCGCGCAGAGTCACCACGGTGGACGTTTCTGCCGGCGTGGTCGAGGCAGCGCAAGAGAACTTCCGCTTGAACGGACTCGATCCGGGCGCACACGAATTCATCGTCGCCGACGCTTTTGACTGGGTCGACTCCGCTCGGCAAGGGAACTCAGAATTCGAGCTGGTAGTCTGCGACCCACCCTCCCTGGCCCGCCGCAAAGAGCAGCGCGCTCAGGCGCAGAAGGCCTACCGCAAGCTGAACACGGCCGCATTTCGCTTGGTGCGGCTCGAGGGATTTCTGGCGACCGCCAGCTGTACGGCGCAAGTCGATCCAACCAGCTTCAGCCGATCTGTGGCCGAGGCGGCGGCGCGCGCGCGGCGACGATTTCAGATCCTCCGGGACGCCGCGCACGCCGCGGATCACCCCCTGATGGCCCACCATCCCGAGGGGCGGTACCTCAAGTTTCTGATGGGTCGGGTACTTAAAACGGCGTGAACCCCTTGACGCTGCCAAAATGAATGAATATTCATTCCGGTGCGGTGACCGGTGGCGATTCGCCGGGCCAGAGACGGAGGATCGATGAGCACGAAACGACAGACAGTTCTGATCACCGGCGCGACGGCCGGTATTGGCCGACATATGGCGCTACACCTCGCCCGGCGCGGGCATCACGTGATCGCGGCGGGTCGTCGGCAGCACGCTCTCGACACCCTGAGGGAGGAGGCGGAGGGCCTCCAGCTCGACACCGTCCGCTTGGACGTAACGGATGAGGACTCGGTCAAGGCGGGTCACGCCGCCACCCTGGAGCTCACGGCTGGCCACGGCGTCGACGTCATCGTGAATAACGCTGGCTACGGGATGGCAGCCCCCACGATCGAAACCCGGGACGCGGACCTTCGCAAGCAATTCGACACCAACGTATTCGGTCTGATGAGCGTGACACGCGTGTTCTCGCAGGAGATGCTGCAGCGCCGGCAAGGCCGCATCGTGAACATCAGCAGCGTCGGCGGTCGCGTCACGTTGCCCTTCATGGGCGTTTACAACTCCACCAAGTACGCGGTCGAGTCGCTTTCTGACGCGATGCGCCGAGAGCTTCACGCGTTGGGGATCCAGGTGGCGCTTGTGGAGCCGGGCCTCATTCGCTCGGAATTCAGTGAACGCACGATGGAGTGGGTCGACCAGTACAAAGACAGCACGTCCCCGTTTGCCAGTGTGTACGCGCGCTCCGAAGAAATGCGGCGTTGGTCCGACAGCCAAGCCGCAGATCCCCTGTGCGTGTCCCAAGCCGTGCAGCATGCCATTGAAGCAAGACGCGGTCGCCCGCGCTACCTGGTGCCGTTCTCCTCGCGCATCATGGTGTGGGTGGCGGGCCTGTTGCCGACGCGCTTGCTCGATTTCGTGATGGTGCGCGCGCTAGGTCTCTCCGCGCCGAAACCGGCTGAGCTGCCTCCGGCTACCAGCGCAGCCTGACGCAGGCGAGCCCGCAGCCCAGGGTTCGGGCGCGGGCTCGCTACGGTTTCCCTGGCGAAACCGTCGCTACTCAAGCAGCTTGAACTCGATGCGCCGGTTCTTCTGTTTGCCCGCTGCGGTGTCGTTCGACTCCCGGGGCTCATCGGGGCCGGCGCCTCGGGTTTCGATGCGCGCCTCGGCGACGCCCTTGCTAGCCAGGTACTTCTTCACGGATTCGGCGCGTGCCTTGGATAGTTCCAGATTGCGCTCCCGCGTGCCATCGGTGTCGGTGTGGCCAGTGATGAGCACGCGTAGTTTCGGAAACTCGTTGAGGACTTCGGCAGCTCCGTCCAAAGTTGGCTTGCTCGTTGCGCGGATCGTGTCCTTGTTCACGTCGAACTCGATGCCTTCGATGACGCCGGTGAACTTTTTGATCTTGTCCGGGACTTCATCCGGGCAGCCATCGTCGTCTTCGTACTGATTCTTGGTCTCCGGCTCCGTCGGACACTTGTCGGCGGCTCCGACGATACCGTCTTTGTCCGGGTCCGGATCGGGGCAACCGTCGGGCGCGATCCCGGGCTCCGTTGGACACTTGTCTTGGTCGTCTAAGAAACTGTCCCCGTCCGAGTCACGCACGGGGCAGCCGTCCGGCGCGACCCCCGCTTCCGTGGGGCATTTGTCGTCCGGGTCCAGGAAACCGTCGCTGTCCGCGTCCCGGATCGGGCAGCCGTCCGGCGCGACGCCGGGCTCCTTCGGGCAGGCGTCCTGGTCGTCCGTGAACCCATCCCGATCGGAGTCTACGGGTTTTTTGGCGGCCTTGGTGCGGTTCAGAGTGAAGGTTAGGGCGCCGAGGATTTCAGGATGGTGGGTCTGGCTTCCGTCCGAGGCGCCGTTCTTCTGGGTCATGTTGTCGCGCACGTCCAAGCGCAGCGAAACGAAGTCGTCCAGGGGAACCTTCACGCCGGCGCCGAAATGGATCGCAGGGTCGCCGTCGCTGCCCATGGAATCACTGCCCGCGCCCATCCGGCCACCACCGGCAAGGAGGAAGGGAACGATGCTGAACATCGGCAGCTGACCAACGACGTGACCACGAACTGCCCAAAGCCCGGCGGACTCATCGTCGTCTTCGGTGCGCGTGGGCATCACGGCCCCCTCGAGCTCTGCGCCAAGAAACGAGAGCGGATAGTATCCGAGGCGTAGGCCGATATCCGGCGCGATGCTCTTGAACGCTTGATGGGGTCGCGATTCATCCTGGAAGTTGTGGGACTTCGAAGGAAAAAGCACGCCACCAAAAATTCCGACCTCGACCAAGCCGTCTTCCGGTCGGTATTTGGACATGTACCCCTTCGCGTTTGCATCGCCGTCGGCGGACGACGACGCGCCGTCAGCGGAAAGGGAGAACGACGCGCTACCGCTTGCGTCGGCCTGCGCGAGCGCCGCACCCGAAACTGTCACCGAGCCCAAAGCTATCAAAGCGGTCGTTACTGTCCTCATGTCCTCGTCCCGTATTGTTGGAGGCACTCGCGGCCTCGGGCGGCATCCTAAAGCAGAAGCCGTGCCAGGGGGGTCTATCGGGATCTGGCTCGATATTGGCCAGAATTCACCCTGGAATGTAGGTTTCAGTCCGCGCGTCGTCGTCTACAGCCAACGCCACCCGGGCGCGAAAGCACGGACTTCTGCGGGATGTCGGGCGGCATGTGTGTTGCAAAGGGCTTCTTGCGCACCGCTGACTGGCGAATACGAAAAAGGACTACACACGATGAAGACCAGACTTGCGACTTCCTTCGGCCCACTGGGCGCTGCACTCTTGCTCGCGTCTGCTGCGGGCGCACAAGACGAGCCCGCCGGACTGATGAAGCAGGACGCGGCCACTGGCGGCGCGACCGACGTCGCGGCGGGAGGGTTCGAAGCTCCCGTCGAAGCCGAGGCCGACGCCAAAGACAACACCGAGGCGAACATTTCCGCAGGCGCGCTGCTGACGACGGGCAACGCGCGCTCCTTCGCCGCGACTGGCGCGGGCAAGTATCGGATGCGGAGAGGCCCCAACCAGTTTTCCGCGGCACTCGCCGCTAACTACGCGCGCTCAGCGGCGGACCCAAGCTCAGACACCGAAACCACCGTCGAAAACTACCAAGGCAAACTACGCTACGACCGATTCATCTCTAGCAACGTTGCGCTGTTTCTTGCGCTCTCCGGGCGGCGTGATCGCTTCCAAGGTTTGGACCTACGACTGAACGTGGACCCCGGCGTGGCGTATTACTTCATCGACGAAAAGTCGACGCAGCTCTGGGCAGAGGGTGGCTACGATCTGCAGTACGACGTACGGCGCGACGAAAATATCGAAGCCGCGGCACTGACTGGCGAAAACCTGGACAAGACCGAAACGCGGCACAATGGGCGACTTTTTGCAGGCTACGAAAACAACATCAGTGAAGACGTCAGCTTCAGTACCGGCATCGAATATCTCCAAGACGTCCAGGAGGGGAAGAACCGACGCTTCAACTGGGACGCGGGCTTGAGTTCCTCCATTGGCAAGGGCTTCTCTCTCGCGACTACTTTCAGCCTGAAATACGATCACAATCCCCTGCCCAACGTCGAAAAGACCGACACCATCACCGCAGTCAGTCTCGTCTACAAATTGCTCTAGGAAAGTGGGGGTTGCTGGGCCGTGCTTGCTCAACTGATTCGCCGTCCGCAGGTCGTGCTGCTGGAGCGTGATGTGCGGCGGGCGAGCCGCATCGCGCAACTCCTATCGCCCATTGCAGAAATCGACGTTGCCTACCATTTCGAATATGTGGGCGTCGCGCTGGAGGCTATGCCTGAGGCGATACTGGTTTGCTCCGCGTCCCAGGCGCGAACGGTACGACAAGCCTTCCCCAGCGCGCCCTTGATCTCCTATTGGACGGATTCCGAACCCCCGGAGGAAGCAATGCGGGCCACCCGGCCCGCGGCACTAGCCGGCGCGGTGATGCGGCTCTTTCGCCGGGTCTCTACTTGAGCCCGTGCTTCTGCAGCAGCTTGATCAGGTAGGAGCGGTCCATGCGCGCCACCTTGGCGGCTTGGGTCACGTTGCCCTCAGTCTTCTCGATCAAGTGCGCGCAGTAGCTTTGTTCAAAGTCGTTCAGCACGGCTTCCCGAGCATCTTTGTAGGGAAGGCCAACGACGCGATCCTGGATACAGTCGCCTCCCGTTGCGGGACTGAGGTCGTCCATCAGTTCCGGGGACTCGCCCATAGCCAGCGTGGCCTCGACCCAATTGCGGAGCTCCCGCACGTTGCCCGGCCAGCGGTAGGTAGAGAGCGACGCCAGTACCTCCGACGGTACAGCTTCTTCGACGGAGCCGTCGTGGCCAGCTTCGCGCAGGAAGTGCTCCACCAACAGCGGGATGTCTTCCGTGCGCTGGCGCAAGGCCGGGATCTTCAACACGACCACGGCGATGCGGTAGTACAAGTCCAGGCGGAAGGTGCCGGCGTTCACTTCGCCGCGTAGATCGCGGTTGGTGGCAGAGACGACACGAACGTCTACCTCGATTTCGCTGCTGCCGCCGACTCGGCGAAAGCGCCGACGCTCAAGGGCACCGAGAAGTTGTGGCTGGAGTTCAGCGGGCAGTTCCCCGATTTCGTCCAAGAAAAGCGTGCCACCGTTGGCGCGCTCGAATGCGCCCAAATGTTGGCGATGGGCGCCCGTGAATGCTCCCTTTTCGTGCCCGAAAAGCTCGCTGGCGATCAACGTTGGCGCAAGGGAAGCGCAGTCGATCGTGACGAAGGGCTCCGACGCGCGCTCGCTGCCTTCGTGGATCGCGCGGGCCACCAGCTCTTTGCCCGTGCCAGACTCTCCGATCATCAGCACGGGCACCGTCGCGCGTGCGACGCGCCCGACCCGCGCCATCAGGCGCCGCATCGTCTTGGTACGGCCTCGCATCTCGTTGAGTTGCTCGCCTGCGTACAGTTCGGCAGTCGTGCCTTCGCCGTCGTCGACCCGCAGCCGCGTGCGACCCACGACCATTTCCGAACCGGGTGGTACCGTGCCCTTGTCGATGCGGAGATCGCCGACCAGAGTGCCGTTGGTGGAGCCCAAATCCGACAGCCGCACACCGTGCTCGTCGCGGGTTAGCTCCAGGTGAAACCGGGAGACCGTACCGTCGGTGAGCTTGAGGTCGTTGCCCTCGCCGGCGCCGACGCTGAGGGTCTCGCTGGTCGCTTCGGCGCGCACGCCCTTGTCAGGCCCATCGAGGACTTCAACCGCCAAGGTGCGCACCGCAA
>CBDUPW010000358.1:0-7189 GCA_965369205.1 uncultured Polyangiaceae bacterium | reverse complement strand
TTTTCGGCCATGCGCATGGCCAGCACGTCCACCATGCGGTAGACGGCCCACACCACGCTGACCACCACCAGGGTGCGCACGGCCACGCTCATGATGGTGGCCGCAGTGAGCGGCAGCCCCAACTCCGGATAGGCGACGCGGATCACACCCGCCATCACTAGCGTTGCGCCAGGCGAGGCAAATACGTCCACCGCGTACGTCGCCCAGGACTCGCCGGTGCGTTCCACCATGCTCCGAATGCGGTGACCTACAAGAAGCTGAATCAATCGCCGCAGCAGAAGGCCCACAATGAACGCCAGAAAGAGCGCCAGGTATTGCCAAATCTCAACATTCAACACCTTGCCCCGCAAGCTTTCCGGCAAGCGGTGCGCGACCACCCGGCTGATCATGCCCAGCGACTGATCGTGCAAGTCGTCGATGCGGTCCAAGGAGGCACTGGTCCACAGCCACTTGTCGCCGCGCTTGGCGACGACAATCTCCGGCAAGTCCTTATGCGGTGTGACGAGCGCCGCGCCCGTATTCGGATCCACGAAGTTCGGATCCGCGCTCAAGGCGTCCATCACGACATAGATGGCGCGCGAGTCGTAGATGGCCTTGATACGCCGCGCGGACTCTGCGAGGGCAGCCGCATCACGTCCGCCGGGTTCCAGGCACTCACTCGCACGAGTGACATCGCGATGCTTGGGTTGCTGCCAGTGGAATACGGAGTTCGTCGCGGTCTGCGGCGAAGCACAGGGCCCGGGGTCTTCCTGAGCCCGCAGGTTGCCCGAAAGAAGAGTGCAGGCGAGGGTGACCAGCAAGCAGACGGCGGATCTAGAAAACACGTTGTCCTAACCAGCAGCGAGCAAAGCTCGAAGCCTTAGAGTAGTCCGCGACCGCGGAAGTAGTTGACTGCGTCGCGCAACGTCTGCGTGATGGGTCGGGTACTGGAACCGAGCGCGTCGCGGGTTTTCGAGTTGTCGTAGTAGCCAGATTTCAAGCTGTATTCGAAGAACTCCCGCGTGACCGGTGGCTCGATGCCCGTGCGTCGCGCTTTGGCATCGAAGGCTTTTACCGCAGCGCGGGCGACCGGGACGGGGATGCGATAGAAGCGCTTGCTCTTGCCGGCGGCTTGCACCGTGCCTTCCATGAGTTCTTTGGTGGTCATGTTGTGTCCCGTTGCCAAGTAGCGCTCTCCCGCAGCGCCCTTCTCCGCAGCGAGCACATGCACCTCCGCTGCGTCCCGCACGTCGACGTAGTTCACCCCGCTTTCCGTGTAGAAAGGGGTAGGGGTCTTGAGGGTATTGATGATCAGCTTTCCGCTTGGCGTCGGTCCGATGTCACCGGGGCCGAGCACCACACCGGGGCACACGACACGTACGTCCAAGCCCCACCGCGCGAAGTCTTCGGCGAGTTCGCGACTTAGATACTTGCTGCGACTGTAGGCGAAATCGAGATCCCAAGCGTCGTAGGCTGTGTCCTCGGTGGCAAGACGCCCCGCTTCGGGCCGCCCCAAGGACACCACACTTGCGGTGTAGATGACGCGCGCCACATCGGCACGGCGCGATGCCTCCAACATGTTGAACGTCCCGCTCATGTTCACGCGATACATCTGTGTCGGATCCGGGCACCACGCCTGGTAGATCGCAGCTGCGTGGAACACCGTGTCCATTCCGCGGACGGCGCCTTCCACTGCGCTGCGGTCGAGCACGTTGCCGGTGACCAATTCCACATCGAGGCCATCCACGTTGTCCGTCCGCTCGCCCGGCAGGAGCAATACGCGTACCTCGACGTTGCGGTCGAGCAACGCCCGAACGATTGAGCTTCCCAAAAATCCACACCCACCCGTGACTAGTGCACGTTTCATTGCGTTCACGATCGGGACTCTCGCAAATTTTGGAGCGGTTTTCGAGGGACAGTGCTGCGCACGGCTGCCGGCCCTGGCTTCGGGCCATGCCGCGCCACTCGAATCGAGGAACCAGCGTGCTCTCAGGGTTGAAATGGCGGATCCCAGACGGAAATGTGTGGCGCGTCTACGTAACGACTTTCGCTCTGGGCGTTGCCTATGGCACTGCGCTTTCCGTGCTCGCCCTGCGTCTGGACGCCCGCGGCGATTCTTGAGCCCAAGTCCTTGGAAAAGATGAGAAAAAGCGGCGCGAGAAACGAAAGCGCGATGGCTCGCGTAGAACCTCGTCAGATGCGAACCAAGCCAGTGCTGCTCAGTGGGCTATCGCTTTTGGAACGCCGCGCGTTCTTGGGCGGCTCCCTGGCGACCCTCAGCTCGCTTATTCCAGGATGCGCAGACGATCCTAGCGGCGCGCCGGATGCCGATGGCGGTGCGGGTTCCGGCGGCACGTCCGTCGCGGATGCCGCCGCCGAAGCGGGGCTGGATGCAGGCACCGACGCCGCGTTGTGCAGCGACCCGTTCGCGGGAGGCACACTGCTCCAACAAGTGCCCTTTGACGGCGAGGGCAACCTGCCCCTCGACACGCCCACCGGCCAGGGCTGGGACGGGCGGCTGTACACAGACTTGTCCAAGCTCGACCCGGGCGCCCTGATCATCGAAAACGATCGTTTCTACATCCGGACACGCTACCCGGATCAGATCGATCCCAATGCACCGTGGACGGTCCGTGTGCGCGGCCTGGTGGATTCAGAGTTCGAGCTTTCCATGGCGGATCTGACTGCTCTCGAGCAACCGCAGGGGGTGCATGTTCTCGAGTGCTCCGGCAATTCCATCGGCGGTCACTTCGGCCTGCTCAGCGCAGCCGAATGGACGGGCGCGAGTATCAAAGACGTCTTAGGCCTGATCGGCGTACACAGTGCCGCCACACGCGTGTTGATCTCTGGTTTTGACGGCCACTCCGTGCCGAGTGTGGGCGGCCACAGCAAACCCGGTGCGAGCTGGGTCTTCACCTTCCAGCAATTGGAAGCCGCCGGTGCGTTCCTCGCGTTGAAGATGAACGGCGTGCCCTTGCCGGAGGATCACGGCAAGCCCGTGCGTCTATACGTGCCCGGATGGTACGGATGCACCTGCATCAAATGGGTCGACGAGATCCGCCTGGTGGACGAATCGGAACCGGCCACCGCACAAATGCAGGAGTACGCCTCGCGCACCCATCAGAACGGCGTGCCCACGCTTTCCAAGGACTACTTACCCGCCTCCATGGATCAAGCCGCGATGCCCGTGCGCGTGGAGAAGTGGAGCGTTGGCGGCAAGATCCGCTACCGCGTCGTCGGGATCCTATGGGGCGGCAGTGCACCGACGGACAAGCTTGAGATCCGCTTTGCAGGCGGCGCTTTCGAACCCGTAAACGTTTGCCCGCCCCATACCCAAAACCAAACCTGGACCTTGTGGACCCATTCCTTCGCGCCCACGACGCCCGGCAAGTACAGCATGGATCTTCGCGTTGCAGGCGCGGCGGTGCCCCAGAAGCGGCTCGACCTCGGCTGGTATCAGCGCGCTGTCGTCATTGACGCAGTGTGAGTGGCGCCTTCCGCACCACGCTCAAACACCTTTTCATCGTGCCCGTCTCGATTTCGCATCGCGGCTCATTCTATGAGGCTTGGCTCTCGGCTTGTTCTTTTTTTGATGTGGCGTCCTAGGTCGTCATCGACGCCGTCCCGACTCGACGCGAGTCCTCGCGTCGAACCGCAGCGATCGCCGACGCCATGCTTTCGGCAGGCTTCGCCAAATTCATTGACTTGGATCCGTGGGGTCCGTGCCTGTCGCGTGGTTGTGAATACCGCCAGGCTAGCCACCTCTTCAGAATTCGCGACGAGCTCAGCCGCAACAAGGCGATCGATGGCGTCCCCGTACAGCTTTGCAGCGGCTGTGTTCCGCTGCGAAGCGGGAGTGTTGGCGATCTCGCGCAGGGGTTCGTCTGGGCCAAGGGAGGCCCCAGCCATCGTGCGCACTCGGGTCGTGAGCACGGCCGCGTGTTGGACCCCGGGTGGCAGCACAACGCCGGGCACGGGGATGACCGCAATGCAGCCGAGGCTCGGTAGCGGCTTGGCGAACGCGGGGTAGCGTGTGCCCTGGCGTGCGGAGGTCGGGTCGACATCCGCGATGAACACCGACGCGCTTGCGCTGGTCGCGTCTTCCCAGAGGCGTGGAAGACTGGTGGCGGCAATCTCCGCTTCCAAGAAGAAGAGCGCGCCTGTTGCGCGTCCGAAGCCATCCATTTCCGAGAGGCCGGCTTGGATGGAGGCGGAGCTTGCAGCGATCCGAGACAGCCCCGGCACCTCGCCCACTCTGCCACTTCCGTCCAGATACAGATCACTCGGCCAAGGGATGGCTCCGAAGGACGTGGCGCCAGCCGCCGCCGGTGCAAAGGGCACCGGGGTGCCGCCCTGCAGGCGTTCGTCTTCACCGCAGCCGCTGCACAGCAGCGCGACGCACATCGCCGTCAGGCGCACCCGCATGCCCAAGAGCGTGCCAGTTGCCGCGCGTAGCGTCGAGTCCGCGAGAAGATGAGGGCCTGCGCCCGTGCTACGTAGCGGGCCCCGGAGCGTGTTCCGGCTCGAGGGACGCGTGCGCTGAGCGTGGACGGTCCTTGAGTTCGATGATGCCCAGTCGATCCAACAGCCAAATCGCCGGCCACGCTGGGTCGAGCTCCCAGCGCCGCGCTGCAAAGTTGGGCCGGGAGCCGTGCTGGTGGTGGTTGTTCTGGAACAGCTCACCGAAGGTGACGAAGTCGAAGGGCAGTGTGTTGCGCGACGCATCCTTGGTATCGAAGTTCCGGTACCCCGCCCAGTGCCCGCACCAATTGACGATGGCGCCGTGGATCGGTCCCATGAACCAACTGATCGGCGCAAACAACAGATGCCACCACTCGGTCGCCAGCAGGGCGTAGACCGCGGTGTATCCCGCTCCCCAACTCAAGCTGGACACCCAGCTGCGCCCGATCCGGTCAAGGGCCGGCCACTGCGGGGACCAACCGTCGAAACGCTCCTCGATGGGAAACTCCCCGCTTTGGATCCCACGATAAATGTCTCGGGTGTGGTTCATCATGCGCGCCGGATTCGGGATCTGCACCGGCGAATGAGGATCCTTCTCGGTGTCCGAATAGGCGTGGTGCATTCGATGCAAAATGGCGTACGCCCGCGGATTCAAATACGAAGAGCCCTGAGCCAAATAGGTGCACAAGTAGAAGAAGCGCTCCCACTTCGCGCTCATCGTAAACATGCGATGTGCGCCATAGCGATGGAGGAAGAACGTCTGGAAGAAGACGCTCACCCACCAGTGACCCAAGAAGAACGCGATGACCGGAAGCGGCAAACTCATGACTTTTGTCAGCCTACGACGCCGGTAAGGCCCCGATTGTCAGATCTCCGTCAGGACCCCCGACCAAGCCGGATCTGCCACTTTCCCGCCCAATCCGGTCTCCCTCGCACGTCCCAAACCAAGTCGCCAACCGCAACTCCCCAGCGCGCCCCCGCGCCGCGCCGCGGTCCGCCGCGCCTCGTCTATTCTCTTCCGCGCGCGGTGTTTTGAACCTTGTTCCCACCCCCGCGGGTGGGCTCTGTGTCGGCAGGACGGTGGATCGAGTTGCGCGCGGTGTCTTGAAATTTGTTCCCACCCCGTGGGTGGGCACAGTGTCGGCAGGAGGCGTGATCGAGTTGCGCGCAGAGCGCACGTCCGTTCCCGAGCCGGAGCGCCGCGCCGTCGGTGAGCTGCCGCTACCGAGTCAGCAACGCCAGTGCCTCCCGCAACAGCGCGTCAATCGGCGCGCGATCCAACTTTGTACCGCGCTCCAGTCTTCCGATCGCGTCTCGGGTCTCGCCGCGCCGGAAGCCCATGGTCGTCAGCGCGGCAAAGAGTTTTCCGCGAACCTCCGCCGCGTTCGCATCATGGGACGCGTGCGTCACGGCTCGGCTTTTGCACCCTGCGCCGCGCGAAAAACCGTCGTCGTCGCAACTTGAGTCGTCGCCACAACGCGCGCGCGGCGGACTTCCCGGACCGGTGCCGGACCTCTCCTGGCGGAGGTGATTTCCACTGTCGTCAGAAGTCGCTTTCGCGGTCGCGCGCTCGAGAGCTGAGCCGTCGTCGCGCCGCGCGCGCTGCGGATCTCCCGGACCGGAGTCGAACCTCTCCCGGCGACCCTGGCGAAGGTGGAGCCCGCCCGCGCTGCCCTCCATGTCCAACCTCTCCTGGCGATGGTGATTTCCACTGTCAACAGAAGTCGCTTTCGCGGTCGTGCGCTCAAACTGAGTTGAGTTGTGGTCGCGCCGCGCGCGCAGCGGATCTTCCGAACCGTTGTCCAACCTCTCCTGGCGATCCTGGCGAAGATGGAGCCCGGCCGCTCTCCACTCCTTGCCCAACCTCTCCTGGCGACGGTGATTTCCGCTCTCGCCAGAAGCCGCCTGGGTCAACGAGCCCTCAAGCTGAACCGAGCCTGCGTCGCGGCTCGCGCACGACGCGCTTACCGAAGCGGCGCCCAACCTCTCCTGGCGACGGTGATTTCCGCTCTCGTCAATTTCGCCCCCGCGCGCACGTGCACCCACGCGACAACTGCGCGCGCGCTGTCGTCGCTCCTCGATCTTGCGCGCCACATGTTCCGCGCCAAATGTCTCCTCGGCTTCGAACAAGTTATGCGGCTGGCACAACACCCGAGCGTTGTGCGCATCGCCGCTCCCGCCCAGCGCTCGGGCAATCACGTGGTCCGTCTGCAGAAACACCCGCGACGTGCAGCGCACGCCAGCTTCCGACACGAACGCGCACTGCACGCCATCACGCTCGTACACCTCTCGCAAGGTGCTGCGCCCAATGTTGCCATGTTTCACGCCGCGACTCTTGCGCGGCTGCGACGTCTTGCCGAGTCGCTTCTTCTCTAGATCCCGAAGCAACACATCGAGCGCGCGATCGAAGGCCGTCGCCAAGCTTCGCCTTGGATTCGCGTGGCTCATCAGATCGAGCACGCGCTCCAACTTGTCCTTCGTGTCCGCCGACATCGTGAACTCCACGTGGAACCGTTCCGCCGAAAGCGGCGCCACGCGACCGCGCTCGGCGTGGGTCATGTTCGCCGCTGCCGGGCCGGTCGTCGCTCCGTGCGCGGCGCTCGCTCCTCGATCGCCAAGTCCGTCCGCACCGCGAGCCGCGTCGCCCAAACCCGTGCGAGCCGCGCTGCACGCCGAAACCCATGCTCCTTCGGACCCAAGTCCGTCCGCACCGCGAGCCGCGTCGCCCAAAGCCGCGCGAGCCGCGCCT
>CBDUPW010000357.1:0-7200 GCA_965369205.1 uncultured Polyangiaceae bacterium | reverse complement strand
CGGGCCGAGACGATCTTGCCCGTCAGCGCTTTGCGCAGCTGCACCGCGTCGAAGGGGCCGAGGCCGCCTTGGCCCACGACTTCGTCCGCGAAGCGAGCGCTGGCAAAGTCCGCATCTTTGACCAGGGAGTGGCCACCGGGTGAAAAGGCGCTCATGCGCACGTCGTCGTTCTCGAAGTCCGTGGGCTTTGCGATCACACGCACGCCGTTTTCCAACGTCCACTCGGTGACGCCGATCTCTGGGATGGTGCTGGTCTTGGCGATCTTGCCGGGCTCCGGTGCGCCCTTCATCAACGGCACGCTGGGGCCCTGGTCCACATAGGGCGCGATGGTTTGCGCGGCGACCTTCTGCTCCACTCCGAGCATGGCGCTCTGCGACGGTTTGACCATCTTGTCAGGACCGGAGACGACGATGACCCGGCTGCCCTTCGCCAAGGCTTTGCCGATGGCATTCAATTCCGGCAGCGCAAAGGTCGGCAAGAACTTCTCGACCAGCTTCAGTTCGGCCTCGCGTCCCGGCATGGCTTCGTTTTCCAAGAAGTTGCGCACGATCTCCGCTGCGAACTCCCGGCCGTTGGTCTTGTCGCGCTCTTTGACGGCCTGCTGGAAGTTACGCACCAACTGAGACTTGGCACGGTCGAGCTCCGTTTGCGTGAAACCGTGCCGCTCGACGCGCAGCACTTCCGTCAGCAGGGCATGGAAGCCGCGCTCCACCCCGTCTTCCTTGGTGGCTGCAACCTGTCGGAAGCTGTCGGCGGTGCGCACCAGCCCACTGGCAGAGGACGCTGCGTACAGGAACGGAGCGTCGGGCTTGCGTCGGATCTCGTCCAAGCGCGCATTCAGCATTGAGTTGAATAGCTGCTCACCGATGGAGCGCCGGTAGTCCCGCGCGCTGCCCTCGGGGCGATGCGGCATCTTGCTCATGATCGTGACGCTGGTACCGGGCAGCTCGGCATCGGTTTCGATGCTGACCAGGGTCTTTGAGTGGGCGGGCACGGCCACCGCGGGACGCGCGCGGGGTTTGTCCGGTCCTTTCAGCGACTCGAACTCGGCCTTGATGCGCGCTTCCACGGATTTTGCGTCGAAGTCGCCAACGGCAACCACCGCCATCAGATCCGGGCGATACCAATCCCGATAGAAGCGCACCAGCTTGTCCCGAGATGCGGTCTTGAGGATCTCCGCCTTGCCAATTGGCAAGCGAGTTGCGTACTTCGAGCCGTGAAATGTGATGGGCGCTTGTTTGTCGAAGAGGCGCATGCGCGCGCCGCGACCGAGTCGCCACTCTTCGAGCACGACGCCGCGTTCCTTCTCGACTTCGTTCGGGTCGAAGCTCATGCCGTCAGCCCAGTCGCGCAGCACGCTGAAGGACTTGTCGAGCAGGCCCGCCTTGTCTGTGGGGACTTGCAGCATGTACACAGTTTCGTCGAAAGACGTGTAGGCATTCAGGTCAGCACCGAAGCGGATGCCGCTCTTTTCCAGAAAGTCGACGAGCTCGGTCTTTGGAAAACGCTTCGTGCCGTTGAAGCCCATGTGTTCTAGGAAATGCGCTAGGCCTTGTTGATCGTCGTCTTCGAGCACGGAGCCCGCGTTGACTGCGAGCCACACTTGAGCGCGGTTCTCCGGCTTCTTGTGGGGCAGCACGTAGTAGGTCAGCCCGTTGTCGAGCTTGCCCTTGGTGAGCCGCGTGTCCAGGGGCAGGGGCTGATCGAGGGGATCCGCGGACGCCGCTTTGTCCTCGGTTGGATCGACGACGCCGACCGGCGTGGCCGAAGGCGGTGGAGCGCCGCACGCAGTGGTGACGAGGGCGGGGACCGCAACGAAAAGCGCGAGCAGAGTTCGGCGTAGCATGGGGCGAGGACGTACCGCTGTTCGGCGGGCGCGGCCAGGGTCAAACAAGCGGCGCGGCGAGTTATTCCAGCCCCGGCGCCACCACCTGGTCGGCGCCCAGCAATTCGGCGAGGCGCTCGAGAGCAGCGCGCAGTCGGCGCCGCTGTGCGACGCTTGCACTGACGCCGCGTTCCCACCACAGGCCGTGGACGCGCAGCACGCCGGCGTCTCGATCTAGCTTGGGTTCGATGCGCCCGACGATGCGATCGCCGTCCAAGATCGGCATCACGTAGTAGCCGTACTTGCGCTTCGCTTCCGGGACGAAGGCCTCGAAGCGATAGTTGAAGGCGAACAGCCGAGCGGCTCGCGCGCGATCGCGCACCACGGGGTCGAAAGGACTGAGCAGGCGGGTGCGCTGAGGCGCGGGGCGAAGCGCGCGGGCGCGTTCCGCGTAGTCCGGAAGCGCGAGCGCGCGCTGCGGCTTCCCACCGTCCTCGGCGTGGACCTCGACTTCGATCAACCGCCCGCCCTTGGTCGCGCGCGCGCAGTAGCGCCGAACTTCGGCGAGAGGCGCCGCGGCGAAGTAGCGGGCCACCTCTGATGGCGTGGCCACGACCAAGCGCTGGAACGCTTCGCCGCAGGCAAACTCGAGGTGCGCGCTTGGAGTCGAAGCGCGCTGGGCATGCTGCTCGGGCAGCACGTCCGCGCTCAGTTGGAATACGCGCTGAAAGCCACGCCGCGCCGCGATGCACACTTCACCGCTGCGCCACAGGTACTCGAGGGCGGCCTTTTCGGGATGCCAGTTCCACCAGCCGCCGCTCTCGTCGGGCAGGGCGTTCTTCTGCTCGAAGTCCCGCGCCATCAGCGGGCCGTCCGCGCGCAGGCGCGCCCGCACTCTGCGGATCACTCGAGCCGGGTCTCCGCCCATGCGCCGCGTGCACCAACTCTTGATGCGCCCTTCGCGACGAAAGCGTTGGAAACGCACTTTCCAGTGCGGGTACCACTCGACGGGGATCACGGATGCGTCGTGGGTCCAGTGCTCGAACAGAGCGCGGTCCTTTTCGATCAACGTCTGCAGCATGCGCGGCCGATAGCTGTCCAGGCGTGTGTGAAGCGTCAAGTGATGCGCGCGCTCGCCGACGGCATTGATGGAGTCCACCTGCACGTAGCCCAAGGCATGCACCAGCTTCTTCACTACGCGCTTGTCGGCGCGTCGCGTCGGGTCGTCGAGCAGCCCTTGGGCGCCGAGCAGAAGTCGCCGCGCCGTGGCGGCATCGACGATGGGTACCTGGGACGGGGGCACGTTAGACGGTGTACTCCAAGGTCGGCGCTAGCGGGGCTTGCTCGTTGTCAGCCGGTGACGCTGCTCCGCTGATCCCGTGGTCCGGAATTGTGCCACTGCTGGCACACGGAACGACGCGATCTTGCGGCTATCGGGACGGCACGCCATGTGCACGACTAGCGAAGATGAACTCCAAGATCACCTTCGCCAGCCTGTTCGCCCTTGGTCTCGTTGCGTGTGGCGGAAGCACGGATGCCGGCGCCGGAGGCGCGGCGGGGGCAGGCAATGCCGGAGCCTCCGCCGGAGCTTCGGGAAGCGGCGCCGTTGCGGGTAGCGGAGGGATCTCCGGTGGAGCCGGCATTGGCGGAACGTCCGGCACAGGAGCCGTCGGGGGTGGCGGCGCTTCGGGCGGCAGCGGTGGCAGCGCAGGCCCCGCGCCTGAGTGCACCCAAGATAGCGACTGCCGCCTCTTCACCGACTGTTGTACCTGCGTCGGCTTGCCCAAGGGGCACGCAGATCCACCGTCCTGTAACGCCGCGTGCAGCATCGATCAGTGCGCTGCGCACGACGTGAAAGCGCCCAGCTGTCGCGCGGGGCGCTGCGTTGCGGGCTTCAACTGCGACGCCTCGCAAGCGCTCTGCTTCTCCCTGCCGCCCACCTGTGCCGCCGGCCAAGTACCGAGCGTCGTGGGGTCGTGTTGGGGGGAGTGTGTCGACGCCACACAGTGCCTCGGGGTTCAGAGCTGCGCCGAGTGCACCGGTGTGAATACGACCTGCGTCAAATACGACCTGCAGGGCGGCGACACGTCCGTCTCAAGTCATTGCGTGACGGTGCCCAAAGGCTGCGAGGGTTCGCCAACGTGTAGCTGCATGGGCACGAGCGTATGTGCGACACCGTATGTCGCATGTGGAGACCTCTCTGGCATCAAGGGCATGGGATGCAGCTGCCCGAACTGCTAACGCTCCGGATCTACTTGCACAACGCCTGAAAGCGCTGCGCGCACCGAACGGGCGGCCGGGTTCTAGCTACGCTGACATTTTCCGGTGCTAACGAAACGCTCAACCAGTTGACATTTGTCATGGCAAACTGGGTGCTTGTTCTCGTCACGCAACTTCGGATTCGCCCTGCTGCTTGGCGCTGTCGCATGCCAGGGCGTGATCTCCGAACCGGGCCAAGAACCCGGTGGCGGTGGCTCCGGCACCACCGTGCCGAGCACAAGCAAGGACGCCCTGCTGCCCGCGCCTCGGGTTGCGCGATTGAGCCATCAGCAGTGGGAAAACACCATCGTGGATCTGTTCGGGTTTGCGGCGCCCACGGGACAGTCCGCTTCGTTCCCGTCAGATCCGTCGACCGCTGGGTTTCTCTTCGAAAACGACGGTGATTCCCTTTCCGTGGACTCGGCGCTGTGGGGCAGCTACCAACGCGCAGCCACGGAGATCGCCGAACAGGTGGTCGCCGACGCCGCGGTGCTAGCCCGCATCTTGCCGCCCGACAGCGGCGACGACACCGCACGGGCCAAGGCGTTTATTCAGGACTTCGGCAAGCGCGCGTATCGACGCCCGTTGTCCCAAGCCGAGCAAGACGAGCTGCTGGCCATCTACCAAGGGGCGCCCGCGTTCTTCAAGGGCAAGGACCCGTTCATGGCCGGCGTGCAGTTGTTGCTCTCCGCGTTCCTGCAGTCGCCCCACTTCCTGTACCGGATCGAGAGCAGCACGAAGAAGAGTGGTGGCGGGATCCCGCTGACAGGCTGGGAGCTAGCGTCGCGACTCTCGTACATGCTGTGGAACCGCATGCCGGACGACCAGCTGTTCCAGCGCGCAGAATCCGGCGAGCTGTCTCAAGCGGCCGGCGTCAGCGCCGAAGCGAAGCGTTTACTTGCGGATGAAAAGGCCGCGGACGTCGTCACGCATTTCCACCAGACGCTGCTCGAGGTCGAGAAGTACGAAGTGGTCAAGCCGCTGCCCGCGCTCTTCCCAGATGCGCCGAGCGACTTGGGCGCCCTCGCCAAAGAAGAGAACGATCGCTTCATCCGCTTCTTGTTCCAGAGCGGCGGCGGTTATCGGGACGTGCTGACCAGCAACGTCAGCTTCGTCAACGACGATTTGGCCAAGGTCTATGGCCTTTCCGGCAGCTTCGACGCCAGCTTCAAGCAAGTCACGTTGGATCCTGCCACCCGCCGCGGCGTTTTTACTCAGGTCGGTTTCTTGGCGGCCAACGCCACGTCCGCAGATCCGGATCCCATCCATCGCGGCGCGTTCTTGGCGCGGCGCGTGAACTGCCTGCCCGTGGCCGCGCCGCCGAACAACGTGCCGCCACTTCCGCCCGCAGACGGACGCTCAAATCGCGCGACTGTCGAAGCTCATACCGAAGAGCCTGGCAGCGGCTGTGACGGCTGCCACGCGGTGTACATCAATCCCTTCGGGTTCGCTTTTGAGAACTATGACGCCGTGGGTGCCTATCGCACCAAGGACGGCGTGCACGATGTGAACTCTGCATCCGAACCGCTGATCGACGACCAGAACGTCCCGGTCCAGAACGCTTTGGAGTTGGCGGACGTTCTGGCTGACAGCAAGAACGTGCACGAATGTTACGCTCAGTACTGGGTCGAATACAGCTTCGGACGCAAGGGTCTGGACGCCGACGTCGGCGTCGTGCGCCACCTGGGTGAGCTTTCCAAGAACGGACAGAGTATCGAAGAGCTGATCGTGAGCTTGGTGACGACGCCCGCGTTCCGGAACCGCAGCACAGTGGAGATGCCATGAAGGTCTCACGACGTTGGGTCTTGCGTGGGCTGGGCGGTGTCGCCCTCGCGCTTCCGGTGCTCGAGTCTCTAAAGCCCCGCCGCGCCATCGCCGCGGGCGAGGTGACGGAGCCCTTCGCCATCTTCTTCCGTCAAGCCTGCGGTGTGGCCGCGGCTGGCACGACCGATGAAATCGGCGCCGAGCCCGAGCGATTCTGGCCTAAAAACTTCGGCGCCCTCGATGCCGGCAACGTCAGCGGCCGCGCCCTAGATGAGTTGAGTGCGTATTTGGATCGCATGTTGGTGGTCAAGAACATCAACATGCAGAACTTCAACTACGGCGACGGCCACGCTCGCGGTGCTCTGCAAGGGCTGACGGCCCGTGGCCCGACGGTCGAAGATGCCGCCGGGGACTCCGAGGCGGCCGGCGAGTCTATCGACCACCGCATCGGGCGCGAGCTGAATCCCAGCGGTCAGGATTCCCTCTTCTTATACGCTGGCAAGAGCGGCGGCTGGCTCGGCGGTCCGTGCATCTCGTACCGCGGCCCGGCGCAGCGACGTTCTTCACATCATGATCCCTGGGCGGCGTATCAGGCCATCGTCGGGGGCGACACGGGTCTGTCACCCGAAGCCCGCGCAGAGCTGGTCGGTCGCCAAAAGAGCGTCAACGATCTGGTGCGTGGTCAGTTGGACCAACTGATGAGCCGGCCGGAGCTTTCCAAGAACGACCGCAGCCGTGTGGCGCTACACCTGGCCAGCGTGCGTGATCTGGAGCTGGCGCTGACCTGCAAGTTGGCCGAGAACGAAGAGCTCGCACTACAGAACCAAGCACCCGGTTACGACACCGCCGAGGGCGACAAAGTCATTGACCACGTGAAGCTGCAAATGGACGTGGCCGCTCTGGCTGTGGCCTGCGGACATACCCGCGCGGTTGCGATCCAAGTGGGCAGCGGCAACGATGGCGCCAATCGCTACCCGGATCCGGCCAACGGGCAGCTGATGAACGACAATTTCCACTACATTTCCCACCGCCGCTCGAGCCACGATGCCAACGGCGCCGTGATCGCGGGTTCAGATGTGCTGCATCACAAGGTGGACGTGCAGTTCGCCCGCATGTTCAAGCACCTCTTGGATCGCTTGGACGGCTACGACACTCCCGACGGCAAGAAGCTGCTGCATCACGGTTTGGCCGTTTGGTACAACGACAACGGCAACGGCCCGCCGCACAGCGCCAAGAACATTCCCTACATCATCGCCGGCAGCGCCAACGGCAAGCTCAAGCAGGGCCAGTACATCGAGGCCAGCGGCGGTGACAACAAAGCCCTGAACCACGCGCAGATGCTCAACACCAT
>CBDUPW010000356.1:0-7206 GCA_965369205.1 uncultured Polyangiaceae bacterium | reverse complement strand
ATCATGGACGTGAACGTGAATCACGCGAACACCCTCGGAGTCTCGTTCCACGGTGGTGCGACCTCGAATCTGGGTGGCGGCAGCGACACGCTCTTTCTCGGCGGCTTTGAAGCCGGGAACTCCCTGACCTTTCCGGCAAACCCGGACTTGCTCCAGGGCGTGGCGCTTGGCGCCCGCGGACCGGAGCTGGCGGGCACGAGCAACCTGCTGCCCACGGGCCTTTCGATCCCGGCCTTTGGCATCGTGCTCAACGCATTGGCCACCAGCGGCGACGCGAACGTGCTGTCCACGCCGCACATCTTGGCCACGGACAATACCGTCGCTGAGATCAGCGTCGGGCAAAACATCCCGCTTCAGACGAATATTGGTGGCAGTTCGGGAGGGCTTCCGTTCCCCATCCCGGGGGCGCCGACCGGCGCGAACCCGCTGCAGTTCCTAGGCGGCGGTGGTTTCAATGCGCCGCGCCAGGACGTGGGCACCAAGATCAAGGTCACGCCCCATATCAACGAGTCCAACCAGGTTCGTCTCGAGATAGAGCAAGAGATCAGCGAGGCCGGCGCCAGCGCCGGCGAGTTGGGCGCGGTCTCGATCACGAAGCGCACGGCCAACACCACGGTGGTGGTGGACGACCAGCAGACCATCGTCATCGGCGGCTTGATGCGCGACAGCCTGCGCAAGACCCGGCGCAAGGTACCGGTCCTGGGGGACCTGCCGGTGCTGGGTTTTCTATTCCGCCACTCCACGGAGAATATGGAGAAGACGAATCTGCTCTTGATCTTGACGCCTACGGTCATCACGAATCAGGCCGACCTGCGAAAGATCTTCGAGCGCAAGATGCAAGAGCGCCAAGAGTTTTTGGACCGCTACTTTGTTTTCTCTGGTCAGGATTGGAAACCGCCGCGGGACTACTCGCGCACCAACGGCCTGGTGGAAGACATCCGACAGGCCTACATGCAGCTCGACGAACGCGTGCGCTTGGAAGAAGAGGCCTCACCCACGAGCAAGAAGGAGCACAAACCCTCCGAGCCCATCGAGCTGCCCCACGTGGTCAAGCCTGGGGGCGCGGGTGCGGCTCCGACTCCGCCACCGGCCGCGCGCCCCCGTCCACGGCCGCGCCCGCGCCCGCGCACCAATCCCGCGCGCCCGCCCACACCGCGTCCCGCTCCGCGGCCGCGCACTGAGCTGGCTCCTCCTGCCATCAACATCAACCCCGTCGCGCGCAGCGTGAACGCGGAGCGGGTGGAATAGGGTGGAACAGCGCGCCCTCGGCAATATTCTGATTCGCCGTGGCGTCGTGGCGCCGGAAGCCCTCGAACCCCTCTACGTTCAGCAGCGTGAGCGGGGCACAGGGCTGGTCGAACTTCTGGTTCAATCCAAAGCCGCCAGCGAAGCCCAGGTCGCCCGGGCGTTGGCGGAGGAATGTGGGCTGCCCTACGTCGAGCGTATCGACATCGACGCCGTGCCGCTTTCGACGGCCACCATGCTGCCCATCACCTATGCCAAGAACCACCAAGAGTTTGTGGTGGCGGAGACGGACGAAACTGTCGACGTCGTCTGCGGCGACCCCCTGGACACAGACGCCTTAGACGATGTGCGCGCCACCTTCGGCAAGTTGGTGGTCACCCGCGTGTCGGCGCCGGACATCGTCGTGGACGCCATCAACCGGGTCTACGAGCGCCAAGATACCAGCAGCGAGCTCGAGAGCGACGAAGATATTCGGGACGACAACGAAGTCGATATCTTGGAGTCTGACGAAGACGCGCCGATCATTCGTTGGGTGAACGGCCTGTTCTTCAGTGCCGTGAAGGAGCGCGCCAGCGACATTCACATCGAGCCGGAGGAAAAAGAGGTCGCGGTGCGTTTCCGTATCGATGGCCAGCTTTATGTCGCACGGCGCGCCAGCCGCCAGTTCCTATCCAGCGTGGTGGCCCGCGTGAAGATCATGGCCGGGCTCAACATCGCGGAGAAGCGCCTGCCCCAAGATGGCCGCATTTCATTGCGCATCGCCGGCCGCAGCATCGACGTGCGTGTCTCGACCATTCCGACCAGCCGCGACCACGAGCGCATCGTCATGCGCTTGCTGCACAAGACGAACATTCTGCTCGACTTGAAGGAGCTCGGATTCGCGGAGCGCGACTACCACGTGATGAGCTCGCTCATCAAACGCCCCAACGGCATCATCTTGGTGACCGGGCCGACCGGTAGCGGCAAGACGACGACGTTGTATGCCTGCCTGAACAAGATCAATCGGCCGAATATCAACATCCTGACCGCGGAAGACCCGGTCGAATACGAGATCCAAGGCATCCACCAGTTGCCGGTGCAGCCGAAGATCGGCCTGACCTTCGCCGGCGCTCTGCGCGCCTTTTTGCGTCAAGATCCGGACGTGATCATGGTCGGGGAGATCCGCGACCGCGAGACGGCGGAGATCGCCATTCACGCATCCATGACGGGTCACTTGGTGCTGAGCACCATCCACACCAACGACGCGGCCGGCGCGGTGACTCGCTTGGTCGAAATGGAGATCGAGCCCTTCTTGGTGCGGTCTACGGTGGTGGGGATCCTGGCCCAGCGCCTGGTACGCATGTTGTGCCGGGAATGCCGGGAGCCCTACGAGGCGAGCGCCCACGAACTGTCCCAGCTTGGTATCGATCCGGAGCGCACGCGTTGGCGCGACGCTCGCAAATTGTCGAGTCGTTACGAAGTACACGGCGTGCCTTACGACCCAGTGGGGTGGCGCGGCCCAGGCATGCCCACGGTGTATCGAGCCAAGGGCTGCGACGCTTGCGAGAACAAGGGTTTCACGGGCCGCGGCGGCATCTATGAACTCTTGGTCATGGACGACGATGTCGGCGGCCTCGTGCTGAAGAGCGCGGACGCGCAGTCGATCAAACGCGCCGCCCGCGCCAACGGAATGGATACGTTGCGGGACGATGGAGCGCGCAAGGTGCTGCTCGGCGTCACCACAGTCGAAGAAGTCGTCGCTGCCACACAGGAGGACATCGTCGTCGACGAGTGACCGCCATGGCCGTGTACGAATACAAGGGCATCCAGATCGGAAGCGGTAAACCCGCCAAGGGCTACCGCGACGCCGACAACGTCAAAGCGCTTCGGGCCGCGCTTCGCCGTGAAGGCATTCTGCTGACCCTGGCCACCGAAGAGAGCGAACGCAAGGCCAAGAAGACCCGCGACATCGACCTGTTGGCGTTCTTTCGTCGTCCCAGCTCCGCGGACATTGCCGTCATGACGCGGCAGCTCGCCACGCTGGTGCGCGCGGGGGTGCCGCTACTCGACTCCATCCAAGCGTTGACGGAGCAGGTTGAGAAGGAGTCCCTGGTTCGCATCTTGAGTACCGTGCGGGAGAGCCTCAACGAGGGCACGGGTTTCGCGAAGAGCCTTGAGGCGCATCCCAAGGTCTTCCCACCGCTGTACGTGAACATGGTCGCTGCCGGCGAAGAAAGCGGCACGCTGGAGAGCGTCCTCGAACGCCTGGCGGACTTCATGGAAGGGCAAGCGCGGCTCAAGGGCAAGGTGCTCGGCGCGCTGGCCTATCCGGTGCTGATGACTTTGATTGGCGCCGTGTTGGTCAGCTTTCTAATGGTGGCGGTCGTACCGAAGGTCACCAGCATCTTCGACAACCTGGGCCAGGCGCTGCCTTGGTACACCTCGGTGCTCATCTTCGTCTCGGATGTGCTTTCGGGCTACTGGTGGCTGATCTTGACGCTGATGACGGTCGGTGGTTTCGGATTCCGCCGCTGGCACAGCACCAAAGAAGGCAAGCTGAAGTGGGACTCGATGAGCCTGCGCTGGCCCATCTTCGGCCGACTGAACCAGTTGGTGGCGCTGTCGCGTTTTGCGCGCACCCTGGCCACCCTCCTGGCCAGCGGCGTGCCCCTGCTCAAGGCCATGGAGATCGGGCGTAACGTGCTCGGTAACGTGCGCTTAGAAGGCGTCGTGACCGAAGCGATTGGCTCGATCCGCGAAGGCGAGAGCATCGCCGAGCCCCTGAAGCGCAGTGGGCACTTTCCGCCCATGGTCACGCATATGATCGCGGTGGGCGAACGCACCGGGCAGCTGGAAAACATGCTCGAAAACGTCGCCCGGGCCTACGAGTCCGACGTGGAGACTCGCGTGGCCGCGCTGACCAGTCTGCTCGAGCCGCTGATGATCGTGATCTTGGGCGGCATCGTGGGTTTCATCGCCATGGCGATCCTGATGCCACTCATCCAGATGAATCAGATGGTGCAATGATGATGCTCCGGCGCAGACGAGGTGGCGAAAAGCGCATCTTCTTCCCCTGGGAAGGACGCAGCGGCATCAGCCGAGCGGTGCGCATGGGCCGCTTGCGCCCCTTCCTCCTGGTGGCGGGCGTGCTGGGCTTCATCGTCGTGGTGGGAGTGCGCGAGCGGCATCGCGCCGGCGTGCGTCAGACGCGCGCCACGCTGCTGGATGTGCGCGGCGCAGTGGACACCTACATGGCTAGCAATGACGGCGGCTGCCCGCCGAGTCTGGACCGGGCGCTGGAGGCGGTTGCCTACCAGGGCAACGCCAGCGACGCCTGGGGGCGTTCGGTGCGCCTGTCGTGCCCTGGCAAGCGAGAGGGCGAGCTTTATGATCTTTCGAGCGATGGTCCCGATGGAAAACCTGGCGGACTCGATCGCATTCGCTGAATGAGGAAAACGATGGAACGACACACACAGCTTCAACTCCTTCGCCTGCGCCGCTTGCGTCGCCTCTCGCGGGGCGTGACCTTGGTCGAGGTTCTGATCGTCGTGGCAATCATCGCGATGATCGCCGGTGGCGTGACGGTATTTGCCTTGCCGAAGTACCGCGATGCGCAAAAGACCACTGCTGAAACAGGCGCGCGGGTGATCCGCCAGGCCGTGCAGGGCTGGCAGGCGACCAACAACGAAATCAGCTGCCCCACCATCAGCCAGCTGGTGCAGGAAAAGCAGCTCGACCCGGGTGCCAACACCAATGACCCTTGGGGCACGGCCTACTCGCTCAACTGCACGGAGGACGACGTGATCGTCAGCTCCGCGGGGCCCGACAAAAAGAAGGGCACGAAAGACGACATTCGCGTGCCTAAGGGCGCAACGGAGTCTGCCGAGGAATGAATATGACTTGGACTTCGATGCAGCATCGCTGTGCGCGCTCCGCCGCGCGAGGGCTCACCCTCGTCGAAGTCCTGGTCGTTGTGGCGCTGATTGCCGTGCTGTCGGGAGCCGTGGTGATCGGCTCAGGCTCTCTTGCCGGGAGCCGGCAGCGCGCTGCGGCAACGTTGATCTTGTCTGGGGTGCGCTTGGGCGTGACCCGCGCGAATACCACGGGGCGCCCGGTGCGCATGGTCTTCGATCTGGACAAACACCGCGTGCATCTGGAGGAGAGCGCCGGGCGCAGCATGCTGCGCGAGAAAGAGGAGGTCAGCACCGGCGGCGGCGCCGAGGCGGCCACCGAAGCAGAAAAGGAAAGCCGCGCCGAAGCCGACCGCATTCTCAAGGGCCCCCAGGCGCCGCGGGCGAAGTTTTCTCCGGTCAAGCAATTCGGTTTCGACAGCGACGAAGCGGGCGGCCGCGCCCTGGGCAGCGGCATCGAATTCGGCGAGGTGCAAACCGAGCATGACGAAGCGCCGCGCAAAGAAGGCCGCGCGTATCTCTTCTTTTTCCCCGGCGGCGGCACCGAGCGCGCTGCGATTCAGATCCGTCAAAAGGGCGAGCGCGAAGGCGTCACGGTGCTGGTCAGTCCGCTCACGGGGCGCGCAAAGATCCAGCGCGGCAACATCGCTCTCGAAGCGCCGCGCATGGACGAGACCTTTGGCCAGCGAGGCGAAGAAGAGTGACCCTGGGGCATCAGCGCAGTCGCGGCTTCACCTTGCTAGAAGTGCTGGTGGCGATCTCGATCCTGGGCATGGGCCTGACGGTGATCTTGTCGTCTCAGGTAGGGCTCTTCTCCAGTGCCCAGCGCGCACAGAATCTCAGCGTTGCGACGGGCCTGGCACGCTGCAAGATGGCCGAAGCGGAGCTGAAGCTAATGCAAGAAGGCTACCCGCTGATCGATCAGAACGACGAGGGCCGCTGCTGCGACGATGAAGACACCAAGGGCTTCCGCTGCAAGTGGCAGACCCAAAGCGTGAAGCTACCGGAGCCCAAAGGGCTGTCGGATTTGGGCGGCGATGGCGGCCTCGACGATCAGAGCGGGCTCGGCGCCCTGGGTGCGCTTCAGGGCGTGCAGGCGGGCGGAGCCTCTGCCCTTGCGGGCGACGGCGGCATCGCGGGCTTGGGCGGGCTGTTGACGCAGGCCGCCGGTGGTGGCGCCCAGGGCATGGCGCCGCTGGTGATGGGCATGGTCTATCCGGATTTGAAGCCCATGCTCGAGGCCAGTATTCGCAAGGTCAACGTCACGGTGGTGTGGAAGGAGGGCTCGCGCGAACGCGAATTTTCCATCACCCAGTACATTACAAATCCCACCCAAGGTGGCCTCGACCCCAACGCGGCCAAGGGGCTCGAACAGCTGGAGGATCAGCTGCCACCATGACCACGCGCACGCTTTCGCGGCTGTCCCGCGCCACTCGAGCAAGGCTCCGGGGTTTCACCTTGGTGGAGCTGCTCGTCGCCATTTCCATCTTGGCGATGATCAGCGTGCTGATCTACTCGACCTTCGCCAGCATGAAGCGCAGTCGCGAGGGCCTCGAGCGAGTCAATGATCGCTACCGCGAGGGACGCCTGGCCATGGCGCGCATCACTCGAGAGCTCTCGAGTGCGTTTATTTCGCTGCACACACCCATCGATCAGGCTTTGGCCCCCAACCGCACGGCCTTCAAAGGCACCACCGGCACGCCGGCGGATCGCGTGGATTTTACGGCGTTCGCCCATCTGCGCATCGATCGCAACTCCCACGAATCGGATCAGGCGGAGGTGGGCTACTTCGGTTCGTCGAATCCCACCAAAGACGGCACCACGGACCTAGTGCGGCGCCTGTCCACGCGGATCGACGGTGAGCCGGACCGCGGCGGGCGCATCGACGTCCTGGCCACGGACATCGATCTATTCGATCTGCAGTACCTCGATCCCTTGACCGGTCAGTGGGTGGAAACTTGGGACACAACCCAAGCGATTGGCCAGAAGGACCGTCTGCCACTGCAGATCCGGGTGATTTTGGTGATGAACGGTGGCCGCCGCAGTGGGGCCGGCCGTGGCATGCAGCCCG
>CBDUPW010000355.1:0-7218 GCA_965369205.1 uncultured Polyangiaceae bacterium | reverse complement strand
TTCGACTCTAGGGTCAACGACTCGTAGGAAAGCAGCGTTGCGTCGAGACTCAGGCGTACTGCGCCGTCGATGTTCTGCGCACTCGCCGTCGCGCTCCATGCGAACGCCAACACACACACCGCGTATCGTAACGACTGCCCCATTTTCGCCCAGGCTACCATGTGCTCCGTGCCGAACTAGGACGTCCGCCTCACTTGTAGGGCGGCCCAGACCAGTTGAGCAGATCTTGCGCAACTTCCGAAATGCCTCGTATGTTCAAGTACTTGCCCGTCGATGGGGTGAGCTTGCTCCTTTGGTGGCGTGGAGTAGTCTGAAGCGCCGCCCAGGGTGGGCAGCCCTTATTTCCGGGAGTGTTCGAGATGAGCAGTCGGTTATCCCGTTCGGCGCGGGTAGTTCGGTTGGCCCTAGCCAGCATTGCGTGTGTGACCGGTCTCGGAGGCGTTGCGACGGGCTGCTCGTCTTCCTCGGGTTCATCGGCCCCGGAGAAGGTGTACGTCGACCAATTCCGCAGGGGCGGTGTCGACAAGATCGATCTCCTGTTCATGATCGACAACTCGATCTCCATGGCGGACAAGCAGAGGATCCTGCGGACCGCGGTGCCGAGGCTGATCGAGCGCCTTGCGACTCCCCGCTGCGTGGACCCCACGACCAAGCAGCCGGTCGGAGGGAACGTGGGTGCCTCGGGTTGCCCGATCGGAGAACCCGAATTCCCACCGCAAAGCGACATTCACTTGGGTGTCATCACGTCCAGCCTCGGAGCGCACGGTGGTGAAATCTGCTCCGAAAGCAGCCCAGGTTTCAATGCTGAACAGAACGACAAAGCACGCCTGGTCGGTCCGCTGCGCGGAGTGACCAACCATGAAAATCTGCCGTTCCTCTGGTGGAACCCAGGTTCGGATGCGGCCGACGCCGCGGAGCCCAACACGCTGATCGCGGAGTTCTCGGCCCAGGTGGTCGCCACGGGTGAAACCGGCTGCGGCTACGAAGCTTCGCTCGAAGCGTGGTACCGCTTCTTGGTGGATCCACAGCCGCCGGACACCGTGAGGCGGGACGGGAACTTCACGGTCGTTGAAAGCTGTGCCACGGAGGGCGCCGACTGCGGCGTCGGGGGCACCTGCATCGGCGGTTTTTGCGCCGACAAGACCGTTCTGGCCGAGCGTCAACAGTTCTTGCGCGGGGACTCGCTGCTGGCCGTGGTGATGCTGACGGATGAAAACGACTGCTCCATCCGGGACGATGGCCAGGGCTGGCTGGTCACTATCGCCACACCGGGGCTACCCCGAGCCACTGCGGCGTGCGCGACCAATCCGGACGATCCCTGCTGCACCTCCTGCGCAGCGCCGACGCCCAGCGGCTGCACTCCGGCGGCGCAAGACGCCGAGTGCCTGAAGAACGGCGGCGTCTACGCGCCGCCGGAAGATCACTTGAATTTGCGTTGTTGGGATCAAAAGAGGCGCTTCGGTGTGGACTTCTTGCACCCGCTCAGTCGTTACATCGCGGGCCTCAAGAGCCCGAGCGTCATTGACCGCGGCGGCAACAGCGCGCCGAACCCGCTCTTTTCCACCGGTGGCGGTGTCTCGCGGGATCCCAGCTGGATCTTTTTCGCAGGCATTGTCGGTGTGCCCTGGCAGGCCATCGCGACGGACGACAGCCAGGCTCCTGGCGCTCCGCTGACCTACAAAAACGCCAGGGACATCGACTGGTCCGCCATCACCCGCACTGGCAACACGCCGCCGAGCGATCCACACATGGTGGAGAGCTCCACGCCACGTCCAGGATTGCCGGACTTCAACACGCCACATGCAGACCCCCTCCACGGGCACGACTGGGATATTCCCGCCGCCGGCGCACAGCTGGGTCCAGCCGATCTCCAATATGCCTGCATCTTCCCCTTGGCCCAGCCACGGGACTGCGCAACTACCACCGGCGCCTGCGATTGCGGCGCCTCGGGAGTGAACGGCAAGAGTCCGCTGTGCTGGGATGGCTCGCAGTTCACAAGCACGCAGACCAGTGCCAAAGCGTATCCTGGCTTGCGCCATCTAGCAGCTTTGCGCGACTTCGGCGACAACGCCATCGTCGCATCCATTTGTCCCAAAGAGGCTGTGGACCAGAGCAATCCCAGCTTCGGCTACAACCCCGCTGTCGACGCCATCGTCGACCGACTGAAAGAGCGACTGGGCGGTGCGTGCCTAACTCCTTCGATCACCGTTACACTGAACCCGGACGGCAGCACGTCGACCCAGTGTGCGGTCGTTGAGGTCGTCGCTGGCCAGAGCGGCCAATGCAGCTGCGACGCTAGCGCCAACCGCGAGGATCCCGACGCCAAGTTGATCAAGCCCGTGCTCGACGGCCTACGCAACAGCGGCACCTGCGGCCTCGCCGGACAACCGGGCTGTACCCAGACGGACTTCTGTCTTTGTGAAATCGGCGAGGCAAATCCGAAAGCATCCTGCGAAAACGATCCCAATCCGCAGGGCATCGGCTGGTGCTACATCGATCCCTTCGGGGATCCTGCGGTGGGTAATCCGACATTGGTGGAGGACTGCAACCCGCAGCGCAACTTGCGCTTCGTCGGCAACGACACGCCCAAGAAAAACGCGATCGTGTTCCTGGCTTGCACGGACAAGCCTCCGGGCGACTAGGAATGCAGCGCGAGGCGAACCCCGCGTCCCGGCGGATTCTCTGCCACCCACATGGGCTTGGAAACTCGACCTACTGAGCTGAGCTCAGGGAATTCTTCAGCAGCACGAAACCATCGCCTGCATCCGTCTTCTCCGGCTCGAACCAATAAACCGCTTCGTTTCCGAAGACGAAGTGAGCGGGCTTGGTCCCTCGCGCCACGTGCTGAGTCCCTTTGCTTGGGATCTCCGCGGAAAGCGGCGCACGCCATAGCTCCCGCGCACCCTCGGTCCAATACAGCCACTGCCCGTGTATGGCGACGTCCGTCACCAGGCGGCGCCGAGAGATCCAACGCTTCATCTTTCCGCTCTCCATGTCGAGCTTCACGATGCGCACGCCCTGAGCAAAGTAGGCATCTTGAGCATCGACCGTCAGCGCGCTGGGGCAAGGCACCGAATAGCGCTTCTCCACGCAGCCGCCGTCGGGGCAAGCGTAGGAAGTGAGGGGCTTGCCCTTGGTGCAACACAGCTGGCGATCGGCGTTGCCGGCGTAGGCGGCCGGCTTTGCGGCGCACTGCGTCTGACGCCCTCCGCCATCGAGCAAGGTCCCGTCGAAGGGCACTGTGATCATCCCCTGCGCTCCCGAGGCGAAAGAGAGAAACGCGCGGTCCGCAGACACGACGAGGCTGCTTGCAGCGGGCAAGGGACCGGCTAGGCGCTTGGGCCGGGCGTTGTCTTCCCGCGCGAGGGCGTAGACCATCGCCGGCTTTTCTTGCGCCCAAACCACGACGTCTTTTGACAGCACTAGCCCCGTCAGCGACGCGCGCGTGCGCCATAGCACCTGGGGCTCTGCGCCTGGCGCGTGCAACTTGATTTGCCCCGCGCCCGGGTCCCACACCGCAAGCTCTCCGCCGAACGCGGCGATATGGCCCGCGTCTTGAAATTGCCTGACGCGCTCGGGTTCGCACAAACCGGCACTGCAGTTCCGCTTGTCACAGTTCACTCCACACGCGCCACAGTTCTTGGGATCCGTCGCCAATTCGGCTTCGCAGCCCGTGCTTGCATCTTGGTCGCAGTCGGAGTGGCTCTGCTTGCACGTCAGCAAGCAGGTTCCAGCACCGCAGGTCACCTTGCTCGCGCCCTTGTCACTGCATCGCGTTTCGCAGTCGCCACAGTGCTGAGGATCGGCGCTGACATCTGTTTCACAGCCGTCCGCGAACTCGGCGTTGCAGTCGCGTCGCGCCTTGTCCCGGCACTTGCGCACCACGCATTCGCCGGACTGGCACGCGCCTTCAATAGAGGCACTCGAGCAGACCGTGCCGCAGGCCCCGCAGTGCAGGGCGCTTTCATTTAGGTTCACCTCGCAGCCGTCGTCGGAGAGCTGGTTGCAATCTGCAAATCCCGGCCCGCACTCGGGCTTCGACTCCCAGCTCACACCCATGACGGCGGCGATCCCGACGCCGATGGCCCCGAGGGTAAACACGGCCACAATCAAGATCGGGAGGATGCGGCGCGGGCGTCGGGGCGGCGGAGGTTCGGGATCTGGACTGTCACCCGCGCGGGCGGACGGCGGCGCAGGCGGGATCGGCGGCTCCGGTTTCAGTTCCGTTATGTCATCGTCGGTCAGCCCCGCGAGCGGTTCGACCGGTTGCGGCACGGGGGAGCTCGGGGCCGACGGCGGGCCCGGATGCGCTGGAGGAGGCGGA
The DNA here is from genome assembly GCA_965369205.1 of uncultured Polyangiaceae bacterium. Lineage (GTDB taxonomy): Bacteria > Myxococcota_A > Polyangia > Polyangiales > Polyangiaceae > JACKEA01. The sequence goes on along the minus strand of CBDUPW010000355.1, from coordinate 2,894 downwards.
GGCCGGATGCTGGGCGCGGCACCCACGGCCGCGGCCTTTAACTCGTTCCACCAGTTCAGCAGTCCCTCTGGGCGATCTTTGGGCTCCACCGCGAGCGCACGGGCAAACAGCGCATCCACCTCGGGCTCGAGGGTCGCGCCGCGACGATTGGGGGTGGGTCGCTTGTTTTCATCCAGGGTGGCCTCGTACAGCGCCCGCGGCGAGTCTCCGGATAGCGGCGGCTCCAAAGTCAGCGCGTGCACCAAGGTCAGCGCAAAGGTGTACAGATCTGTTTTTGGCGAAGGTTGGCCAAAGCGCTGGCGGTCGAAGTGCTCTGGCGCGGAAAAGTCCGGACTGCCCGCCATCAACGTATCCGACGACTCTTGGATCACCAGCCCGGAAACGCTCTGCTCGGCCTGCTTGGCAAAACCAAAATCGATGAGCATGGCTCGCGGTATTCCGCCGTCCGGCGAGTCGACCAGAAAGATGTTGCGCGAATTGACGTCACGATGCACCAGGCTCTGGGCGTGCACTTCGTCGAGCGCCAAGGCAATCGGGTCAAGGAGCTGCAGCACTTCCGCAATGCTGTAGGGCTCGGCGCGGTCGAGTCGCTCGTCGATCGCTTTGGAGAGTTCTTGCCCGTCCAGCCAGTCAACTACGATGTAGGAGCGTTCTTGTCCGTCGACTGGACACGCCACCTTGCCGTGATGGTGCGCGCGCAACACATGCACCGACCGCAGCTGTCCGAGGATTTGCGCCTCCCGCAAGAAGCACTCCTCCAGAGTATCGCGAGCATGCTCGGGTACGACCTCGGGCATCAACACCTTGAGCGCGACGGGAAAATGCAGCGACTCGTGCTCGGCGCGGTAGATCGCGGCGAAGCCGCCCAGCGACGCGCATTTCAAGACCGCGTAGGGCCCCACCCGCGTGCCGGCAAGCTGCAGTGGATCGTCCACATGGGTCGGTTCGGTGCTCATGGCTACGCCCCGGTATCCCAGCCCGCGGCCGAACGGACGTCAAAGGGTCGGCTCACGGCCGACGAAAGCGTCGGAGCCACCGCGTTTCCGGGGCCTCTAGCCCACCGCCGGCATCCCAGTCCCACGCGACCGGCGCGCCGCGGGACGGGTATATGCGTTCTGGGTTTCCGTTGGCTTTTGCTCAGCGCGCCTGGCAATGGCCGCCGTGGTGCTTGCAGCTAGGGCACGTCCACGCAGCAGCGAAAGCCGACGTCCGCAAGGTTGTTGGCGTTGCGCGAAGCAGAAGACGCGGCGGAGCACTGGAGCGTCGCTGCGGTGCTACTCGCGTAGCTGCCACCAAGGAGAAAGCACTGGGCAGACTCTTTGCTACTGGTGCAGGAGTCGACCCACTCCTTGACGTTGCCACTCATGTCGTAGAGGCCATTGACACCCCCGGGGCAGCCTCCTGACTTGTAGGGCACTTTCGCAGGGGCGGCGACGCCCGCGGTTTGGTCGTTGCACTTGCCGGCCTGGAACGCGCCGTAGGGGTGCGCGCGTGTGCCACCATCGGAGCAGGCATTGACCCACTGGCTGAAGTCCGCCTTCGTCACGTTGAACTGAGTGACGGGGCCGGGACCGCCGATCTGGCCGCACAAGCGCTTGCCTGCGGCCTTGCAGTAGGCAAACGCATCACACCAATCGACACAGTTCTGAGGCGCGAGAGGATCGAGGAATTGCGCTGTGGTGCAGTCGCCAGACGTCGAGTTCGGCGCGAAGTCCTGATTAAACGCGCACCACGTGTCTTGTCCCGCGGTGCTGGGGCTCTTCGCCAACCAGTTCGCATACGCCACGCGGGGCACTTCGGTCGAGTCGATGCAAAAGGTGTTGGTCGCGCCGAAGACCATGCCCGAAGGACACGTCGCTGTACCTCCGTCGCTGCCGCCTGCCCCGCCGCTACCGCTCGCCCCGCCCGCACCGCTGCTGCCGCTTGCGCCACCGCTGCCGCTCGCGCCGGCACTGCCCGACGCCCCGCTGGCGCCCGAACTGCCACCACCGATACCCGCGCCGCCGTCCACACCCCCGGTACCGCTTGCGCTACGCTTCACTTTGGAACTTCCGCAGCCGACCGCTCCGCAAGCAAGCGCGACAGCGAGTAACGAAAGAGTGCGTGAGGGCATGGGAGTCCGTCCAGGCAACAGCTTCTGGTAGGATAGAGCACCTTGTCGCTCGTGGCCAAAGGCAGCCTCATTTCCGCTTTCGTCGTCCTGGCGCTGTCCTGCGCCACGCGCAGCATCGTGGATTCGGGCGGCAGCGGCGCGACCGCGGGCACTGCGGGAAGTGCGGGCGCATCCGGCGGCGCGGGCGGTGCGTCCGGCGGCGCCGCGGGTACGAGCGGAGCGTCCGGCAGCGGGAGTGGTGGTCAGAGTGGGAGCGCCGGCGGTGTCAGCGTCATCGTGCCGATCGCCAACGACGCAGACGACGTGATGTGGAGCGGCACTCCAGCCGGTGGCTGGAACGAATTGAGCGAGGCGTCGCCGGGCAACAACGTGCTGCTGATCCAAGACGACCCGGCCACGGCGGTCCGCTCGGTCGGCCTGCGCTTTCAGCTCGACGTCCCACCGAATGCGACGATCAAGAGCGCACGCCTGGAGTTGGACGGCGGCCCGGCACAGACGAACGGAATGTCCGGCAGCGACAGCCTGGCGGTGCGCGTCTTCGAGCCGGACGTGCCGTTCAGCCCTGGTGTACACACACACCAGCCGAGCGAGCACGGCACGCTCAGCCAAGCCGAAGTGGTGATCCAATACTCGCTGCTCGGCAACATCAACGTCGCCGCTTTACTCCAAGCACGCGTCGCGAGCGCAGCCGGCTGGAAGGCCAACGACTACGTCGGCTTCTACGTAGCGGCCCGCAACGCCGGCACGCGCAGACTCAACCTCGGCGACACGGGACCCAATA
>CBDUPW010000354.1:0-7226 GCA_965369205.1 uncultured Polyangiaceae bacterium | reverse complement strand
CCGACGCCGTGGCCGCCTGCCTGGCTCCCTACGCAGGGGTTGAAGCCAGCCTCGAGCCGCAGCCCATCCCACTGATCCAAATCGACCGCCACGCGATGCAGTTCCCGTCCATGCTCTCGCTCAACGCACCCCGGGTGCACAACGACATCGGCATTGCAGAACTCAGCGACCCCCAGTTCCCGCCATCGTCCAAGCTCCGTCTCGACGCCGAAAGCTGGGGCCTACCCGCAGGCACGCCCCTGCCCGTCGAATCCGAGATCCGCGCCCGCCGCGCGCCGACGACCGCGCCGGTGAGCCGCGTCGATGGCCCCGAGTGTGTGGAAGCAGACGACGTGTTTCCCGCGCCCATACGAACCTCGGCCGGCCGCACCATCGCATTGGCTGCACTTGTCGGGTTTGGCGCCGGCCTCGTCAGCATGTTGCTCGGCGGATTGCTGTAGCGAAGACGCCGCGCTCCGAGCTCGCGTTCGTTCCCGCTTCCCGATCGAGGGTGCGCTTGCCGCCCCCGCCGTTGACAAGCGCCGCCCTCGGCTCTACGCCCCGCATCATGAGCGCCCCCGAAAAAGACATGCACGGCCGTCCCATCGAAACCGACGATCCCGTCCCTGACGTCAAAAACGTCGTGCTGGTGATGAGCGGCAAAGGCGGCGTGGGCAAAAGCACGGTTGCGGCCAACCTGGCGCTGGCCCTGTCCCGCGGAGGCTACCGCGTGGGCCTGTTGGACGCGGATCTGTACGGCCCAAGCGTGCCCACGCTCTTCGGCATCACCGGACAGCCCCTCTCCGACGGCAACAAGATCCAGCCTCTGAGCCGCTTCGGCATCAAGCTCATGAGCATCGGGTTCTTGCTCGAAGACCCCACCAGCGCGGTTGTCTGGCGTGGGCCCATGTTGCACGGCGCGTTGGTGCAGTTTCTGAAGGACGTGGATTGGGGCGAGCTCGACTACTTGTTGCTCGACTTGCCGCCCGGCACCGGTGACATCGCCCTGACCCTCGCCCAGCGTGTGCGCACGAACGGCTCGGTCATCGTCACCACGCCGCAAGAGGTAGCGCTGCAAGACGTCTACAAGGCCGTGAACATGTGCCACAAGGTCGGCATTCCCATCACCGGCGTGGTCGAGAACGAGAGCTACTTCATCTGCGACGGCTGCGACAAACGCCACGAGCTATTCGGAAGTGGCGGAGGCGAGAAGGTCGCGGAGCTGGCCAAGGCCCCGCTGATCGGGCAAATCCCCTTGCATGGCGACGTGCGCAAATGGGGCGACGCCGGGACACCCATCGTGCAGGCATCGCCAGCGTCGGAAATGGCCAAGGCATTTGTCGCCATCGCCGAGCGGCTGGTCGAAGAACTCGATCGCCACAACGCCAGTTCCGAAGGCGGCCTGTCCATCGACCGTTCCGGCGGCAGCAATAAACACCTGCCCATCGCGCGCTGAGGCGTCACACCCAAGCAGCACACATTCTTCGGCAATTCGCGGGCCTTTGCCCGGAAGCTGCCTGCAGGTTGGGCCGGCCGCGGCGACAGGGGTCGAGCGCTATTTGCGCTTTGCACCAGGCGCGATATACGGCTCTCCCGTTTTTGGCGGAAGAGTTTGTCATGACATCCGAATCTCAAGGGCCCGAGACGCCCAACGACGACACCGCGAACACGGACGCCTTGGCGGCCGCGCCCGCGCCGGCCGAGGCACCGAGCCCTGCGCCCGAACCGACGGTAGCTGACGCAAGCGTTGCCACGACGCCGGACGCGCAGCCCGAGGCCAGCGCTCCAGCGCAGCCCGAAGCTGCCACGACGCCGGACGCGCAGCCCGAAGCCAGCGCTGCTCCAGCGCAGCCCGCCGAACGGAGTGCGACAGACGCGCCAGCTGGGGCCGACGTCAGCGCAAGCGACGCCAGCGCCGGGGAAGCCCCTGGCGCGACGGACACCGACGCCAGCGCGCCAAGCGAAGGCGCAGAGACCACAACCGGAACCAACGGCGCCGCTGCCGCCGCTGCCGCAGCACCCGGCACGCCCGGCGAGAAGAAGAAGCGCAAGCGCAAGAAGCGCAACAAGAAGCCAAAGGCGCCAGGCGCGTCCCGGCCGGCAAGCGAACGCGCGCCCTTCCATGTTGGCGAAGAAGTCTTCGGCAAGGTGACGGCGGTGCTCGAGCACGCCATCATGGTGGATTTGGGCGGCAAGGCGTTGGCCGTATTCGACCGTTCGGAAATGGAAGCGGACGACCTGGTGCCCGACGTCACCGATCGCTTGGTGGCCCGGGTGCATAACGACGGCGCCCGAGGCGGCCTGGTCGTGCTCACCCGCAAGCCGCTGCGCGAGGAAGACATCAAGCCTAAGGTCGAGCAGTGCGCTGCGGACGGCAGCGTCATCGAGGGCCTGGTCACCGGCGTGATCAAGGGCGGGGTCGAAGTGGACATCTTCGGCTTGCGGGCCTTCGCGCCAGCGTCCGGCATGGACCTGCACCCGAATCAGGCGAACTTCGCCTCGCTGCTCGGCCAACGCATGGAATTCAAGGTCGTGCAGTACAAGAGCCAAGGGCGCGACGTGGTGGTCAGCCGCCGCCCCATGCTCGAGGCCGAAGCCCACGAGCGTCGCAAACACGCCCTGACGCTGCTGTCCGAAGGACAGACCATGAAGGGGCTCGTGCGCACGGTTGTCGAATGGGGTGCCTTCGTCGCATTGCCCGAAGCCGAGAATCTCGAAGGCCTCGTGCACATCTCGGAAGCCAGCCACGACGCTCGCGCCAAGATCACGGATCTGATGAAACCCGGCGAAGAGGTCGAGGTGCAGATCACCAAGATCGACGAGAAGGGCAAGATTTGGCTCAGCCGCAAGGCGCTGATCGAGGATCCCTGGGCAGAAGCCAAAGCCAAATACTGCTCAGGCTCGAAGCACACAGGCAAAGTGGCGCGTCTGGAGGACTTCGGCGCATTCATTAGCCTAGAGCAGGGCATCGACGGTTTGATCCACGTGGCGGACTTGGCCTTCGAGCGCATCGAGCATCCCAGCAAAGTGCTGACCGTCGGCCAGGATGTGGACGTCGTCGTTCACAACTTCGACAATAAGTACAAGCGCATCGCGCTGCACCTCGCCCCAACGGGAGATCGCGCCAACGAGGAGTATCAGAAGGTCACCCGCGGCGCGTCGATCCAAGTCGAAGTCGTCAAGGCGGAAAGCGCAGGGATCGTGGTGCGTGTGCTCGGCGCTACCGGCCGAGCGGCACGGGGTTTCGTGCCCGCAGGCCAAACCGGGACGCAGCGCGGAACGGATCTGCGCAAGCACTTCAAGACCGGCTCCGTGCTCAAAGTGAAGGTGCTAGACGTCGACCCGCGAAGGGGTGAGCCCAAGCTGAGCGTGCGCGCCCTCGCCGAGGATGAAGAGCGCAGTGCGCATCGAGAATACCGCAAGGCCCTGCAAAAAGAGGGTGGTTTCGGCACCCTGGGGGATTTGCTCAAGCAGCGTCTGTCCGGCGGCGGGGACTGACACGCGGCGCGAACGCGCGCCGCGGCTCCCGACGGGAGCGGCTCACTCGCGCCGCAGCGCAAAAATCGGATCCAGCCGCGCCGCGCGTTGCGCTGGCACGAGGCCGAAGACCACGCCGACCACGGAGCTCGTGCCCAGAGCGATGGCCAGAGCCGTGGGCGAGACGCCCATATTCCAACCCAGGGCGTTGCCCAAAGCACGCACGGCCACCGCGGCCAGCCCCGCACCCAGCAACCCGCCCACCAAACTGAGCAGCACGGCTTCGGCCAGGAACTGCACCCGGATGTCGGCTTCCCGCGCGCCAATGGCCATGCGGATCCCGATTTCTCGCGTCCGCTCCGCAACGCTGACCAGCATGATATTCATGACGCCGATGCCGCCGACGACCAGGCTGACTGCGGCGATCGACAAGAGCAAAATGCGCAGCACCGTCAGGATGCCTTCTTGGGTTTGACGGAACTCCTCTTGGCTGCGAATGCGGAAGTCGTTTTCAACGCCCTCGGTGAGGCGATGCCGCTGCCGCAAGATGGCGGTGGCATCTCGTTCCACCACGCTGGGCGGGTTCTTGCCCACGCCTTGAAGCAAGATGCGGTGCACACCGCCGGGCCGCGTCGGCGATAGCTTCGCGCGCATGGTGCGCACGGGCATGACGATGATGTCGTCTTGATCGTTGCCGAAGGGACTCTGGCCCTTTTCTGGCAGCACACCGATCACGCGAAAGGCGTGGCGTCCCATGCGCAACACCTCGCCTACGGGGTTTTCGGTGCCAAAGATTTCGAGACGCACGGTCTGTCCGATCACGCACACCTTGTCGCCGACGCTTTCCGCGCTCGGGCCCCACAGCGCGCCGTCCTCGACCTTCCAGCCGCGAATGGCGAAAAAATCTCGGGTGGTGCCGACAATCTGCGTCGGGCGATTCGCGTCCCGCCACACGACTTGAGAAAACCCGGTGATCATCGGCGCAGCGCGCTCCACGCTGGGCGCTTCGGCGGCGAGGGCCTCGCCGTCGTCTTCGGTCAGTGCGGGCAGCCCGGCTTCGTCCCGCACGCCGCTTTGGGCTGTGTCCTGGGGAATGACGATCAAGGCGTTGTCACCCAAGCTGTCGATGCGACCGCTGATGGCTTCGCGTGCGCCCTCGCCCAGGGCAACCACGATGGTCACCGCCGCCACGCCGATCAGGATGCCGAAGGCGGTGAGCAGCGCGCGCAGCAGGTTGCGACGCAAAGAGCCCAGCGCCAGCAAGATGGGCGTCCACAGGAAGCGACTCAAGCTATTCATGGCGCAGGGCCTCAATGGGGTCGAGCCGCGCCGCGCGCTGCGCTGGCCAGAACCCGAATACGATGCCGACGACTAAACTGGTCACGCCGGCAACGACCACCGCGTCGGTGCTGAACACCATGGTCCAGCCCAGCTCGCGCTGCATGAAGAAGATGCTCACGGCGGCGAGCAGGACGCCCAAGAGTCCACCAAAAGCCGTGATCAGCACCGACTCCGTCATGAACTGCATCTGGATGTCGGCGCGCTTCGCGCCAATGGCCATGCGGATCCCGATCTCCCGGGTGCGCTCCGTCACGCTGACCAGCATGATGTTCATCACGCCCACCCCACCAACGAATAATGAGATCGCCGCGACGCCCAAGAGCAGCATGGTCAGGATCCCAAAGATCGCATCCTGGCTCTTTTGGAACTCCGCTTGGGTGCGCACGATGAAGTCCGGCTCTTCGCCGTCGGCGAAGCCGCGTCGCTGCCGCAGGATCGCATCGATTTGGCGCACGGCTTGGGGCACCCGGTCGGCGGTCTTTGCCGTCGCCATCACCAGTTGCACTTGGTCACCGCGGGTCTTGGCCACCCGCGAGCGCCAGGATCCAATGGGAGTGATGATGCGATCGTCTTGGTCTTCGAAGGGGCTCTGCCCTTTGGACTTCAGCGTGCCTATCACCCGAAATGGGTATTTGCCGACACGCACGAAACGCCCCACCGGGTCGACGTTCCCAAACAGTTTGTTGATGGCCGTCTGGCCAATGACGCAGACCTTGGCTTTGACTTGCTCTTCACTCTCCGTGAAGCTTCGGCCGCGCTCGATGGTGAAGCTGCGCACTTCAAAGTAATTGCGGTCGGCGCCGACGACCTGGATCTTCGCGTTGCCCTGCTCGCTGACGACCTGCGCTTTGACGTCCGAGTACACCGTGACTTGGGACAGCGCGCCCGCCTCCCGCTCGAGAGCCGCCGCGTCGCGATCCGACAGCCCGCCGCCGGTACCCAGCGCTCCTTGGGCGCCGCTCTTGCTCACGGGTTTGTAGAAGATGAAGATCAGGTTGGAGCCGAGGCTTTCGATCTGATCGCTGACGCTCTTGCGCGCGCCGGTACCGAGCGCCGTCACGATCACGACGGCGGCGATGCCGATGAGGATCCCCAAGCTGGTGAGCAGTGAGCGCGCCCGCGCCCGGGTCAGTGCGGATAGCGCCATGCGCACCGCGGAGAGCAGCGCCTTCACGCAGCGTCCCCGCTGTGCGCTTCGAGATCGCGCATCAGCGCCAAGGCATCCTGAGGACTCGGGTTGCGCTTGTCTTCCACCAAGTAGCCATCCCGGAAGGTGACCTGGCGGTCCGTACACGCGGCGATATCCGGCTCATGGGTCACGATCAGCACCGTGATGCCCATTTCCCGGGACAGCTGCTGCAGGAGCGCCAACACTTCGTAGCTGGTCTTGGAATCCAAGTTGCCCGTCGGCTCGTCAGCCAACAGCACCGGCGGATCCGTCACCAGCGCACGTGCAATCGCCACGCGCTGCTGCTGCCCGCCGGAAAGCTGCGCCGGCGTATGCAGCACACGGTCTGCCAACCCGACTTGCGCCAACGCCCGTTCCGCCCGACGCCGCCGTTCGCGGCGTGAAATGCCCCGATACACCAAGGGCAGCTCGACGTTTTCGAGGGCGCTGGTGCGTGCCAGCAGATTGAAGCCCTGGAATACGAAGCCGATCATGCGATTGCGCACCATGGCGCGCTCGTCCGCGCTCCGCGCGCCCACATTGATGCCGGCCAGGCTGTAGCTGCCGCCGGTGGGGCGATCCAGGCAACCCAAGATATTCATCAGCGTGCTCTTGCCGGAGCCGCTGGCGCCCACCACCGCCACGAGCTCGCCCGCGTCCACTTCCAAACTGACCGCGCGCAGCGCGTGCACGACTTCCGGCCCGGCCTGGTAGTCCTTGCTGACCGACGTCAGCACGATCAACGGGTCCATGCGTTACGTCCCCACGCCCGACTCAGAAGAAGCCAAAGCGCTTGGACTTCTTTTCTTCCCTTTGCTCCACGACGACGTCCGTCCCCGCACTGACCGCCTTGTCCTTGAGCACGGTCCATACGCCGTCGGTGAACCCCGTCTCGACCACGCGGGTATCCAACGTCTCCTGCCCAGGCTGCCCGCCGGCTACGAGATAGACGCGCCCTTGGCCATGTTTCAACGGCGGCGGCGGCTTGTCCTTCTTGGCGTTACCGTCTTCGTCCTGCTCCGGCAACGGCCGGAAACGCAGCGCGGAGTTGCGCACGGCGAGCACTTGCTTCGCCTGCCGTGTCTTGATGGTGACCGTGGCGGTCATGCCCGGACGCAGCTTCAGCTCCGGATTCTTCACGTCCACGACTGCCGAGTAGGTCACGACGCCCTGCACGTTGTTCGGCGCGAATCGGATCTGGGTGACTTCACCGAAGAAGGTCTCGCCCGGGAAAGCGTCGACCACCACATCCGCTTTCATC
>CBDUPW010000353.1:0-7279 GCA_965369205.1 uncultured Polyangiaceae bacterium | reverse complement strand
TGAACGTCCGAGTTTCCGTGGATATCGAGGGCAACTCGGGAGCTCCGGAGCACCGAGTTCTCGATGCGCACGTTGGCGTTGCCGTGGGCGTCGACTGCTGTGCCACTGCCTTCGATGTGACTGTTGCGGATCAGGACGTCGCAGTTGCCGTGGGCGTTGACGGCGACCTTCCCGACAATCTTCACGCCGTCGAGCACGAGGCGCTGGTCGCCGTGACAGTTGACCGGTGCGTGGGGCTTGAGCTTTTCCGTCGCGATGGCGTCAGCGCTAAAGGTCACTGCACCGAGGCACAGCGCGGCAAGAAGACTGAAAGTGCGAGTCATTGGAAGCATCCTTTGGTTGTGGGTGTGGGGCGCACCTTTTCACGTCCCGTGCCACGTCTAACTAACTGATATTGCAAGACTATTCGACGCCCACTGGCTGGCCACGGCCGGCCGCGCGGCGGGCCCCACCCTGCCACCCAGAAACGCACCGGGGCCGTCGATAGGCCTCGTGACGTTGCCCGCGCGTGTGTCACATTGCGCTGCAATGCCTTCCGAGAATGTACGCGGCGAAGACCAACCCCTCGCGGACGACGTGCGGTTTTTGGGTGCAAGCCTTGGCCGTGCGATCCAAAAGTTCGCCGGTCAGCCCGCCTTCGATGCGGTCGAAACCTTGCGCCTCGCCTCGAGGCAACGACGCCATGCGGGCGGCGGCGGCGACGAACTGAGCCGGCTGCTGGGACAGGTCCAGGCGCTGCCCATCCCAGTCGCGGAAAACGTGGCGCGAGGGTTCACGCTGTTCTTCGTCTTGATCAACACCGCGGAGCAAGTCCATCGCGTTCGGCGTCGGGCTGCCTTGCACAGTTCCGAAGCGCAGCACGCCTCCACACGCTGGTTGGTGGAGGAGCTTCAACGTCGAGGCAATTCCGCGAGCGAGGCGCGGGAAACCCTGTGCAGCATCGACGTTCGCCCGGTGCTCACCGCCCATCCCACGGAAGCCACCAGGCGCACGGTGCTGCTGCTTCAGAGCCGAGTCGCCGACGCGCTCTTGGCCCGCGACCACGCCGGCTCCGACGAAGACCGCCGCCGAGCGGAAACGGCCCTGGACTGCGAGATTGAGCTGCTTTGGCTCACCAGCGAGGTGCGCACGGATCGGGTCAGTGTGCTGGACGAAGTCAGCAACGTGGTCTGGTATTTGACCGATCGCCTGACCGAAGCCACCAGTCGCGTCGCCGAGTCTTTGGACGACGCTTTTCTCTCCTGCTACGCCGAGCCCCTGGCGCGTCCTTTGGCCATGCAAGTGGGCAGCTGGGTTGGCGGGGATCGAGACGGCAACCCCTTCGTCACTCCCGAGATCACGCTGTCCGCCGCACGCCGCGGCGCCCGCGCCGTGCTGATCGGCTACGAAGCTGACCTCGACGCGCTGATCGAACGCCTCAGCCTATCCGCTCGTGTGACCCCTGCCCCGGCGGAGCTACGCGGCGCAATCGCCCGCTACCGGGAGCTGCTGCCTCAGGTCTTCGAACGCAACGGACGGCGCGACGCCGACGAACCGCTGCGCCTCTTCGCGAGTTTCGTCAAAGGCCGCCTGCAACAGGCCCGCCTCGTCCTGGAAGCACTCGACTCCGGCAGTCCCAGCGCGGACGCTCGGCAGTACCAAAACACAAACGAGTTTATTGCGGATCTGCGACTCATGGCCCGCGTGCTGCAAGATGCAGGCGCCGAACGCGCGCTCTCCGCGCTGTTGATGCCAGTGCTTGGCCGCGTCGAGCGTCTGGGTTTTCATGGCTTTCGCCTGGATATCCGCGAAGATAGCCAAGCTCACGATACGGCCTTGAAGCAAATCGCGGGCGTCGTTGGGCTACTGCATTTGAACCTCGATGCGCTCTCCGCAGAGCTGCTCAGCCGCAGACCGCTGCTCTCGCGGCACACACCCCTGGCCGAGGAAACCCGCAACGTCGTTGCCGTCTTCGAGTGTATCCGCCAAGTGCAGGACGAAGTCGGGCGCGAAGCGGCGGAGACCTTCGTCCTGAGCATGACTCAGCGGCCCGACGACGTGCTGCGCGCCTTGCTGCTCGCGCGGGAGGCTGGCCTCGTCGACCTGGCCCAGGATCCGGCGCACAGTCGCCTGGACGTTGTACCGCTTTTCGAGACTGGCGCCGATCTGGAGAACGCCGCGGACACCATGACCGCGCTCTTTTCCAACCATGCCTATCGCCGGCAGCTCGACGCTCGCGGCAAGCGGCAAGAAGTCATGCTGGGCTACTCGGACTCGGCCAAGGACGTGGGCGTGCTGCCTGCGGCGTGGCTTCTGTACCGCGCGCAAGAGGCCCTCACTCGAGTGGCCAGCGAGCACGGCGTCTCGCTGTCGCTGTTCCATGGACGCGGCGGCACGGTGGGCCGGGGTGGTGGTTCCCCGGTGTTTCGTGCCTTCGGCGCGCTTCCCCCGGGCAGTCTGGGTCATGGCGTGAAGGTCACCGAGCAAGGAGAAGTCATCAGTCAGAAGTTCGGCATCACGTCCATCGCGGAACGGAGTCTGGAGGTGATGTTCTGCGCTGCCGTGCTCGCCAAACACGACGCCGGCGCCGGCGTGCCCGCGCAGGATCTTGCAAACTTTCGCAGCACGATGGACGAGCTTTCGGCCCACGCCTTGCCGGCGTTCCGTAGCGTGGTTCACGAAGACGGCGCCCTGTACGAACTCCTGACCACGGCCACGCCTCTCAAGGAGCTCGCCAACGTGCACTTCGGATCGCGACCTGCCTACCGTGATCGTGGGGCCGGCAGTATGAAGAACATCCGAGCCATCCCCTGGGTGTTTGGCTGGACGCAAAGTCGCATTCTATTGCCCGGCTGGTTTGGCGCCGGCACCGCCCTCAGCCGCGTGCTCGAAAAGGACGGCGGCCTCGCACGGCTCCAAGACATGACCGCGCGTTGGCCCTTCTTCGATGACTTGCTCTCGAAAATGGAAATGGTCTGCGCAAAAGCAGACTTCGAGATCGCGGAACTCTACGTGCGTGAATTGGGCGGCTCCACCGCGCTCCTTGCCACCCTGCGGGAGGAATACGATCGGACCGTGCAGGGGATCCTGTCGATCCGCGGGCGCAGCATGATGCTCTCCGACCAGCGCTACCTGCAAACAGCGCTCTATCTCCGCAACCCCTACGTCGATTCGCTCCATCTGCTGCAAATCGCCCTGCTCCAAAAAAAGCGCGCAGCCGCCCCAAACGACCCAGATCTCGCCGCCATCGGCCGCGCCCTCGGTTCAACCCTCAACGGCATCGCCCAAGGCATGCGCAACACAGGCTGAAGCACGCTCGCTCCCGCTCTCGCTCTCGCTCCCGCCCTCGCTCCCGCTCCCGCTCTCGCTCTCGCTCCCGCTCTCGCTCTCGCGCTCACGCCCTCGCTCACTCCCGCCCCTTCCCCCCGCGCTCGGCCTTTTCCACCTTCCGTTCCAGCCGTGCCCTTCGCTTCAAGTCAGCCGCGTCGGTCTCGCTGGTCCCGGCATCGAGCAACTCGAGCGCGGCCTTCGGCGCCTTCAGATAGTGCTCGTAGAGTTTCGCCAGATCGAGACGCAACTCGGGGTCGTCGATCTCCGTCAGCAACGACTCGAAGTCCGCCAGCGCGCTCTTGCGATCGCCACGGGCTTTCGCCATCTGCCCACGCAAGCGAACGGCGTCGGCGCCAACCCCACGCGCCACCGCGAGATCCACGACGTCGCCTGCGCGCTCGACCGCCTTGGCGCGCCGCAGGGTTTTAGCGAGTTCCAGCAACTCTTCCGGGCGGAGCCGCTCGGTCGCCTCACCATACAAACCCACGAGCGCCACCATGCTGATCACGTCCCACGCGTTGTGTTCCACCACCTGAAAGAGCGCTTCTTCGTCTCCTGAGCGCAAGAAGTGAGCGTAGCGCGCCGCAACGTCGCCTCCTTCGATGTCTCCGTCGCGCTCGAAACCGAGGACGTGGCTTTCGAGATCCTTGAGTTTGCAGCGCCCCAATCGCCGTTTGTGCAGGCGACGTCCGACGTGCAGCAGGTCGAGGTGGGGACGCCGCGGAAGCGCCTTGCGTCGGTTCATGACACAGCGCGTTCCGAGCAAAGGCAAGTCGAAGGCTTTGCCGTTGAAGCTGACGAGGAACTCCGCTCGGCTCACGCGCTCGGCCAGCAACGCAAGCATGCCTGCCTCTTCGCCCGGTCTGCGAATGAGCAATTGCTCCAGCATCAGCTTGCCGTCCTCGTACCAAGCAAGCCCAACCAAGAACGCCAACACACCGGCACCTGTGCCGAGCCCAGTGGTCTCGGTGTCCACGTAGAGCGCACGCGCCGGGTCCACGCCCGCAAGGGCGGGATCCAAGGCGAGCAGCGCGAGCATCTCGCTGTCGGCGTCGAGCGCTGACGCCACCGGCATGCTGCCCACGCGATAGGACGCCGGCACCGTATCCAAGCGTTGGTGCAGCACGCCCTCGTCCCGAGCGTGCTCTGCGAAAGGCAGCGTGGTGCAACTCGGATCTGCCGGCGCCCGCGGCCCTTCGACGGGCCGCTGCAGGATCTCCGACATGCGCTCGCGAAGCGTGCTGAGCGTCGCGTCCCGATCGGCATCTGGGCTTTTCGGTGGCGAAAGACGCGAGAGACGGGCCTTGAGATCCACGGAACAGTTGTACAGGTCCCAGGACCAGCTGCGCAAGGCGCCGGGCGCCCATGTCGGGAGAATCCGCCCGAATACTGAAGCACCTCTGGGACAAGGCTTGCTGCTAGCGTCCAGAGCATGGTGCATGTGTTCGGCCTCACCGGCGGCATCGGCAGCGGCAAGAGCACCGTTGCCCGGCGCTTTGCGGCGCGGGCGCTGTGCGTGATCGATGCCGACGTGCTGGCGCGCGAAGTCGTCGCGCCGGGCGCACCCGCCCTGGCTGAGATCGTCGAGGCCTTCGGTCAAGAGATGCTCGACACCGAGGGAAACCTGGACCGCGCCCGCCTCGCCGCCGTCGTCTTCGGCGATGCCGAGAAGCGAGCACAGCTCAATCAGATCACCCACCCCCGCGTCCGCGAGCTCTCGGTGCAGCGAGTGAGCGAGTGTGGCGCCCGCGGCGAGCCACTGTGCTGCTACGAAGTGCCGCTGCTCGTAGAAAGCGGGCTGGCGGACGCCCTACGGCCGCTCGTCGTCGTCAGCGTCCCCGTCGAGGTACAGGTCGCCCGCACCTGCGCCCGCGACGGCATGAGCGAAGCCCAGGCCCGTGCCCGCATCGCCGCGCAAATGCCCCTGGCAGACAAAGTCGCCATCGCGGACTACGTGATCGACAACTCCGGCACGCTCGAACGCACGCACGAACAGGCGGACGAAGTCTTGGACGCGATCTTGAGCGGCTTGAGCATCCCGCGGGAGCGGTATGCGCTCGGGTGATCCAAAGCGTGCCGTCACAGACCTCGGCGCCAGGGGCACGTAGCAGGCCCGTTTCCAACCCTGAAGGCACGGCGCAGGAACGCTCTCCGCGCCGTTGAGCGACTCACGCGCTGCGTTGTTTCGCGGCCAGCAGCGTATTCTCGAGCAGCATCGCGATCGTCATCGGACCCACGCCGCCGGGGACCGGAGTGATGGCGCCGGCGATCTCCTTGACCGCATGGAAGTCGACGTCGCCGCACAGCTTGGCGTTTTCGTCGCGGTTCATGCCCACGTCGATGACGCAGGCGCCGGGCTTGACCCAGTCGGCCTGTACCATCTTCGCGCGCCCCACCGCGGCGATCAGCACATCCGCAGCCCGGGCGCGGGCAGCCAGGTCCTGGGTGCGCGAGTGCGCGACGGTGACCGTGGCATGTTCCGCCAGCAGAAGCGCTGCCACGGGCTTGCCCACGATGTTGCTGCGACCAATCACCAGCGCCGAGGCGCCTTTGAGCTCGGCGCCGGCTTCGCGCAAGAGGCGCAGGCAGCCCCGCGGCGTGCAGGGCACGAGCCCGGGCTGCCCGGTCCACAACGCGCCCACGTTCACGGGGTGAAATCCGTCGACGTCCTTCTTGGGGTCGATGGCTTCCAGCACCGCGCCCGAAGCCATGCCACCTGGCAACGGCAGTTGCACCAAGATCCCGTCAACAGAGTCGGTCTGATTCAGCTCGCGCACGAGACCAAGCAGTTGCGCTTCCGTCACACTGGTCGGCAGACGGTGGATCTCACCTGCGATGCCGACCTCCGCCGCGGCCTTTTCCTTGTTGCGAACATAGACCTGCGACGCGCCATCATCCCCGGCCAGCACCACGTGTAGACCGGGAACACGGCCGTGCTGCGCCTTGAACGCCTCCACCCCAGCTTTGACTTCTAGCCGAACCTGCGCCGCAATCGCCTTGCCGTCGAGTATCGTTGCCACGCCACGCGAGTATCATCTTCGCGCTGGGATGAGAAGAGCGTGGGCTCGGGGAACAGCCGCTACTTCGCGATGGCCACGTCGGCGAGGGTCACCGCGCCCGCGCGCATGGCAAGGTCCACGCTGCCCTGGGCGCCCACGGCCTGGAACGTCAGCTTCTGCTTCGACGTAAAGGACTGCGACAGCGCGTTCACGATCACGGCGTAACCCGCCGCGCCGGTCTCGCCCGTGATGTCGCTCCAAGTGCCGCCGGCGTCGTAGGCGATGTTCTCACCCTGATGCGTGACAACGACGCCGCTCACCGGCGTTAGGGTCTTTGCGTCGAGGAAACGCACCACCACATGCGCGCGATCCGGCAGGCGCGCCTCTGGCAACGTCAGAATGCCGTAGACCTCGTCGATGACGTTTGCTGCGACCACGACCAAATCCGCCGTGGACGTCAGCGCGGTGTTCACGGGCTGGAGCGTCGGCAAAAATGCCGACCCTGGATCCGGCGTCACGCCAATCCACACGTCGGGCCCGACGCTGAGGTTCTGCAGGCTGTAGCTATTGCCGTCGTAGGTCCCTTGCACGGCCACGGATCCGGGTGGGTCGGCTTCCACTTTCGCTGTTTCGACGAAAGCCACTCCGGAAACGAAGTCGTCGCTGGTCACGCCAATGATGCCGCCAGTGAGCGTGCCGACCTGGCCGGCATTGCCAGAGCTTCCCGCCGCGCCGGCGTCCGCGCCGCCGCCACCGCCACCGCCGCCGGGCGGCAAGATCGCGCAGTTGGGATCCTTCGGCGGGCAGTTGCCTAGGGGCTGTGCGCGCTCCTCTTCCTTTTGGCAGGCGGACAGCAGCAGGCAAAAAGCGGAGGGAGCGAGGACGAATACCGCGATGAGTGAGATCTTGGAGGCGGCCTCGCCCGCGAGTGTCTTCGCACGCTGGATACGCCGGGTCCGCATCTCCTCGGC
>CBDUPW010000352.1:0-7283 GCA_965369205.1 uncultured Polyangiaceae bacterium | reverse complement strand
GGACCCGTCCGGCGCTTGAGAGCGCGCGCGGACTTCCCGCGCAGACAACGTGGCCATGTCGATGGCCGTGCGTCCGGCGTGACGGGTGAAGAAGCGCAACAGGGCAGCGTTTTCAGGGCGTAGCCGCGAGACGACGGCGTCCGCGGCATCCAGCTTCAGGTGCCCGCCGTCTCCGGTCTGGATCACCGCGTGCCCGAAATCCAGGAGCACGCGATTGACCTGTTGTTCTTGTTCGAAGGTGGTCAGGGTCTCGTCGAAGCCGAAGAGCTCGGCGCGGTAGCCACACGCAATCGCGACCCCCCGAGCGCCGACGGCGGGGTGCAGCTCGCCGACAGCGCGCTGCGTGCCGACGACGATCTGCTGCGGCGGCGCTCCGCGGCTGTCAGACTCGGGACCGATGACGTCAAAGGGCACCCCCATCAAACGCTCGGACAGCCCGAGCACGTCCGGTCCAAAGGGCGCGATGGTGGACAGCACCACGGGGCGTGCGCCGGTCTTGCGCACCAGGCGCATCAGGCGACGCATGGTAAACGCCAGTGAGCTGCCCCGAACGCCGCCGTAGCGATCGAGGTCGACGGCGACGATGAGCGACAGGCGCGACAAGAATCCATCCCACTCCGCGTGGCGCGGACAAATGTCCTCGTGGACTTCCGTGGGCGTCGAAAAGACGATGGCCGGAGGGCGCTTTTGCGGGTGCACGCCGCGGCGGCCATGGTTGGCTAGATCGTGGCTGTGCAGTGCCCACGCCCAGTTGCAGGTCGCCGAAAGATCACGGAATGCCCGGGCGCGGCGCGCCGATTCATCAGCGTCCGGGGATAGATACAACACCGAGCCGCCTTGCAGCAGCACCGCGCGCATTGCCAGCAAGTCTCCCAGGGTGCGCCGTCCGCTGAGCGGTGGCGTTTCCATCAGGATGTTCTTGCCGGAGAGGATCCCCTCCGCGGCGGCTTCCTGGTGCACGTAGAAGCCCGTGATGCCGAGGGTTTGAAGCGCCGCTTGCATCAGCGTGCTTTCGTCGCCGAGTCGGGTGCGCTCCGCGACGTGTTCGAGTTGCCCAGTGACGGTCCCACCAGCACGCACTTCCAGCTCCGGTCCTCGCGGATCCGTCGACAAAGCGCGCACCAGCTGATCGGCGTCCTTGTACTGGGTCTGGGTTTCCTCGGACTTCTCTTTGCGCCGGCGCTCTTCTTCCGGACTCTTCGGCGGGTCCACCAAGTTGAGGGCGACGCCCTCGATCAGGATGGCTCCCAGTGCCCACAGTGGTGGCGAGAGCGATCCAGTGACCGCGCCGCCTAAAGCGATCCACTGCACGATGCGAAGCGCGCGCACCAAGGGGCGTCCCCACTCCGAGAAGCGCGTTTCTTGCACGCCAGGTTCCCGGAACCCTGCGAGTTTGTAGAAGCGCTCCGCGAGAGAGGTGCCGAGCTCCGCTTCGACTTCCCGCGCGGCGCCGCCGTCGCCTTTGAGCAGCCCAAGAAACCAGGCCAAAAGCAGGGCAACGCTGCAGAACACGCCGTACAAGGCCGCATAGGTCAGCCCGAGGACGAAGGGGTAGCGCATGCTGCCGAGTTGCTCAAAGCTTTCGCCTTTCACCCCCGAGAGCCATTCAATAGCCGCGGTTTCGAAGCTGCGCCCCGTCGCCGCCAGGTAGCCGAGAGTGATCGCAAATGCCGCTCCGACGATGAGCGCCGAAAGGAGCAAGACCGGACCGGCGGCCAGGCGCTTCGAAGTGCGACGCAGGATGCTGAGCACGCCGCGGCCGATCAGGGTCGTCACCAACAGAACCAGGCCGGTTTCGACGATCATGCCCAGCAGCGGGTACGAGCGATACAGCGCCAGCAGCGCGTCGATCATGCGTCGCCTCCCAGCACGGAGATCGCCGATAGCGGCAGCGCCGTGCGCATGACCAAGACGTGCACGCGTTCCGGATCGCCGCTGACGATGGGCTCCGGGGCCTTTAATCCAGAGGCGCGGGCGTCCGTCATGATGGGCAGCGCCCAGTCCGGGCAGAAGATGTAGCTGCGCTCCGCGCTGCGGTCGTCGAACTCCATCACTTCGAGGGGCACGCCGAGGGTCTCGAACATCTCGGTGACAAACTCCAGCACCTGCTCGCCCAGATGCTTTGCTACGACGGCTGACGTCAGCTCGACCTCGCCCTCGAGGGCCGCGGCAAGCGCCACGGGGTCAAAGAGCAGCGGCGCTTCGTCACGACCTGCGCCCTCTGGCCGCCCCAGAGTGGCGACGGTGCGTTCGAAGACGTCGCTGGTCGGTCGGATCTGCGCGTACAGCGAGCTCAGCACTTCGGATCGGGCACGGCGCCGAAATAGGAGGTCCCCGGAGTCGGTGGCAACGGGGGCCTCGACGGCTTTGAGTTGGGCCTCGTAGCGCCGCTGCAGGCTTTCCAGTGCGTTCGAGAGTGCGGTGAGGCGGTAGTGTTCGAGATCCAGCGTGCGTTCGACCTGCTTGAGGGCGCGCAGTGCCCAGGCGCGCAGCGAGAGCTGCAGTCGGTCTTCGTAGAAGCCAAGCACGCTGGGCGTGAGCGCGTCGGATAAGAAGCGCTCGACGGATGCGCTGAGGTGGTCTCGGTCGGCGCAGAGCGCGGCGTGCCGCTGCGCCCGATGGCGGCTGAGCAGAAAGTACGCGACGCCCAGAGCGATCCCGAAGACCAGGAAAAAGCTCCAGGGTGATTCCAGGAGCGGCGCCAGGGCGCCGTCCACCGGCATGCTGCCGCTGGCCGGGCTGAGCGCACCGAGGGGCACTCGCCGCTGAAACAGCGCCACGTAAATCCATTTGGGAACGTGCTGCAGCAGCAGCGCGGCCAGCACGGCTGCCAGAACGCCAAAGGCCACCAGCCGAAAGGGTCGTGGTCGGCGCGTGCTCTCTTCGCGCAGGCCCATCAGCGCGTTTTCGACGCTTGTGGGCTCGGGGAAAGGGGAGAGCTCGGCGCTGTGCACCGCGCGCTCGAGGGCCTTGCGTTCGCGTTCGGCGACGGTGCGTGCACGCTCGACTAGGCGCAACGCCCGGGCGAATCCGTGGGCGTCGCGGGCTTCGCTTTCGTCGATTTCCTCGAGTGCTTCTTTGGAAATGCTCGTGGCCAGCTTGTGGCCGCGCTCGTCGGCCACCCGCGCCAGTTCGTCCATTTCGAGTTCGTCCAGGCGCCGCACCAGTGCCCCCACGGTGTTCTGCAACGCGTCGAACCAGCCCCAACCGAACTTCACATCGCGGATCGTTTCGGGGCGGTCGTTGGCGGCAATGCTGGGCACGTCCACGTTCGGCTTCTGAGTGCGTAGCAGCTCGATCAAATCCGCGTGCTCCCCTTGGGGCGCACGGATGTTTGACTCGATCTCGGCGGCGGTCGGGATCAGTCGCTCCGCCGTAGCGTGTGCGTGTTGGGCGGCATCACTGGGAACGCTGCGCAGCCAGGCCACAAGGTCGCGGCACAAGCGGGCGAGCACATAGTGTTTCGCGGATAGCTCCAGGGTGGCGCAGCCGAAGGACGCAAACACGCGGCCGTCGCGTTGCTGGTCCGGCAGGGATTTGAAGAAGCTGCGCACCGGCTCCTGCTGATCCAGGTCTGTGGAAAGTAGCAGGAACAAGAACGACACCACCGTAGAAACGAGTTCGGCCTCGGCAAGTTCGTAGCGCCGGGTTTGGGGCTCCAGCACCAAAATTCTGGCTGCCGCGGCGCCCAGCTCCGGGTCGCCCTGTGCCAAGGCTGCGAATTGCGAAAGCGCGGCGGACGCCGCGGCACTGGGTTTGCCCTCCCGCGCGCCAGAGAGCACCACAACGGGTGCGAGGGTCAGCCGACTGGCCCGGCCCCGCCCAAGAATATGGCTGAAGCGCGCCGAAAGCGCCGCGCCGAGCTCCCGGGCCAGGCGCGGCGCCGCGTCCGCAATGCCGGCCTCGTCCAGATCCGCCACGACCGTGAGCAGTAGGTCACGGTCATGCGCGCCGAGGCCACTGCGCAGCCCGAACAGGCGCTTTGCGTGCTCGAGGGTGTCGCGCACGAGATCTGCGGCGTCGTCCGCAGGCGCCGTCAGGACGACAAGGGTGTCCGACGCCAACGGCTTCAGCCGCGCGGCAGTCTTGGCGCCGAACGCGCCAAGACCCACCACGATCTTCGGACTGTCGCTGCGACTCAAGATCTCACATCTTTGCGAGCAGTGCCTCGAGGGCTTGGGTCGCAGCCGAAAGCTCCTGCTCTACAAAAGCGTGTTCTTTGCCCTCGAGCTGCAGGCGGAGTTTTCGCAGTTGTTCCGAGTGCGCCGTGACGAGGGCAGTCGCGCCTTCGCGATCGCGGTTTTCGATGAAGGCGTCATTGCGCTTGTTGATCTCTTCGATCAGCCATTCGCGGATGGCCAGCTTGACCTCGCGGAAGTTGTCGAAGGCCACGTCGCGGAATTTGCCCAGGGTGCGGTCGCGCTGAGGAATGTCGTCATTTGAAAAGACGATCTCCCCGTTTTCCGTGCGCAGCACCAATTCGTGAACCTGTGCCCAGACGAAATGCACCAGTTCTTCCGCAGAACGGGTGGTATGCACCTGGTCGCGCTTTTCGAGCCAGGCCTTGCGCCCGTGCCCCGCCACGACGGCCTTGGGGGCAATGTCTGCGAGGCATTCGTGCTCGTCCGGAGCCCCTTCCCAGCGCTTGTCCAGGTGCAGGGGTATGTCCGGCACGCGGCGCCCCTCGCAGTGCGCGGCGTGCGCCGCGGCGTGTTTGGGCTGCAGTGGCAGATCCGCCCAGCGATAGACCTTGCCTCGGGAGAGCTCGTCCCGCTTCACGTAGTGGTAGCGGTCGTAATAGTCGTCCATGGAGTCGATGCGATACAGCGGCATGCCCAGCTCGCTCCAATAGAAGGTGACGCGCTTGGCATCGTCGCTACGCAGCACGTCGCCGCCCTTGACGGGGAAGCGCTCGTTCTCCAGTAGCCAGTGCTTCAGCTTGGGGTTGTCCAAGTAGGTTGGATGCAAGACCACGTAGCGCTTCGGCTCGATGGAGGTGGCTCGCTCTTCACGGCGTAGCCGCAGGAACGGCGCGCACTTCTTCGCGGCGTAGTGGATCTTGTGCTGGATGTAGTCGTCGACTTGTTCCGGACGAATCGACTCCAGAGCGAGCTCCCACTCTTGTTGGTGCTCTCTGTAGTGGAAGGAAAGTGGATCCGGGTGGTGTTTGCGCAGCTTCGCCCAGCCCAGGGCCAGCTGGGCTTCTTCGGTCAGCCCCGAATGCACTTCCAGGCCCATTTCGTCCAAGCCGCGGGGCTCGTCGTGGCCAAGCACGCGCTGGCGCCAGACCTGCCTGCCCATTTCCACCAAGGAGTCGCTCACCGCCGCGCTCATATGCCGGGCGTGCTCTACCGACGCGTAGGCCACCTGGACAGCGGGGAAGATCTTGGCGGGATCGTAGTCCGCGCCCAGGTTCTCGCGCCGGTCGAAGACCCAGTTCCACATGCGTAGCCCCCGGGGGTCCTCGTAGTTCTGGTAAATCTCCACGTCCAAGACATGCTCGTTGGACAAGCCGCCTTGATCCCGTCGCACGCCGTAGCGGAGCAACTCATCGCAGCTGGCCAGCAGCTTGTCGCGGATGGAAAACAGCTCCGAGAATAGCGTGCCCAGGCGATTCTTACGGTCTTCGATGGCGCGTAGCATGTCTTCACACAGATCCACCATGCCGGCGCTGGTCAGTTTTTCGACCTGAGGACCTTCCATGTTCGTGCGGTACCAACCCATGAACTCCGGCACGACTTCCTGTCCGTAGTCGTTGCCCCGCACGTACTCCACGACGGTTTTGGGCGCTGCGTCCGAAAGGCGCTCGGCCCAAGACATGTAGCTATTCGCCAGGGGCTTCAGTACGTCGCTCGCCGTCGTTTCGCGGGCGCGAGCGGCCGCCTGGTACTGACGCAGCGCAGTCGCCACCCGGATCAAAAACAGCCGCTCGACGATGGGACCGCGATCCGCGAGCAGTTTGCCGAAGCTGTGTTCGTGCTCGGCGCCGTTGACCTCGCCGGCGATAAACGACGCTTCTTGGTCGATTTTCTCCCGGGCGCTTTCCGCAGCCTTGTTCCACTGCTCCAGGCGCTTGGGCAGTTCGATGCGGACCGTTTCTGGGTCTTCGTCAAACTCTAGAAGTTTCTCTTCCGTCCAACGCGGCAGCTGCACGTGTCGCTGCACACGCGGCGCAAACTCCGTCTCGAAGTAGCGCAAGAAGCGGTCGACGGTGCCTTGTTCCTCGGCGTTGCCGTCGCAGCTGTCGACGATGCGTCGATAAAACGCCCCCGTGTCCCCGGGCAAGTTGCCCTGCTGCAACACGTGGTTCACGAAGTCCTGCTCGCGACGCTCGCGGTCGGCGTGGCTTTCGCGTTCTGGCGGCTGCTCCGCGGGCAGCGCGAAGGTGCGCGTCAGTGCTTCGACGGCGTAGCGGTTGGCGCAGTACTCCAGGATGTCCGTATCTGGCACGGTCAAAACGCTGAGGCCAAAGCTGCCGTAGCGCTTGGTGTACATCTGGTGATCCGTGACACCCATTTCCCGTTCGTCGTTGTCGGCGGTCGACGCTTGGCGCCCCAAGATATCGCTGAAGATCTGCGAATACGCGCTGTCGGCGATGGCTTGGTACACCTGGCGGGTATCGGTGATGACCTCGCTGCCCGCGCCGATGTCGTCGATCAAGTAGACCTGATCGAAGGCCCGGCGTTTGACCATTTGGCGCTCTTTCGCCCGGGGATCGTATTGGAATTCGACGCTCTCGGATTCCGTCGCCGACTGCAGGTGCTCAAGCTCAAGCAGCGCGGCGTAGCCATTGGCCATGATCTTGTCGAGCTGCTGATTGGGCAGGCCGGCGCGGCGAAACACCGCGGGCAACACGTAGGTGCCGACGGTGATGGGGCGAGAGTGTTCCCGGAACAGGTCGTGGATCATGTAGGCCAATGGCAAGAAGGCGCCGCTGCCCGTGCCGCCCGCGAGGCTGGCGTAGATATGCACCATCGGCGCCTTGTCCCCATCTCGGAAGCGCGTGTCGATGGCGAAGCTACGGCCCACCGCGTGCTCCAAAGCCGTGAATACTTCCGGCTTGAACTTCAGCGTGAAGTGCAGACTGAGCCGGGACTCGATTCGGATTTGTCCCGCGCCTGCGCCGGCCACGTCCCGAGGCAGGTAGTACTCTGGCCACCAGGCGCTCAGCAGTGGATCCTCGGGCGCGCCGCGCTGTCCAAAGGCGTGTGCCACATAGGCGCGCTTGTCGAAGCTCGAAATCGGCACCCGCACGTCCACGCTCTCGGACTGCTTCAGCTCGT
>CBDUPW010000351.1:0-7319 GCA_965369205.1 uncultured Polyangiaceae bacterium | reverse complement strand
TCGTGAAGGCGGCAAGACCGTCGGCGCCGGCGTGGTGACCAAGATCCTCGAGTAAGAAGGCAGCCGTCGGGGCGTCGCATGAAGGTGTGGCGCCCTTTCGGCCTGAGCGGTCAAACCGCGAGAACGGACTGAGATATGGCTGAAACAACCAAAATTCGAATTCGCCTCAAGGCCTTCGATCACCAATTACTCGACAAGAGCACCACGGACATCGTGGAGACGGCGCGGCGCACTGGTGCGCGCGTGGCAGGGCCCATCCCGCTGCCGACGTCCATCCGTCGCTACACCGTGCTGCGCGGACCGCACGTGGACAAGAAGTCCCGTGAGCAGTTCGAAATCCGCACGCACAAGCGTCTGATCGACATCCTGGAACCCACCCCTCAAACCCTCGACGCGCTCATGAAGCTGGATCTATCCGCAGGCGTGGACGTCGAGATCAAGAGCTGAGCCGGAGGCACCATGGCCAAGCTAGACGTATACAACCTGAAGCGTGAGAAAGTCGGCGAGCTCGATCTTTCTGACGACGTGTTCGGGACGGAAGTCAAAGAACACTTGCTCCACGAAGTGGTCGTGGCTCAGCTCGCAAGCGCCCGCGCCGGCACACGTGCCGGCAAGGAACGCTCCGCTGTCCGCGGCTCCGGCAAGAAGCTCTTCAAGCAGAAGGGCACGGGGCGCGCGCGTCACGGTGATCGCAAAGCACCGATCTTCGTCGGTGGCGGTCGGGCACATCCGCCCAAGCCGCAGGACTGGTCGTACCGCCCCCCGCGGCGCGTGCGCATCGGTGCTCTCAAGAGCGCGCTCTCCCTCTTCGTGAAGGAAGGCCGCATGGTCGTCGTGGACAGCATTGAGCTCGGGGAAGCCAAGACGAAGGCATTCGCCGGCGTGCTCTCCGCCCTCAAGGCGCCCGGCAAGACCCTCGTGGTCGACGCCAAGGCCAACGACAAGCTTCGGCTGTCGGTCCGCAACATGAAAACGAACCAGTTCCTGCCCCCGGAAGGCGTCAATGTGTACGACCTCCTGCGGCACGACCATCTCGTGGTCTCCAAGGACGCCGCCAAGGCGCTCGAGGCCCGCTGCCTAGGGAGCAAGTGATGACTCCGGAACAGATCATCAAGCGCCCAATCGCGTTGACCGAAAAGGCAGCGCGATTGAAAGAACTGAATCAAGTCGTCTTCGAAGTAGACACGAAGGCGAACAAGATCGAAATCAAGGAAGCCGTGGAAGCCCTGTTCGACGTTAAAGTCAAAGACGTTCGGACGGCGAACTTTCGCGGTAAACCGAAGCGCATGGGGCGAAAAATCGCACTACGGCGCAGTTGGAAGAAGGCCGTTGTGACTCTGCGCGACGGTTTTGACATTCAATTCTTCGACGAATCGGAGGAATGAGCCATGGCTATTCGTATCTTCAAGCCCACCTCGGCCGGTCGTCGTTTTCAGACCTGTAGTGACTTCTCAGAAGTCACTACACGGCTACCTGAGCGCAGTCTGGTCGAGAAACAGTCCAAGACTGGTGGTCGCAACCACTTCGGACGCATCACCAGCCGCTTCCGGGGCGGTGGCCACAAGCAGCGCTATCGCGTGATCGACTTCCGACGGAACAAGATCGGCGTGCCCGCGAAGGTGGCGCACATCGAGTACGATCCCAATCGTACCGCCCGCATCGCGCTGCTGCACTACGCAGACGGCGAGAAGCGCTACATTCTGGCGCCGGACGGCCTCAAGCAAGGCGACACGGTCATCTCCAGCCGCAACGCGGACATCCGGCCAGGCAACAGCCTGCCCCTGGACGCGATCCCGGCGGGCACGATGGTGCACAACGTCGAGCTCCGCTTGGGCAAGGGCGGACAGCTCGTTCGCTCGGCTGGGGTTGCTGCGCAGCTCATGGCCAAGGACGGCACCTACGCACAGGTCAAGCTGCCCAGCGGCGAAGTCCGGCGGGTGCACATCAAGTGCCGCGCGACGGTGGGCCAGGTCTCGAACCTGGATCATCAGAACGTGAGCCTTGGCAAAGCGGGTCGCAAGCGTTGGCTGGGGCGTCGTCCTCACCAGCGTGGCGTCAGCATGAACCCGGTTGATCACCCCATGGGTGGTGGTGAGGGTCGCACCAGCGGCGGACGTCATCCGTGTTCGCCGTGGGGCCAGCTGGCCAAGGGGCTCAAGACGCGCAACAACAAGCGCACCGACAGTATGATTGTGAAGAACCGAAAGGCGAAGGGCTGATTCATGGCGCGCAGTATTAAGAAGGGCCCGTTTTGCGACGGGCATCTGCTCTCAAAAATCCAAGACGCGCAGTCGAAGGGCGAGAAGAAGGTCATCAAGACCTGGTCCCGTCGCTCGACGATCTATCCGGAAGCCGTGGGCCTGACCTTCGCGGTGCACAACGGCCGCAAGTTCGTGCCGGTGTTCGTCACGGAGAATATGGTCGGGCACAAGTTCGGCGAGTTCGCTCCGACGCGCACCTATCACGGGCACGCTGGCGACAAGAAGGGCAAAGGCAAAGGCGGAAACCCGCGCACGGGCAAGGCCTAATTCCTTTGCTCGTCTGACTTTCGGGCGGTGCGCTTTCGAGCGTGCCGCCCGCGGTCATTTTGTCAGCATGCGGCGGGCCTCTTCCAGGTCGGAAAAGGGCAGCGTTTCCGCGCCAATGCTCTGGCCGGTTTCGTGTCCCTTGCCCGCGATGACGACGACGTCGCCAGCGCGCGCTTCCCCCAGTGCAGACTCGATGGCCAAGCGTCGATCCAACTCGGTCTTGACGTAGGCGCGTCCGCCTTTGCGACAACCTGCGGCGACGGTCTTTGCGATATCCGACGGGTCTTCGTGACGTGGATTGTCGTTTGTGATCCAAGCCACGTCTGCGCGCTGCCCCACGGCTTGCCCCATGGGCCGGCGTTTCTCTTTGTCGCGTCCGCCACCGGCGCCGAAGACCACGATGACCCGGTGGTTTCCCGCCAATGCTCGCGCCGAATCACAGGTGCGCGCAAGCGCGTCCGGAGTGTGCGCAAAGTCCACAGCGACGAGCACCGGATGCGTTGCGATCAGCTCGAAACGCCCCGGTACGACGGGCACGCTTTCGAGTGCGCGCAAGAGCGTGGCCGGCTCGATGCCATAGGCCGAAGCCGCACAAGCGACAGCGAGGGCGTTCTCGCCGAAAACATGTCCGATCAAGCTGACGTGGAGCTCACCGCCAAGGGCGTCAGCCAGCGGCGATGGGGACAGCTCGACGCGAGTTCCTGTGGCAGAAACCACGATTTGTTGCGCTTCCAGATCGGCCTCACGCAAGCGTCGGCCCCGGGTGGGGGCGGCGTACCAGAGTCGCGCTACGTCCGGCGGTGTTACTTGATCCACGAGTAGGGCCGCTTCGTCCGCGGCATTGAGCACCGCAGTGCGACCCGCGCCGAGATGCACGAAGAGCTGCGCTTTGCTGGCCAGGTAGTGCTCAAAGGAACCATGCGCGTCCAGGTGGTCGCGCGAAAGATTCGTGAAGATCCCCATGTCGAAGCGCCACTTGTTGGCGTAGCCCCGCGCCAAGGCTTGACTCGTGACTTCCGCAACGGCGGTACGTGAGCCCGCGTCGTACGCGGTCCTAAAGGCCGTGACGTAGCCTTCCATGGTGCGCGCCACGTCGAGCTTTTGCTCGTCCAGTCGATAGCCGAGGGTGGTTTCGAGCAGCACGCTCTTGCCTGCCGTGCGCAGCACGTGGGTGAGCATGCTCGCCGTGCTGGTTTTGCCGTTGGTGCCAGTGACGCCGAAGGTGAAGAATTCGTCGGCCCAGGGAAAGGGAGCAGGAGTCGGACGCAACGCGGCTTCGAGTTCCGTCACCGTGCCTCCGGAGCCTTGCCTGGCGTCGGATGCAGAATGCCTTCGACTTTCGTCACGCCGCCCCCTGAGCCTTCACTTGCGTCTCCTCCGCGTTCAAGACGGCTTCGGTTCGAAGCGGATCGCGCCGCCAGGCAAGAAGTACAGGATGTCCATCACGCCGCCGCTCACCGTCGGCACATGCCAGGAGCCCGGCGGATACACGGTCCAGCCCGGCGCCTTGCCGTCGAAAGTCGGACTGCCCGACACCGCAAAACACAGATCCACCTCGCCGTTCGGATGGGTGTGCCCCGGCCCCGGCTTGTTCATATGCACCGCGTCGATGCCCCAGTCGTCCGCGCCCGCGGCTTTGTGCACCCGCGAAAACCGAATGCCATCGTTTTCGCGATCGCAGAGCCAGCCGGCTTCGACGCCCTGGCGCACCAGCGCTTTCAGCTGCGCCATCTGCGCCGAATCGGGCGGCAGAGCTTGGCTCAGAGTAGCCGCGGCGTTCGGATCCGTGGTGTCGACCGTCTTGATGATTGCGAGCAGTGGTTGCAAAGCTTCAAGTAGTGCGGGCAGTGAGCTCATCGCGGGCAGTGTAACGCAGGATCGTGCGATCGCGCGCGTGCCCTGCGAAGTGGCTTGCCGCAAACCGAATTTGCCTGGGGGATTTGGGGTCGGGTCGCGGGGCGACGCGGGGGTGCTATTCCCACGAGATCCGTCCCAGGGCGATGGCTCGGAAATGCCGCGCCCTAGCAACGTTCAAGGGAGGGCTCTCGGGCCGCCCGCTATTGACACATGCCCAAGGTGCCCACGTTGACGGCGTCGATGGGCGTGCAGGTACCGGTTGGGCAATCAGCCTGCACACAGCAGAACTTGTTGCACGTGCCAGGGGCCCCGGAGCAGTGATAGGTCGGGATGCAAAAAGGCCCAAGGCTGTTGTCGCAAGCGGCGCCTGGCCCGGCCGCGTTCGGCGGTGGAAAACACTCGACGGTGTTGGTCGCGCCACCGGCGCCCAGGTCACAGGATGCGCCCGCTTGGGTGCACCCGGCGTTGTTGACGGGATTGCATTGGGCGACGATGGGGGCCTTCACGCAGCCCGCGGGCAAGGTCGCCGAGCCGCCACCCGTGCCGCTTGTGCCACCGGTTGCGCCGGTACCGCTGGTTCCACCGGTTGCGCCACCGGTTCCGCCCGTCGCGCCACCAATGCCGCTGGTTCCACCCGTTGCGCCGCCCGCGCCTGCCGCGCCGCCCGTTCCCGCTGCCCCGCCGGTTCCGGGAACGCCACCAGTTCCGGGGAACCCACCGGTTCCGGGTGTTCCCCCGGTGCCAGTGAATCCGCCAATGCCGCCGCTGCCCGTGGAGATCCCGCCCGTGCCTCCACCCCCGAACGCTCCGGAGCCACCCACCGCGCCGCCGCCATCGGCCAGACCGCCGCCCCCGCCAGCGGCGCTACACGCGCCCACTAGTGTGGCCAAGCCGAGCAGGGCGAAGCGACCGGATCCAAAACGGCTGAGCGAAGTTGCAAAGGGCATATTCGGGTCTCCATCATTCCGCCGCTGCGGGCGAGCTCTGAGGGGGGAACCGTAGCATCTTCGCTGCTCATGGGTCGTGCACCGGTTGAAAAGGCGACTGGCACCTCCGTGTGAGGCGCGCGACAGGGGTGGCTCCGGGCCCGCGTGGACGCGAGGGTTCGCGGCGTCCGCGGCTACGACGTCGTGACGCGGTAGCCCGCGCGACGTCGAGGGACGCGGGACGTCGACGTCGCCGGACGTTGACGGACGTCGACGACGCAGGACACCGACGACGCCGGACGTTGACGGACGTCGACGTCGCCGGACGTTGACGGACGTCGACGACGCAGGACACCGACGACGCCGGACGCCGACGTCGGAGGGCGCGACGTCGGAGGACGCCGACGTCGGAGGACGCCGACGTCGCAGCACACTGACGCCGACGTCGCGAGACGCTATCGATCCCGGCGACGTCAGCCTCTCGTGACTTCCGCTCAGCGGGACGATCGGAAGCGCTCGGCCATCGCTGCGCGATATCCACGCAGCTTCTCCTGGACGACGTCGTGCTCTTCGGGCGTCGTGGCCGTAGCAGCGAGCGCCCACAGTTGCGCGGCGTCCTCACTACCGGCGCTTGGGGGTGCGGCTGCCGCGAAGCTCTTGGCGCCGTCGAGGAAGTCCGCGAAGGCGAGCAATTGCTTGTCCGCCTTGAGACCCTGGTACGACGTGGTCTCAAACGCGTAGCTCGAGCCTGCACTGACGGTATCGAGATTCGCGTCGATCAGTTTGTCAGGCACGAGGCCATCCGTTCCGACCGGGTAGACGTCGATGCTGATGTTGTGGATGGTGCTCACAGCGTTCAGCGAGCCCGTCGCGGCCCAATACCCGGAGCCGACTCCGAATTTCTCGCTCAACGCCACGCCACTGAATGTCGGCGCTGCTGGATGTAGGGGGACGCTGTCGTAGACGAGACCCTCCACGTCGAAGGTGATCTCCGTTATCGACGAGAGGGGCGAACTGAAAAAGCCGTTGGAATACAGCGCTCCAATGCTGCCCGGCTGCAGACAAGATGCGGTCAAGGTGCTGCTGGGCAGCAAATGGGGCTCCGTGTCCGCAAAGGCCAAGTGCGATCCAACCTCGGTGCCGGAGTTGAAGAACTTCGCGCTGACCTTCGGGTAGCACACGACTTTCGGCGTGCCGTTGTAGATGAGGCCCGTCCACTTTTGGTAGTACTGGCCTCCAGATGCCTCGTCGATGAGATTCGAACTCACCACCGTGAGTCCGGTCACATCCGCGGCGGGCACCTCGGTGACCGTCGCGCCCGGCGTATTCGAAACGTAGACGGGCGGACCGCCCGAGCTACCACCGGCCCCGCCTGCGTCGGACCCGCCACTGCCGCCGCTTCCGCCAGTTCCGGCGTCGGGGATGCCTCCAGTGCCCGAAGTGCCACCGCTGGCCCCACTGCCTGCGCTGCCGCCAGCTGCCGGACTCCCCCCACTTCCCGCGCTGCTACAGCCGGACACCGCCCCGCCCACCAACAAAACAAAACTCGCCACTATCCATCTGCTCTGATCCATATCGGTCTCCCAATTGGTTGATTCCGGACGCACCGCGCCCGACGCGTTCACCGCGAGCCACCCCCTTCGGTTCGCGCCAGAACGAGTTGCTAGATTATTTCGGCGCGGCCGAAATTGTGGGTCCCGGCCCGCTCGCTTCTGCTCGTGGAAGTGGCTGCTAGAGGGCTGAAGCGTCGTGACGAAAATGGTGCACGTGGGGTTGTTCTTGCGCGGTCACGGGGGGCGGCACTGGGCCAAACGGCGCGGGTGCACGCGGGATTATTCTTGCGCGGTCACGCGGGCCGGAATTGGGCCAAAAGTCTTTGGGTCGTCGCGGGTCACGCGTGATCGATGGGTCGCGCCTGATGGTGGATCTGTTTGGCACGGAAGCGGGGGAAGTTTCCCCCGCCGTTCCCCCTCGCTCGCGGGTCCCGGCCCGCTCGCTTCTGCTCGTG
>CBDUPW010000350.1:0-7323 GCA_965369205.1 uncultured Polyangiaceae bacterium | reverse complement strand
GCCACATGTTCGAGCACGGCGATGCGTTCCGCGTCGGTGGTTCCGTAGATGCCGACAATGGTGCCAGGCATCCAGTCGCTGGCTTCCACCTCGGATTGACTCAGTCGAGTCTCCGCGCCTTCGCTGCGCGACAGACGCACTCCCGGCACGAAGTGTTTGTCTCGCAGGAACGCCCGGCGCTCGCTCGGAGCGGCAGCACCCAGCGGTCCCTTGGGAAAACACGCCTCCACGAGGGACCATTCGGCCCAGACGCGGCCATCGGCGCTAAGCTGCACGCGGAACCGCGGCAGATCCGGCGCGGCCAAAAATCCGTCAAAGCGCACTTCGCAGTGCACTGGGCCAGCCGTCGGCGTCGGAGCGTAGAGCGCCAGCTCCAGGATGCGCGCTGGGTAGGCGACTTTGTCCTCGCTGATCTGCGAGCTCCAGCTGTGCAATGCGTCGTGGGGGATCCCGTGCAGCGCCGCGTCGAGCAGCGCAGGGTGTAGCTTGCCGATCGGCACCGCGCCGGCACCAGCGTCGAGCACACTGGAAACCCCGCTGTCCGAGCGAGTAGCGCGTTCCAGCAAGTGAAACGCCTCGCCGTGAAACAGCGAGCCCGACGCGTACGGGTCTTCCAGAGCCGGAGCCTTGAGTGGGGGGAGCGCAGCCGGGCGCGGCTGGTAGTCGCCGGTCAACACTCGTGCGCTAGCCACCTCCGTGGCCTTGGCGTTCAGGTCGTCGCGGGGGGTCGACCACAAAGTCACGTGGGTTGCCGTTCCGCGCGCCTCGCAAGTGGTGTGAAAGCTCCGTGGCCCCGTGAAGTCCACCCAGCCCTTGACCTGCACGTCTTTGAGACCGGTAACCTTTCCTTCGACTCCGCCTGCAAGCAACTCGACGACGTGCATCAGGGGGAGCGCCGGACGGTTCCAAGTTGGGCAGTGGTCTTGGATCCATCGATCGCGCTGCGGATCGATGACGATCTCCCCCCGGGCCGCAGACCGTTCGGCGGCGACGTCGCCAACAGGCACATTGCCCTTGTTGTCCTGGCGCTCTGCAGCGCCTGCTACGATGCGCATCGCCAACTTGGACGCGTCATAGATGCGAATGCCGTCCACCCACAGGGACGCATCGCAGACCGCGAAAGGCCCATGGTCATCCCGGCCAACCTCGGTGATCTCGATGACCGAAGTGACGCGTTTGTTCTTCGGTACTACCTGCCCCCGGTACTTCCAGGTCATCGGCAGTCCGATCGCAATGGGCTCGAAGCGCGGTCGATCGATGCCGTCTGCCATGCCGGTCTGCAGCATGAAACACTGCAAGAGCTGGATCAGCGCTTCAATGCCTAGAGAGCCGGGCTGGACTGGATCCTGGAAGAAGTGCGCTTTGAAGTACCAATCCGAGGCATGCACGTCCTTGACGCCACGCATCGCACCGAGGCCAGCTTTGCCACCCTCCGGCCAAAATCCCTCGATGCGATTGAGCATATCGAGCTTCGAATTCGGCAGGCACGCTCCGCCGCGATAGAAGACGTCGGGACGTGTGTCAAGGTCGACGAGGAAGTCACTTGGCGCAACCAGCAACTCTCGCTGCGCATCCGAAACGGGCAAACCGACCTGGTTGTCAAAGGCGCTCGGCGGGAAGAACCCGAATACGGTCTTCATATCGTAGACGAGCGTGCTGGACTGATGCACCTCCACGTCGAAGCTCACGATGATCATGCCGGCGCTGTTGGAGACCGCGGTGAGTTTGGCGGTAGTGCGCAGACACGACGCATCCTCGAAGATCTCGACATGCTGGGTGCCGGTACCGTCCAAATTGCGGAACAAGAGGTCTGTCTCGATCGTGAGGGCACATCCCACATAGCTCGCGAGCCAGCCGCAAGGCTGCAGCGCGGCTTCCAGCAGCACGGCATAGGGCATCGTGCGGTTGCCGTTTTCGTCGAAGTACCACGCGTCTTCCGGCACGTCGTATTCGGCCACGACTTCCGCGCCGGCCTTGGGCTCGCCCATCTTGCCGCTCACGGACGCGATCCGCGTCATGAAGTGGTACGGCGGGCCAGGCAGACGCGCGCCGCGGCGGTGCCCGTCGAATACGCGGTAGATCGGGAACGCCTTGCTGGGCTTGCCCCAGGCGCAACTCAGCAGCGACTCGTAGCCGAAACTGAACGCTTCGCCCTCGGGGCTGAGGGCAATGGCCACGGGCTTTGCTTCGGTGTGATCGCCGAGGATTTCTGGATGGCTCTCCAAGGGAAAGTCCGGCGCGAGGCGCCAGCCAACCCGCTTAGCGTGAAACGCCTTCAGACCATCGACGGTACAGAGCAAATCCGCGTAGATCGTCGGCTCGGGACCCGCAACGATCTCCTCTACGAAGACTTCGTAACTCAGCTCCTTGCTCTCTGGCGTGACTTGACCGCGACAGCGCATTTCGATGGGCTCGCCCGGCACCGGCTTGAACGACCAGGCGTCGCGCTTGAGCGTGTAACCCAGGGAGGCCAGGTAGAAGCTCAGAGCCTGCACGCAACCCTCAAACATCAAGGTACCCGGCATGCACGGGTCGTTCTTGAAATGACCGTCGAAGTACCAGTCGTCAGAGCTGATCTGAGTCCTTGCTTTCAAATAGCCACGCCCCCAGGGACCGCCGGCCGGATCGAAGTTGACCACCTCGTCCAAGAGCAGCATGCGCCCAGTCTGGATGCGTGGACTCTGTGTGTGCGTCTGACTCAATTCGAAGCCCACCCCAAAGCAGTCCCAAGCGCGACCCTCGGCAAACGCCTGCACTTGCTCCCGGCTGAAGCTGCGCTGCAGCGTAAGCTTTTCCGGCGCGTCCAAGCGCGGGTTGTCGATGACCTCGGCGCCCTCTGGGGTCCAGACGATGCCCTCGGACTCGGCCAGTTCTTTATCGCTGAAGAACCCGGCCTGGCCCTCGCGTACGGCAAGGCGCACCTCGCCGTTGATGCGACAGTCGTAGTGAAAGAAGAATAAGCGCACGTCCTCATGACGGGCGTGACCGTCGACGTGGATGTCGTATTTCAGGGTATCGCCCGGTGCGGGCAGATCGCCTTCGTAGGTGAGTGTGCAACCAAGCAAACGATAGACACGCTCGCCCTTGTTCAGAAAGTCCGCGCCCATCCAACTGATCAACATGAGATCCGCTTGCCCGCTCTCGATGAAGATCCCGGCGGGCATGCGGCCTTGGTTCAGGTACCAGGAGTCCGAGCGCACGTCGGTTTCGGTCCAAATGGTGCCTTTGCCCGCAACCCCCGGCTCCGCATCGATCCCCGTGACTCGATCCGCCAGGAGCAGCGGGGGCTCAGGCATACGCACTTGGCGCGCGTACGCGTCTTGTTTCGCAAACTGCGCTCCGAAGATGTCGGAGATCTTGCCGCTGGAGTTCACCTCGAGCTGTGCGCGGCTGAAGGTCGGCCCCTTCGGGGGCGGCGCCGTGGGCGCATACTTAGCGGAGGATTGTCCGTGCAGGTCCGCCGGGGCCAGCGCCGTGGGCGTGGGCGGAACGGGCGGCGACGCCGGCGGCTGCACGAATGTCGGCTCCGGCACGTCCGCGCGTCTCATCTGTGCAGGCGCCGGCGCGGGCGTCACCGCTGGCTGTGTCTCGGCCAGGTGAACGGGCGCTTGCGCACCGGCAAACGCCATGCGCTGCAGACTGGCCTGCGTTGCGAGAAAACGCTGGTGGACCTGCGACTGCTCCTGAAGGAAGCGCGTGTGGATCTGGGCAAGAAACGCAAATGGCGTCACGGCAGGTTCAGATGCGACGTCATGCGCAGCAGGCGCGGAGCGGAGCGCGGCGGGCGCGTTCGCAGACGGCTGCGTCGCGACGGCAAACGATTGCGGAGCGGCGGCGGGCTGAGCTGGAAGATCGGAGTCTGGCGGGCGGCTTGCCACGACGAACTCGGAATCGAAAATGGGCGGGAGTGGAGGTGCGGGTTGCATGAGCTGGATTCCGTTGTCGGGTGCGCCGGTTCGCTGTACGGGTGCCGGGTGCGCTGGCAGACGGCGCGTGGTCGCAGCGCGGGGCTCGGGGATCGGTGCATGGCCTGCCAAGCGTTTGAGCAATGGATCTGGGTCCACTGCGACCCCGGCGGCGATCAAGGCTGCGATCACGTCGAGCGCTTGGGCGCCGCCGCGGCCACGCCGGTCAAGGTGGGTGACGACCGCGCAGCGCATGCGCTCGGGCCCGAGGATCTCGCGGATCCAGCGGCTGCAGGCGGCCCCCGGACCGTGCTCGACGAAACTCCGCACTCCATCGGCCCAGGCGCACTCCACCATTTTCGGGAAGTCGAGCTGGCGATGCGCTTGGCCCAAGATCGCCTGCGCGCAGAGTTCCGTCTCTGGGCTGTATGCCCCGTCCAGACCGCCTGAGTAGAAGCGGACCCCAGGAACGGCGTGGGTCTCGCGGCGGTGCGCAGCGAGCCACGCCTCGCGCACGTGGTCGAGTTCCGGGACATGCACCACGAGGTTGTATTCGAGGGGGCGACAGCGCCCTGGGCCAAGGCGTTCGACCACCCGGGCGCAAGCCGCAGCTTCACCACCGATGACGCAGTCGACGGGCGTGTGCACGATCGCGAGATGCACATCCGACTCGGCGCGTAGTGCCGCACGAACCTCGTCCACATTCGCCAGCACTGACCACATTGCCCAACGTGCATCCGCGCCCCAGAGCCGCTTGATCACACCAAACTCGCCACTGAGCTCTCGCTCGAAAAGGCCTGCCGTCATGCAGTCGGCACGCATTCGGTCCATGTCGCGCCAGGCGCCGAGCGCAAAAAGCGAGTTGCTCTCCCCGGAGCTATAGCCGAGCGCCGCCTGCGGCTTGAGTCCGAGCATTCCCAGGCTCAGCTCCGCATGGAGCTGGCTCAGGGAAGAAGCGCCCCAGAGCCGTTCCGACGCGCTGGCGCTCGGCAGGACTGCATCATGCGCCCAGCGCATCGCGTCGCCAAGCCCCTCAAAGCGCCGCGCCAACGCATCGCCGAGCTCGGGCAGATCGAGCAGCAGCTCGCGGCCCATGCCATGGTACGCCGAACCTGCCGACGTGAAAACGAACGCAAGCTCGCCGAGAACCGGCTGCGCTCTGAAGTGCACGCCCTCGCCTGGCGGAGCGCCCTGCTCGATGTGCGCACGCCCTCGCTCGCGGCGCTGAGCGAGCTGGGACTCGCCGTCGGCGACGATCACGAGGCGCGAAGGCTGGGCTTCTGCCTGAAGGTCCGCGCAGCGCCCAGCGACCAGCGCCGCCAACACTTCGTCGGCGTTCGCTCCTTGGAACAGCTGCAGTATCGGAGCTTCGCCTTCGTGCTGCGTGGGGCAGTGCTCGTCTTCGCGCAGGACTGCGCGGTGCGCTCCGTTGCCGTCCATGGGCCGGACGCGCACTTCTGCTCGACGTGTCTGGCTGCGAAGCCACGGCGAGCCGTCTACACGCCTACGATGGTGCAGGGTGAGCGCCGCCGCAGCTAGATGCAGCAAACCCGATGCGGCGTGCGCATGCCCGAAGCGCGGCGTCAGAGCACAGTCGTCGGGTCCCCAAACCGTCACGCCGTCGTGCGTCGTCTCGCCTTCGGCCAAAACGCCATTGTCTTCGATCACGGCGTACACACGGTCCCCGGCCGCGCGCGCGTCACGGAGGCGCTTCAGCACCAGGACAACCGCTGCGTCTCCAGCAATCTGGCGTGCGCCGTCGAGGCAGCCGTGCGCAGCTGCCTGGTGCGTCGGTTCACAGCTGAGGTCAACCGCCCCAACCAACGCAGCGTCGAGCTCTGACCGCTGCAAGCGACCCACTGCAAGTTCAAGCGCCACCAGTCCAGAGGCTTCTTCCGCAGAAACCGTGCAACTGCCGCCGCCCAGATCCAACAGGCGGTTCAGGCGATTTGCCGCCATATTCGGCATCGTGCCGATCACCCCCGCGGCGCTAAGGGGATCGAC
Organism: uncultured Polyangiaceae bacterium; assembly: GCA_965369205.1. GTDB lineage: Bacteria > Myxococcota_A > Polyangia > Polyangiales > Polyangiaceae > JACKEA01. Next base: position 1,414 of record CBDUPW010000350.1, on the reverse strand, counting down.
GAAACCGTCCCCGTGGCGCCAGCGCGCACCGTAGCGCGCCACCTCCATGTCCACGCCCATGCCGACGTAGATCCCAGTGGTCTCCCGGGGCAAGGCCTGCGTCTCGGCAACAGCTTCGCGCCCGACCCGCATCACCAAGAGCTGCTGCGCGAGGGTTTGATCCAAGTCCTTCGGAGGAATGCCAAGGGTCGCGAGATCCAGTTCGAAATCCGGGCAGCGTCCCTGCAAGGTGCCGTCACCGCCGGTGCTCAGTCGCTGCTCGCCGGAGAAAAGCGCCCGGGTGAAATCCATGCGGTCAGCGGCGCCCGCTGCGGTGATGCCAAGCCCGACGATCGCGATCGCGGGCCGCTCGGCGCTCGTTGCGGCGGAAGCGGGCGGCGCGGCCGAGTCGTGCTCCTCGACGATCAGGTGAGCGTTGTTGCCGCCGAAGCCAAACGCAGACACGGCGGCGCGCCGCGGACCGTCACTATTCCAAGCTTCAGCTCGGGAAAGCAGCCGGAAGGGTGTTCCCGACAATGCGGGTGTTGGCTCGTCGGCGTATAACGTCGCTGGGCGCGTGCGGTGCCGCATCGCCTCTAGCACTTTGATCAGGCCGGCGACTCCGGCCGCGGTGATCAGATGCCCCAGGTTAGATTTCAGGGACCCGATCGGCAGCGGCTCAGTGCGCCCGGCGTAGGCCTGGGCCATGCTCTCGAGTTCCGTGGCATCTCCCAAGGTCGTGCCGGTGGCGTGGCACTCCATCAGAGAGATATCCGATGCGGTCAGCCCGCTCTGCTCAAGAGCGGCGCGCATCGCGCGCGCTTGGCCTTCCGCTGAAGGCACCAGTGCGCCCTTGCCGCGCCCGTCGTTCGACAGCCCCACGCCGCGAATCACCCCCAAGATCCGATCCCCCGCTTGCTCTGCGTCGGTCAAGCGCTTGAGGGCGACGAAGCCAGCGCCCTCTGCCGGCACCAGGCCATCCGCCGCGGCGTGGAAGGGGCGACTTCGCCCCGTCTTGCTCAGTGCCTGAAGTGCAGAAAAGCCAACGTGAATGAAGAGATCATCCGCACAGTTCACCGCCCCAGCGAGCACCAGATCTCGGCTGCCTTCAGCGAGCCAGTCGCAGGCGATCTTGATGGCATAGAGCGACGAGGCACACGCCGCATCCAGAGCGAAGCATCCGCCGCCAAGACCGAGGGCACGCTCGAGCAGCAGCGCAGGCAGCCCTGAACAGAATCGATTGCGAGCTGCCGGGCGCGCTTCGGAGCCAAGCCAAACACTCTCCGCGAATGCGCTCAGCCCCGCCGACGGGAAACCAAGGTTTCCAAACACCGCACCCACCCGTCGCCGCTCGCCACGGTGCTGGCTATCGCTCAGGGCCTCTCGCGCTGTATGAAGCAGCCACTGAAATAGCGGATCTAGCTCCAGGATTTCC
>CBDUPW010000349.1:0-7337 GCA_965369205.1 uncultured Polyangiaceae bacterium | reverse complement strand
CCCGAAGTGCATTCCGTAGCTGCCCACTTCGCCTTGATGGATATCTACGGCATTGACGACGACGCCATGTTGCGCATCACGTACACGTCGAACCGCAAACTCGCGGAGTCCCGGATGTATCGCGCGCTTGCCAAGGTTTCGTCGCCAGGCATGCTTGTGAAAGGCGCCAGCATGAGTTGGGGCTTCATCCACAAAGGTTCGACTCTACGGACTGAGACTTTGCCGGAAGGCGTGATGATGACGCTGCGTCATCCGGCACATGTCTACACGAATCTCGGACATCGCTCTGTGGCTCGCGGATTTACGGCAGCCCTCGAAGCGTCCAACGCCGAAAACCCCAAAGTGGATCTGCTCCTGTCGACCCACGAAGAAGCAAAGCTGCGAGTCAGCTGGGACTGACCTACGGCGGATCGAGAAGCCGCTTGCCGGCAAGGTAGAGCAGTTCCGTGCTTTGGTCGATCTTCATGTCCGGGGCCGGATTGATCGTTTCGACCCCCCGGTGTCGCACTCCGATGACCAGTCCGCCCCGGTCGCGCAGCCCGAGACCGATCATCAACTCCTGGTACGAGCGGACGCCAGCAAACTCGTCAGGGACCCGTCCGACATACAGATTGTTCTCACCTCGAATGATCACACGGCTGAGAGTATCCGCGGTCCCGTGGTAGGTGACTGCGTGCGCCAACATCGAGAAAGCGACGCGCCGCGTTTCGATGACCTCGTCCGCACCGGCATCCCGGGCGTGCTCCACGTTCTCGGAATCTAGGATCTCGGCGACGAGATACACCGGGCGTAGTCGCTTATGAGTCCCGGTCCGACGAATGTACGATCGGAGCGTAAAAAGCGTGAGGATCGTGGTGGCATCCGCGTGTTGCGGCGGAATATTTCGGCGTCCTGCCACCACGACCGCCAAAGCATGCGTCACCCGCACTTTCTCAAGCCCGCTTTCTTTCGTCGGGTCCCCCTGCACCCATAGGAACTCCGCGGGAACCTCCGCAGGGCGCTCCCGATCCGCGAACAGGACGATCTTCGTCTTGTCCATGTCGATTTCCGAACGCAGGGTGTCCAGCAGAATAACGCTGCCTTCGTGGTAGCCACACACGACGATGTGATTGACGTAGTTGCTCATACGGAATTGCTCCTCACGAATGCTCAGCACCGCGTTCAGCAAGCTGTGCCCCACCAGACCTGCAAAGAGTGCCAGGGTGAACATGCCGCCCACCATCAGAATGCCGCCTACCACGCGCCCAAGTCCCGTGATCGGCGTGATGTCACCGAAGCCTACGGTCGTTAATGTCACGATCGCCCACCACATGCCGTCGGCAAGGCTGGCGATGTTTGGGTTGTGGCCGTACTCGACGAAGAACACGCTGGTACCGCCGATGAGCACCTCCACGCCAAGAAAACTCAACGCGAACATGAACAGGATGCGATCCTGCTCGAGCGCATGCAGTAGCTGAGAAAACGGGTTCGCGTAGCGAAACACCTTCAGGGTGCGCATCAGGCGCAAGAGCCGCAACGCTCGCAGGCCACGCAACGCCGGCACCAATGCCAGCACCGTGAGTAGGTCCACGAGCACCAGAGGCTCCAACATGTAGCGAAGTCGCGCAGCGACGTGCATGCGCAGCTTGCCGAAACGGGGCGGCTGGAAGACGCGCAACTCCGGGGGTGGGTACGACACGACCCGCAGCACAAGCTCCAACGCGAAGAAGCCAAGCAGAAGCTGGTCTATCTTCCTCAATACGGGAGCGTGCTGTGAGCCGATCACCGACTCTAAGGGCAGCAGTAGGATCGAAAAGACGATCAGCACCCACACCGCGGACTGGACCACCCCGTACGCGCGCGAGCGAGGCTCGTGGAAAGCCTCGCGAATGAAGTCGAAGAGCGCCCGCACGTCCGCATCCTAAGCTTCTTTTCCCGCGAAGAGGCGTCCGTGATAGCGCTCAGCCATGCAAACCCCCTACGGACCGCCACCGGGCGCCCCTCCCGCGAACGCTGGGCACGTCGCGCCCGAGCCACCCGTCAGCAAGCTGGCTGTCATCATCTTCAACCTGCTCGGCGTCGTCGCGACGGTGGTGGGGGGCGCCGCTATCGGCGTAGCGGCCGCTGGGTCCGAGTCAGCCGGTGTCACGGTGTCTTACATCGTTGCGGGACCGGTCGGGTTCTTTTGGGGGGCGGGGGTCGGCGCGCTGCTTGGGCGCTTTGCTCTGAAAGACAAACCTGGCGCCGCGAAAGCCGCGCCTTGGGGCTGCGGTTGCGGCTGTGGGATGTTCTTGGCTTTCGGGTTGATCGGCTTCATGGTCGCGATCTTCCCGTCGCTCTAGACGACCCGCGCCTCTCATCATTCCGCAGGACTGGGCGCCGCGGCGGCAATGTGCGGACTCGACGGCCGCATACTTCGTTCTGCCCGCGCTCGGCGCCCCAGCCGAGCGATGGTTGTTTGCAGTTCTGCCATCTGTTTTTCAAGACCTTCAAGTTCGTCGTGCAGTTCTGAGTCTAAGGGCTCACCTGATAAATAGCGCTGGGCTTCGGCGTACTGATCCGACTCCTTTTGGGCTTCGGCCATGCCGTTCATGATCACGCCGATGAACAGATTCAGGATGATCATGGTGCCAAGTAGTACAAAGCTGATGAAGAACAGCGCGCCCGCGACGGGATAGGCTTGGGATGCGGTGCACAGTGGATTGCTGTCGTATCCGTAGTTACCGCAACCATACATCTGGATGTACATCAGATCCGTCCAGTCCTCCAAAGTGACCGCTCGGAACAGGCTGACCATCGCTAGCTGCAGCGAGCTGAAGTGGATAGGATCGTTCTGGCCAAACATGAAAACGCCCGCAACGCCGTACACGTAGAAGAGCAAGAACAGCAGCAGAGACACGTAGCCCATGCTCGGAATGCTCTTGAGAAGTGCGCTGACCAGCACCTGTAGTCGCGGCAGCGCGCGCACCAAGCGCAACACGCGCAGTAGACGCGCCAGGCGAAGCACCGTCACGTACTGGCTTCCGACGGGGAGGAACGCCGCCGCAACGATCACGAAGTCGAAGATGTTCCAGCTGTCCTTGAAGAAGCGCCAGGGCTTCTTGCCTTCGGCAATCATCTTGATGGCAATCTCCACGACGAAGATGCCGAGTACGATCTTGTCCAGCCCGTGCAGGACTTCGCCGTGGGTCTTGACCAGGTACGGGTACGTTTCCATCCCGACGAGCACCCCGGCCAACACGATGACCCAGGTGATGATGTTCTGAAAACGCTGCGAGCTAGCGATGTTGCGACAGATCTCGACCATACGGCACTCCTCCAGTGGAGGCGTGTATACGGCGAATCAAAGGAAATCTACCCGGGAATGCGTCAATGCATCAGCAAATGCACTTGTTCCAGCAGCGCTGCGCACACTAGCGCTGCGTACGTGCCCAAGACGTAGCCGGCGACGGCAAGCAGGATCCCAACCGGCGCCAAGGCTGGGTGGAACGCCGCGGCTACAATGGGTGCCGAGGCCGCGCCGCCGACGTTGGCCTGGGAGCCCACCGCGGCAAAGAAGATCGGCGCTCGCATCCAGCGTTGAACCAGCAGCAGTAACGTCGCGTGGAACACCATCCAGAGCGCTCCCACAGCCACGAGCGCCGGCGCGTCCACGACTTTTCGAAACTCGGCATGAGCGCCGATGCTAGCGACCAGTAGGTAGAGAAACACGCTCCCGACGCGACTGGCACCGAGGCCTTCAAGCGCTCGCAGTGGGGTGAACGAGAGCCCAAGCCCGATGGCCGTGACAATGATCACGACCCAAGTGAAACCGCTGATGATGTTGCCCACGGGCGGAAGCACGGTGGCAGCCCAGGTTGCCACGGCCGTGGCTCCGAAGGCGATCGCCAACATTTGCAGCAGGGCAGGTAACGTCGTGGGCGCCGCAACACTGGCTTGATAGTCGGCGATGCTCTGCTTCACGCGCTCGAGCTCCGTGCGATCCGCCCCCAATCGCTCGTCGATGCTCTTTTCGCGGCCAGCAAACCATAAGAGCACTGCCATCCAGACGTTGGCCACGGCGACGTCGACGACCACCATCATGCTCAACGTGGAGGAAGACGTTCCGACACTTTCGCCGATGGCGACGAAGTTGGCGCCGCCTCCGATCCACGAGCCCGCCAAGGCGGCCAGCCCCTTCCACGCCTGGTCTCCCATGGATTCCGGGGCAAATCGTCCAAGGGCGAGGTACGCCAGGGGTCCACCGATGACGATGCTGGCCGTACCGGTGAGGAAGAGCGCCACGGCCGGGCGCCCAAGCTTGACGATGGCGCGGACGTCCACGCTCAGCGTCAACAGCGCCAGACTGGCCGGGAGCAGCCACTTCTTGATGAAGGTGTACAATTCGGACTCAAGGGGAATCACTCCGGTGTTCGAGAGCAGGGTCGGCACGAAGTACGCGAAAACCAGGAGCGGCACGTAGCGAAACACCTTACCAAGCACCGGGTGCCGCTCCGCGGCGAAGAGCGCCGACAGCACGCAGAGCAGAACGGCCAGGACGGAAAGCGAACTCGTGAACACGGGGGCATCCTACACGACTAGTTCTCAGTGGGTCTGCTGACCGCGCCCGTTCTCAAAAGTCGACGCCAAAGGTGCTCCTGCACACGACCTGCACCGAAACTCCACGCTTTTCCGCGCAACTGCCGAACGCCCTGCACTTTCGGCGAGCATGGTCGAAGCATGACTTCTTCGACCATGCACTACGGGCCGAGCATTCCTGCGCGCTCCACCCAAGACACACTTTTGGTAGCGGCGCTGCAGGGCGTTGCGTCCGCTGCGGTATTCGGGCTGGCGATCGGGGCGCGATACGGCGTGCTGTCGATGGCGATTCATGCTGTGGGCGTGCCCTTAGGCATGCTCGCCGCCGTTGGGCTTTCCGCGCCTGCGGCCGCCATCGCCTTCTCGCATTTTGACCTGCCGGTGGACCTTGCCGCGCTTTGGCGCGGCGCGGCGGAAGCCCTACAGACCAGCGGTCGAGCGCTTTTTGGACTGGCACCCGGCGCGCTCCTGATCACGGTGACTTGCGAGACGCCGTTGGGCGCAGCGGCGGCGGCCATCGCCGGACTCGTGCTCGCGAGCCTGCTCGGCGCGCGCCGACTTTGGAGTGCCGTTGGCGCGACGCGCCAAAGTGCCATCGCGGCGGTGTGGAGCTATTGCATGCTGCTGGGGCTGTTTCTCATCGCTGGATTGATCGCAGCGCGTACGTGGTGGCTACTGCTGCCCATGCTCGGCGGACCGCTCGCCGCCGGGGGGGCAACATGAAGTTCCTGATCGCTCTGCTGCGCTCTCCGCAAGCTGCTGTGGACGCTTGCGGAGACGTCGAACAACAACGGCGCATTGCTGTGACGAGTTTGTGGGTGATCGCGCTAGGTGGCGTACTCTTTGGCGCGGCGGTCGGCTCATTCCGTGGCTTCCCACAATTCGGCATCGCAGCGCTCAAGCTGCCCATAGTGACGCTCCTGACCCTGGCTGCGGCTGGGCCCGCATTCTACGGCATTGCATCGGCCGTGGATCGGCAGCTCGCCTTTCGCGCCACCCTCGCGCTCGTCCTCTGCGCCGGTGCTCGCAGTAGCCTAGTCTTGATCGCGGTCGCGCCGCTGCTTGCCCTCGCAGTGGACCTCGGTGCCGCGTACCCTCTCGTGCGCCTTGCCGCGGTATTCAGCTACGGCCTTGCTGGACTCTCCGCGCTTGCGTTCATCTTGCGCGCGCTGGGACCTGGCAAGGGCCGCCTGCTTGGAACCTTCAGCTTCGTGATGACCTTTCTCGTGATCGGCGCCCAAACTGCCTGGCTGTGTCGCCCCTATTTGGGTGACCCGCGAGATGAGACTGTGCCGTTATTTGCTCACGGGCGCGTCGAAGGAGGCTTGTTTGGTGCGCTTACAGATGGTGGCGAACGGTGACACTCACCGCGCTGCTCTGCCTGTATCTGATCGTCGGGCTGGCTCTCGCCGTGCTGCAGCTGGTGCGCGGGCCGGGTTGGTCGTGGCGCGGTCTGGGCGCGGCTGCGGCGACGCTGGTGGTCTGGCCCTTGTGGATCCCCTTCATGGACGCTCCGCATACGCGCGGTCAAAAGCCGACGGGCACCAACCAGCGGCCGGCCTGCGCCCGCGTGGACAGCGCGCTAGCCTGTGCGCGGGCACGCGTGGTGGGCACTGCCCTGGATGGCATCCTGACCCAACGCGATGTCGCAGGGATCTCCGAACAGGTTCGACGAGTTGCTGCGCGGATCGAAGCGCTGGAAGCAGAACTGACGCGCCTCCGAGCCGGTGAGACGAAGGGCTCGACGCGGCGGGACAGCTGCGCTCAGCGAGTGGAAGAAGCGCTCAAGCGGGACCGCAGCGCCCTCGATGAACTAGGAGAATTGGCGGATGCTCTCGCGACCGAGCTCACCCTGGCTCAGTGTGGGCACTCGGACAGTGTAGAAAGCCTGATCAGCGAGCTGTCGGCGCGGATCGAAGCCCTCGCCATGGCCTAGTGCGAGATGGGGGCCGGGCGACGGAAGTAGAAGCAACCCGACGATCCAAGGCAAGCGGCTTGACGTTCACGCGCGCCGTCTCCGCGTTCATGAAGAACATCCAAGGGCGATGGTGAGCAAACTCAATCGGCCTGCGACTGCCGCATTTCGAGCAGCTTGGCGTGTTTGCGTAGGAATTCCCGGGCCAGGCTGATTACCGATCGAGTGTAGTGCTCAGGGCGTTCAGTGAAGAAGCCCCCTTTGTCTAGTTGGTCGATGAACGTGTTGGCGTCACCGCGGCGCGCTGCAGCGAAAGCCGAGGGGTAGCGGCGGCTGAGTAGCTTCACGTAGTCGTATGCCCCGTGGTCGGCGCTCTCGTATGCGCGAAACCGACTGCGTACGCGGCGGGGGCCCTCATCGGTTTCTTCCCACGTGGACCATGGCGCGCTTCCGCCATCGGGAGCACGCCCCTTCAAGCCCGCATAGTTGTAGTCAACCATCCAACGCCCGCGTCCGGTTTCGAGCGCCCACTGTCCCCACAGCACGCTCACAACCTCTTTCGTGGCCTCCGCGCCAGTCGCGCGTTCGAACGCTAAGGCCAGAGTCTTGGTCGCTTCTTCAGCGGACATCGGCGTGGGGCGACGGGGGCGGTCCACATTTTTCGCTGGCTTCGGCCGCGGGGCGCGCGGCGGCGCTGCAGGTGGCGCGGCTTTGGGGGCCGGCGCTGCCTCGGGTTCGGGCGCTGCCTTGGGTTCCGGCACTGCTTTGGGTTCGGGCGCTGCCTTGGGTTCCGGCGCTGCCTTGGGTTCCGGCGCTGCCTTGGGTTCCGGCGCTGCCTTGGGTTCCGGCGCTGCCTTGGGTTCCG
>CBDUPW010000348.1:0-7376 GCA_965369205.1 uncultured Polyangiaceae bacterium | reverse complement strand
TGTCTCAGGTCGAGCATCTGCGTGAGTTCGAATTCGTCCGCAAGCGCCTGGATGCCGGCAAGATCCACGTTAGCGCCTGGGTGTTCAAGATCGCTACGGGGCAGGTCTTCGACTTCAACCCGGAGAGTGCCGAGTTCGAGCCGCTCTCGCCGGAAGCGGCAGCGGCTCCGTCGGCACCAGACGCTGCCCCGTGACCCAGGCGCTGCAACGAACCGAGGCGCCCGCAGCCGAGCCCGGGGCTCGTCACTTGATGATTGTGTGCGCGATTCTCGCGGCAGCTGCGCGTTTCATTCCAGTGCCACTGTTGGACGACGTGGTACGTGAACGCATTCGTCAAATCTGGGTGAGCCGCACGCTCAAATCCCATGGGCGCAGCTACAGCAGCAAGCAAGTGCCTGCACTCTGGCAAGACCCGTCCGGGTGCGCCGGAGGTTGCCTGGCACTGTGGTGGAAGCTGCCCCTCAAGCTGCTGCTATTTCCCATCCGCAAGCTCATCGCCATCTTCACCGCGTTGTCAGGGCTTTCCAAGGACGTCACGGAGATGGTTCTATTTGGACGCTGTACTCAGCGCGTGCTCGAGAGTGGCATGTTGCAAGAAGGTGGCGACCACCTCGTGCTCGCTGCTGATGCGCGCCGTATCCGAAGCGCCTTCGATGTCGCATTCAAGCAAACGGACACGTCAGTCCTAGTGGCAACCCTCCAAGACGTACTTCAGGGAGTGCGCGGGCTTTCCCGGGCTGCGGTGAAGGGCGCGCGCACTGCGTTTCGTTCCCAGACGGTAGCCGCCCACAGCGACGGCGGCGTCGTCGATCAAGGAGCCCGAGACGTGCAGCGCGCCCTGGACAGCCAGGCACTTCAAGGCATTTTCCGAGATTTTGACGCGCGATTCGATACGGCACTCGCGGCGTCTCCGGCGCCTGCGGCTCAGAGCTGAGCGTCCCTGGGCGGCTCCGCCCTGCACGACGTCACCGCCGTCGTCGCAGCAACGGTCACGAGCAACAGCGAAAGCAGTGAAACCGCGACCAGCCCCGGCCATCCATGGGGGGGCGCGACCGCGGGCGCACCTGCACGCGCCAGCTCTACTTCGAATCCCGCAAGGCGCTCGCGGTTCTTGGGCAGCTGAGCGCGCAAGCGCTTTCGGCGGGAATACGCAAAGGGCAGTCCCGCAACGAGCCCAAGGGGGAAGAGCAGCACGTAGCTCGCCGCAAACATGGTTGCCGCACCGCCCGGGACCTCTAGATGCGGAAACACGGAGCGGTATTGCGATAGCTCCGCGCTGTCCATCTGACTCGGGCGCAGATCTGCGCTGTCACAGAGCACTGCATGGTGCCCGCTGTGGTTGGCGCTGTAGTAGTAATAGCTGGCAGGCGCTGTGCAGCGCTCACACAGCGCATTGCACACCACGGTCGCCGTGGCCCCCAGCAGCGGCCCGCGCTTCGTCGCGCAGCCTTCCACGGAAACGAGACACGCCAGGGCGAAGGCCAACAGCGGTGCAAGCCGTAGGGCAAACGCAGGCAGGAAGCTCAGGCGGTCGGCGTTGGCGATATCCGCCGCCAGCGCAGCCCCATGGCGGGCCATGGGTTCCAGTCGGGTGTGCGCTGCAAGTCCATGCGCCTGAGCGGTCGCGATCAACTGCGCTTCGTCGGCGTTTCGCACATACTTCTGCCACTTGGATTTGGCATCAGCGAAGTTGCGACTTAGTTCCAGCGCCTGGATCCGGACCAACAAGAAGAGCGCCGCCATGTGTTTGTCCACTGGCAGCGCGCCAGCTTCGCTGCCCACCAGCGCGAGAGCGCGCGTCGGGTCGTTCTCTGCCAAGCACACCCGCGCGGATGCGTAGCGCAATGCAGAGTCCAGCTCCAGAACCTCCGGTGCCGGATCGCATTCCGAAAGCCAACCTCTCGCGGCCGCGAGCTCCCCAGATGCCACTGCCTCCACGCAAAGCTCCGCGCGCACCAAAGCGCGATGTCCGGGGTCGGTCAGATGATTGAGCGCCGTCTCCAACTTGGCGCGCGCGCCCTCGCGCTGCTCGGAAGCTGATAGAAGCCGCGCGGCATGCACCGCCACCCAGCACAACGCTCGCTGCGCCTCGAGTCCCTCGCTCGCTACCGCCCGCGCGTGGTTCCAGAGTCGATGCAAAACCACCAAGTCCGTGCGCGCTTCAGCGGTGGCGCCCGCAAACATCAATGCGGGGGGCAGACCGGATAGATCGTAGATGTGGCCCGGGATGGTGTGGCTCTGCTGCGCCTTCAGCTGGGCGAGCCGGGCAACTTCTTGCGCCGGCGAGAGGGGCTGGCGTCTGTCGTTGGGGCGCGGACCCACGCGACATTCCACGGCGCAGTAGGCGCAGGTCGCGGCATCGGCGTTTTGGACCGTGAGGGGCGCGCCGCAATTGGCGCACTCGACGACCCGCGCAGCGACGTCGTAGGCCGCAGTCACGACGACGCCCGGGGACGCTTCCCGCCAAGCGTTGCCGGGCCCTCAGCGGCACACGTTCCACTCGGCGGGGGCCGCAGCAAAGGGCGGAGCATGGGCCGAGCATGCCAAACGCGGCGCAACGCAGCCACTGTGCTAAGAGCGGGCGGATGCGTTTCGGGGTCCGCGTAGCCTTCGTGCTGCTCACTCTCGTCGGCTGCGGCTCGAAAAGTGGCCTCTCACAGCTGACCGGAAGCGCCGCCGGCACAGGCGCCAGCGGGGGGGGAGGCGGGACAAGTGCAGCCGGCGGAGCGTCAACGGGGGGCACGGGCGGAAGCGCTGGCAGTGGAGGAAGCGGCGGCACTCCGGTCCCGGACTGCATCTATGCAGAAAGCGGTCCGCCGCAACTCGTCTTCACTTGGGTCGATGGTGTGCGTTCCCCCTTGCTCGCGACTCTCGCCGGAGGCTCCGTGGGCAAACGAGCCGAGATCGCCATCGCGGCAACCCACGAGCATTTCTGGCACCCCGACATCCGGGTCGCAAAAGTCAGCATGGGCGCGGATGGACTCTCGTCGCTGACTACGGACAAGAAGATGACCGGCTACGGCGTCGACTCGCACGCCACCGGACACTTGGTCCGCGCAGAAGACGGCGCTCTTGATCTGCTCTACTACCACGGGGATGAGGCGAATGCGTCGGTGGTGCCGGGCATCAAGTTCCGAACCTTCAACACAAACACTTGGACGCCGTTGCCGGAAGTAACCATCGAAGACAAGGCCGGATTCGCGTACGACATTGCAGTCGGGCCAAGCGTTGGGCCGAACGGAAACTACGCGGGAGCAGGTCGCTTCATCGCGTGGCGCAGTGCCCCCATCGCCGACAACTTCGTGGAAACTCGGGTCGCCGTCATCGATGCCAGCGGCAAGATGATCCGTGGGCCGGTCGTGGCGGCGGGGCCGGGCAACAGCAATCAGTTTGGCGCCGCCGTCGCGTGGACGGGCGCGCACTACCTGGTCGCAACCAACGAGTACCTGTGTACCGACGACATACTCTGCTCCGGGGGCATCACGGTATCGCGCTTTGCGCCGGGGGCAGGTTCCGCGGCGTCCCTGGGCCAAGGCATCCAGTTTGCCGCCGACCCAGCGCTACGTGCTCGCACGCCCCAGCTCTCGGGACTGCCCGGCGGCGCGTTCGTCGCGTGGCGTGAACTCGGAGAAGAGGCTGGCAGCCCGCAGACCCTGCGAGTCGCACGCTTGGGCGAAGAAGGAGCGGCGCTCGGCCCAGACACGACCTACTCCACCCAGGCGACGGCTGGCCCCATACTGCACGCTTCGGACCAAGGCGCAGTTGTGCTGTATAGCGAGGCAGGCGATAGCGACGGACCGGAAGGCGCCCTCGGCCACACGGTGTTGTGGCTCCAGCAGCACGGCAAGGCGGGACACGCACTGCAAAGCCTTCAGCTGCCAACAACCGCGCTCACTTTTGGCACGCCCTACGCCGCAACCGCAATCGACGCACCCCGCGGCTTGCTCGTGGCCTGGACGGGCCAGCCCGTGCAGAGCTCCGCGGGCACGACGTCCGCGCTGTATTTGTCGTTTTTGCGCTGCCAGTCCGCGGACTGAGCCAAGGCAACTGCATGAAATCCTTATTCGCACTTTCTAGCATCAGCGCCGCGCTCGTTCTGGCAATGCCGCGGAGCGCATGCGCTCACGAAGTGTTCTTGGGCGTCGGCCCGGCAGTTGGCTTTTCCACGGGCAACGATTGGGAAGGCGATGGCGCGATCTTCTATGGGCAGTCACGCTTCGGCTATCGTTCCAATATTCCCATCGGCGTCGTCGGGCATTTGCGCGAAGGTTACGCCAAAGTGGACGAGCGGCTGCTGACGAATCTGGCGCTTGGGGTCGAAGGACGGCTGCCCCTAAAAGCCATGACCCCCTGGCTGCGCCTATCCTGGCTGCACCAACACGAAGAAAGCATCGACTTCGCCAAAGAAGAGCCCTTCGGTGTGCTGTTCGGCGTGGGGCGCGGCATCCGGCATCGAGGTGGCGTCGGCTTTGGCGCTGGCGTGGACGTTCCCTTTGCGAAGACGGGCGCCTTCGATTGGTTCGCCGGCGGCGAGGCCTTCCTAGATTACTTGTTCGCGAGCGAAGCGCCGGGCCCGAGTGTATACGCGGGCGGCGCCCTCAGCATCGGAGCCAGCCACCGGTGGTAAGACGCGTTGCGGTCGTAGCGACCATGGCCATACTGGTGGCGTGTAGCTCGACGCCAAGCCTAGACGAGTACCCCTGCCCGGAGGCCGGCACCACGCTGACCTACGAAAACTTTGGCAGGCCATTCATGGACGCTTGGTGCAACGAATGTCATTCGGAGCCAGAGGGCGCGCGGCAGGGCGCGCCTGCAGACGTGCGATTCGACACACTGGCCGACGTGCGGCGCTGGGACGACCGCATCTTTGCGCGCTCCGCTCTGGATCGCGTGAGCATGCCGCCCGGGCTCGGCGATCCGCCGCGTGCCGATCGTGATCGCCTCGCCGAATGGCTGGCCTGCGGCGCTCCCGAATAGCGTGCGTGCTGCGCACTAGCGCCCGCGAGCACACTCGGCGTCTTTGATGCGTTCGTTGCGATCGAAGCCCTGCCCCGAAACATGGCCCCCGCTGGGTCGATAGCGGAGGCGCACCGACGCCGCGCCGCGGAGTACTTCCAGATCGACCTCAGTTTCGACATCACCGTCCTGGTACCGGACCCTCTGCACACGTTCGCCAGCACGCAGCCCGGCGCGGGCAGCAGGCCCGGGATCGCGCACGTTGGTGGCCAGCGTCACGCCCGTTTCGTCCGTCGACGTTTCGAAGCCAAGCTCGTAGACTTCGTAGCGGCGCTTCACCGCAACAAAACACGGCCCCATGGCCTCCGCGGGCACCGCGATCTTGGAATCGCCGCGTAGCACACCGGAATCCAGGGCCAGCGCGCCCTGGCCAAGCTCCGCCTCCACTGCCGACACAAACGCCTGAGGCGGAAGCGGGCCGCTTGCCTTGAGCGCCTGGGCGTACAGCGCGCGGACCACGTCGTCCAAGCTCCGTTTGCCACCGCTCTTCTTGCGGATGGTGCCATCGAGCACCAAGGCATACAGCGCGCCGCGCGCCACGATGACCGCGGACGCTCGCTGCGGGTCTGCGCGCTTCAGATCGTGCAGCGGTCGGCTCTTCAGCGGGCTCGTCAGATACAAACGCAGCATCTGCTCCACGTCGTCCCGGAACTCTTCAGGCGTCAAAAGTCCATATCGAAACAGCAGCGCACGCGTCACGCTACGGTTGAGTCCGTCCAAGAACCACGCGCTCTCCAAAGGAAAGTCCGCATCCGCAGGCGCGATGGAAAGCTCGGCGCCAATCCATTCGCGCATCAGTTGTTGCATCACGGCGATGCGCAACGGACCGTCCCAGGCTTGCATCAGCCCGGCATGCACCAGCACGCCACCTGCACGGCGATGCACATCGAACTGCCCCGGTTTGCGGGCGTCCGCAACGAGCAGCAACGTACTCGGCGCGCTCTGCTTTGCGCCGAAGTACTGCCGCGCACCGCTGCGAAATCCTGCAACTTCCGCTGCAACTTGCCGGGGATCGAAATTCGAGTAGCCGAGCCAGGCCGCGCGATCGACGCCCTCGGGCGCGACGAATTCTCCAACCCCCAAACCACCCACCAAGAACGTGCTTGCGGATAGCGCTGCGGTGCTCAGCTGCCCACGCACCACAGAACCCAGTCCCAGATTCGACGCCACGGTCGCGCCCGGTGCGAACGCTTTCGGGTCGATGGACAGGCGCACGGGCACCGCGGCATCCGGGTCGGCTTCGGGCAGCAGCAACACCAGCTCGCCGGAAAAGCGCGCTTGGTTCGGGTCCATCGCGGGCCACAGCGGCCGCTCCACGGAGAAGGGCTCGGTCGTGACGCGATAGCGCACGCTGACCTGCCCGCGGGGTTCGCGCTGCAAAGTGATGCGTGTTGGAAACCCCCGCGCGGGCTCGCTTCGAAACGCGACCGCGCCGTCTTGGTCGCTGAAGGTGAGATCGGCAAGCGCCTCGGCACGGCCGCGGTAACCCCAACGCCGACTGCCGACGGGCAGGCTGCTGGTCACACGTACTTCGAGCACGGACTCAGCCGGAAGCGGCACAATCGCGATGTCCAGCAGGGGCGCGGACGGCGCCGCGGGCGCGGTCTCCGCGGGTGCAGCCGCCACGGGGGGCACGGGCGGCACTGCACGCTGCGGCGGCCCGGCGCAGCTCCAAAGCAGGCTCGCCAATCCGGCCACGCCAACGCGCCAAGGTGCCCAACGAAAACGGGCCTCCGGCACGGGCGAAGCGCGCCAGCGGTTCACAGCCGTCGCCCTACTGGCACACTCCGCTGACGCAACTCTTGCCCCCGGTGCAGGCGTTGCCGCAGGTTCCGCAGTTCGAGTTGTCTACCTGCAAGTTCTTGCATCCTGCCGGATTGACACAACAGGTGGAACCCGGAGCGCAAGCGCCACCACCATTGCAAGAGCAGAGCAAGTTCGGGCCGGTCTTCTTGCAAGCTTCGCCGGGTGCGCAGGTGGCGCCGTCGCACACGCAGCGCCCGGCGCCGTTGCAGACGCCGGTGCCCGTGCCGCCGCCTTCCTTGCATTGGGAGGCCCCGGTGCATTGGCACGTGAGGCCAGCGCAAGTGAAGCCGCTCACATAGCCTTGTGCAGTGCAGTCGTTCGAACAGCCACCGCAGTGTAGGTTGTTGGAGATCTGCAGATTGACGCAGGCGTTGCCGCACAGGGTTTCGTTCGTGCTGCAACCGCCACCGCTGCCACCCGTGCCGCCGGTTGCGCCACCCGTGCCGCCGGTTGCGCCAGCGCTGCCACCGGTCGCACCGCCCGTGCCGCCCGTCGCGCCGCCGCTGCCGCTCACGCCGCCCGTCCCACCGCCTGTACCGCCCGTCGCGCCGCCC
>CBDUPW010000347.1:0-7414 GCA_965369205.1 uncultured Polyangiaceae bacterium | reverse complement strand
ATGTGCAGCCGACGGTCGAGCCGCTGGGTTTGCGCAGAGCGGACGCGGGCGGGTCGCTCCGCGCGCCAAGTTGGCCCGAGTTCACGGCGGCACTGGCCGGTGCGGTGCGCCAACTCACGCCTGGTAACCATCGCGGCGGCGCGCCAACCGCGCCCGACGGGACGCCCGCACCGATCCCGACGCCCGCGCCACCGGATGCGGCGCTGCGCCCGCAGCGCGAAGGACCGTTCTCCGTCGTCGAGCCTCTGTCGCGAGGTCGCTATCGCGTCGAGCTCACCGTGGACCAGCACACCATCGACCTGATCGAAGAAGCCCGCGACCTGCTTGCGCATCAGATCCCAGATCGCGACCTGGCCAAGGTGCATGCAAGAGCCATGGAGACCCTAGTGAAGGCGCTCCGCAAGCAACGCCGCGCGGCAACGGAAAAGCCCCGCGCCGGCGCGGCGAAACGTGCGAACACGGCAATAAGCGCGGGCGCGACGAACCGCGCCGACGCGACGAATCGCGCTGGCGCGACGAATGGTGTGGACCGCGCCGACGCGACGATCAGCGCTGGCGCGACGAATGGCGCGGACACCGCGACCCGCGCACGCGCAGCCAAGGGCGTGGACGCGACGAATCGCGCTGGCGCGACGAATGGTGTGGACCGCGCCGACGCGACGATCAGCGCTGGCGCGACGAATGGCGCGGACACGGCGACCCGCGCACGCGCAGCAAAGGGCGTGGACGCGACGACCCGCGCTGGCGCGACGACCCGCGCTGGCGCGGCAATAGGCGTGAGCGCGAAGAGCGCGACGAACTCCGCTGGCGCGACGGATAGTGCGGACACGGCGAACGGCGGCGGCGCCAGTCGTTACGTTCCCGCCGCGACTAGACGAGCCGTGTGGGAGCGCGACCAAGCTCGCTGCACCTACGTGGACGGGCGCGGTTGCCGCTGCCGGGAAACGGGTGGGCTCGAGATCCACCACGAGCGAGCGTTCGCAAAAGGCGGCGGGATGACGCCGAGCAACCTCGCGCTTCGCTGCCGTCCCCACAACGACCTCGCCGCTCAGCAAGATTTCGGTCGCGAGTTCATCATGCGCAAGAAGGGACAGGCGCGGGGGCGTTCAGGCGGAACGGGTCGAGCGGGCGCGGCAGGCAAACAGGCCCAGCAGGGCCAGCACCCCCAGCAGGCCAAGAGCAGCCTCGAATGAGGCCTCGCTCAGACCGAATTCAACGCAGTCCCTTCGAGTTCCGGCGCCGGCGCGGATAGCCACATGGCGGCTTGGGCCCGTGAGCAATCTGACCACGCATTCGCGCCGGCGACGCCGGCGCGGACAGCCACATGGGGCGGCGGGGCGGCGTCGCGGGTCGAAGTAGCTATGGGGTCACAACAGGCGTAGTTGGTACGACGACGTCGATCGCCTGCGAGAACGTGCCGGCGCGCAGGGTCATGCTGAGTTTCGTGCCGGGCGCCGCTAGGTCGCTCGGCAGCTCGATGAACACGCGGCCGTTTTCGTTGGTGGTGCTGCGTAGTTTGCGGCCGTCGCGGAGCTCGAGCTCTACCGGCAAGTTGGCGGAGCGCTTCAAGGGTGTGCGTTCGACGCGGATATTCTTGGCCTCGGATTCGCGTTCTTGGGTGGTTTCTTTCTTGAAGTCACCGATGTCCACGACGAAACCGGTGATCCCACCGATCCCGAAAGGCGCGAACATTGCCGCGACGAGGCCGCTGCCGAAGTCGTCGGCGGCTGCCCACAGACCGAGCCAGATCATGAATACTCCAAACTCGGTGCCCCACATGACGTAGTCCGGATGCTCATGCACTTCGGTGCGCACTTCGCGCTCTTCCAGGGTGGCCCGCCGGCACGCGTCACGCTGGGCGACTTCAATCAACACGCCGTCCCGTACCGCTGCTGCGCGCGCGAAGTGGTCCGTGTGGCAGTCGTTGAGCTGCTTGCGCTGAGTCGAGAGCACCGTGCGCACTTCCGAACGCTGGGTGGGCGCGCAGGCCGCGGAGAGTAGGAGCCAAGGCAGGGCACATCGAAGCGCCCGCATCAGTCCGGCGGCGTCCCGGGCCCAAGCGAGTCCAGCCGGATACGCACGATGCTGACGGCATCGTCGGGGAACTGGAACTTGGTGAAGATCTCGTCGCAGGTGATGCCCATGGGGGGCCCAAACTGCGCACCTTGGATGGACGGCGTCGACTTGATGAACCAGGACACGCCGTCTTTCAAACGCACCACGAAGAGATCCACGCCCGTGGGGTCGCCGACCGGCCCGGAGTACACGGTGCGTGCGGCGTGCCCACAGCCGACCGCATACGGGTAGACACCGAAGTTGCCCGGGTCGGAGCGCAGCCGCCGCATGGTCTTTTGTACGGTGGCAGGGTCCGTGCTGAAGGGCGCAGTCATCACGGAACGCTCCGGATAGATCAGCAGCGTGCTGGTGTCCTTGCCCTTGCCGTAGAACCAGACCATGTCCACCCCATCCGTGGCGAAGTTGCCCGCACCCTGGGTGTTGTCGCCGTAGAAGCGTTGGATGGGCGTCAGCCCCGCGGTTTCGGTCCATGCCATGATGCCCTTGAAGCCGCCGCCGCCCACCTCGAAGAACACCGCCTTGCCGATGCCTTGCACGTTGGCGGGGATCAGGCCCTCGGGGTCTTTCCCGATGTCGAAGACGGTCAGCTCGGAGCTGCTGTCCCAGGCGCGCGCGAAAAGTCCCGCGCGCCAACGCAAGATCCACTCCGACGTCATGCGCCACGAGGTGTGGTTCTTCGGATCCATGGGCTGCCTGATCACAACGCTGGGCGCCTCGCCGAACTTGCCGCCCAGCGCCCCCTCGCTGCCTTGGATCGGGCTGGCCGCGCTTTCACCGAGGGCGCCAAAAAGGTAGCGCCCACCTTGCAGACCAGCGTCCAGCAGGCCGCACCCTTCGTAGCCCGGCTCCAGCAGCGCGGACAAGACGGGGCCGTCTGCATCCGCAACCACGCGAAAGCGAACGGATTGGTCGTCACCGACGAACGTGCGGTCAAACTGGAGGTACGACTTCTTTGCTTTGGTGTCATGCCAGAAGTATGGAAAGGCGGCCATCGAGACTGTGCTGGTCTCGGTCCAAGGCGTCTTCATGCGACGGCAAGACGCGTTCTGCGGCCCAGGCTGCTGCGGGCAAGCCTCCCACTCGACGGGGTCCAGTGGCTTCGCGGCGGGCCCGGGAACGTAGAACCGGCACTTGCAGGCATAGTCGCTGAACTCAACAAACCCCTTGGGCACGCCCGGCGGCAGCGGAACTGGTGGGCACGCCTGCGCGCCGCCCGTTCCGCCAGCACCGCCGGTGCCGCTCGTTCCGCCCGTCGCTGGTATTCCGCCGCTTCCGGCAGTTGACGTCGCGCCGGCTCCCGCGCTGCCTCCGCCGCCCGACCCGTCGTCTTGCTTGTCCTCGCCACAAGCGCAGGAAAGAGCGAGAACAACGAGCCCCGCAGCGGCGACAAGCGCGGGATGGATCACATGCCCCCAGCCAGGCAGCCGTGCACTGCGATGGGTTTCAGCGGCAGTTGCTCCAGGCGCTGCGGTTCGAGCAGCTTCTTGTTCCCCGGTGGGCGGCGCACGAGCCAGTAGCCCGCGTCGTCCACGATCACTGGCGCTTCCAGGCGCCCGAGCATGGGTTTGGACAGTTCGGTGGTCAGCTTTCCGTCTACCATGCGGAAGCGCGCCAGCACGTGCAGCGGTAGCAGCCCGCCGGAAATGCTCAGCACTACCGAGCCGTCTTGATCCGTGACCAGGTGGTGCTCCGCCCAGTGCGGTAGGCCATTGCGCTCGAAGAGCACATTCGCCTCACCGGTTTCTGGATCCAGGGTGAACAGGCGACGCCGCACGAAAAAGTGCGGTCCGGGCCGTTCGTCGAGCACCCACAGGAGGCCATCGCTGTGGGAGTAGGTTGCCGTGAGCACTTTGCCGATCGTCAGCGAGTCGTTGGGTGGCACCGAGTGCCATGCGCCTTCGCTCAGACTCTGCACCAACACGTCTTGTTGTGGGTTGCCGAAGCCGTCGCGGCCGCCGAGCAAGAACACGCGGGCGCTGCTGCGGCTGTAGACGCCGACGAAATCGAAGCGCTGCGCAATCGCTGGCTGGCTCGTCAGGGCAGCTGCGGGCGGCACTCCATCCGGGTTCAGATCGACTTTGGATAGCAGCTGCCCGTCAGTACTGAATACCTGTTCGGCGACACTCGCGCCATCGGCGCTCACGCCCACGGCCAGGGGCGCGATGGCCGACTGTGCGATGTACACGGAGGGCTCGGCTTGCGAAAGCCAAGTCAAGCCCGCGGTCAAGCTGGCGTTTAGGTTCGCAGACAGGGGAAACTGCAAGGGGCTGACGGTACCCGCGGTGGTCAGCACGCCGACCTCACCCGCCGGCAGCAGGGTGATGATGCGCGACACGATCGAGGGGAATTCCGGGAAGGCGTCCGCGGTGCACACCAGGCAGTTGCTTCTGGGCAGACCCAAGTTCGGTCCGCAATGCGGGCAGTCGCGATCGATCCAAGGGAAGATCGAACCGCGCACGCCCACCAGCTGTCTAGAGACCTTGATGGGGCTGACTTCTTCGTAGTGGTTGGCCAGTCCGGTGGCCGCCAGCGTGGGGTTGTCCGCTCGGAAGTGCACGCCCGTGCCGAGGCTCGCATCGGCCGTGCCGACGTCTGTTGCCCCGTGCGCCCAGAAGCGACCGGGAGCCGTGAACTTGATGCTGCCCTGCGCTGCCGCTAGGTTCGGTACCCACGGCGCGCCCCAGCTCGTGGATCGCCAGTAGTCATAGTCAGCCCGGAAATCCCAGGTGTGGTTGTAGGTGTTTCCGGCACCATAGCTCCGATTGAAATCCGCCGCGCCGACGGCCTTGCCGGCGAGTTCGACGCGGTGCCAGACCGAGAATTCGTTTTCCGTGGCCCGGCTGCCAAGCGGGTCCAACCAGTCATCGAGAACCGCGGTAGCACTCCCGCAGTCAGTTCCGGTCACGAGGGGGTTTTGCAGGCAGAAGCGATATTGGGTTTGCCCCACGACCACCCCAACTTCAGTCGCCACGCTCGCGTTGCGATCAAACGACCCCCGTGGGTCGAAGTCCAAGCGGGTCAGTTGGGTCGTCACCGTGCGGTCGGCTGCAAGCGCACTCCCGCTCGACGACGTGAAGTAGACCGGCTTGAACGACGGACAGGGCACGGGATCGCAGGCGTCGCCCAAGATCTCGGCCTGACGTGCCTGCTCCGCGTCCAGGTTGCAGTTCGCTTGGCTCTTGTTGGGGATGGTCGGACAGTTGTCCGCCGGCGCGCCGTTGCAGCCAACGTTGCAAAAGCCATCGCCGTCCTCGTCCGTGCCACCGCAAACGCATGGATCGCATGCGTCACCGACACCGTCGTCGTCGATGTCGGCCTGGCCTGGATTGTGGACGGCTGGGCAGTTGTCGACGCTCTCGACCACGCCGTCGGAATCGGGATCAGCGGCGTAGGAGAAGTTGATCTTGGCGCCGGCGGGCAGAATGGTGGTTTCGCAGGCACTTCCCAAACCGCAGCCGCCTGCGCAGCACGTCCTGAATTGCTCATTGAACTTGCATAGAGGAATTGTGAATTGCTCGCACTGCACGCAAACGTCCGGCTTGCTGGCGTCAGCGCCTGGGTACCGAACGTACCCTGCCGGGCAAAGCTGTGGCTCCACCTTCGCCACGGGATACTGGAATTCGGGGGCTGGCGCGTAGGAACCGAACGCCTTGGCAAACATGCCGTACGCCAGGCTCGTGAGCGAGGCCGGCAGCCCGTGGTTGCGGATGAAGTTGCCGCAGCTGGTCGTGGCCGGATTGCAGCCGGTGCCGGTCGTCGACTGGTTGAACTGCCCACCGCCGTAACTGAAGTAAGGCAGTACCTGTTGCTCGATGATCGCCCGGATTCGGGAGTTCACGTCCTGCTGCAGGTTCTGAGCGGCGGCGCGGTTGCCTTCTGTGACACAATCATCCACGCCGAACGCGGTTTGAAAGACCGACGACTTCGCGGCCGAGCAGAAAGCCTCGACGGCGGGCTTGCAGTAGTCCGCACGATCCGCGGAGACCGTGAGCGCACCTCCGAAGCCTGAACGAGTCACGGTGATCCCCGGTTCAATCACTGCGCGCACCGACAGGCAGCCGTTCGGATACCGCTCCCCGCCCGGCACGTTCTGCATCCACTTCAAGTCCGACCGAAAAGCGTTGGGAAAGGGGCAGTTGTTTCTGGTCTCCGGAATGAGGCCGATGAAGAACCGTAGTTCTGAGAATCGCGTGTGCACGATGAAGCCACTGCAGTGAATGTCGGATGGTGAGAGCCCAAGGAAGTTGAGTGCAGCGGAAGGTACCTTCTGCTTGAAGCCATCGTTCATGCGCGTGATCAGTTCCTTGCACAGCGCCGGACCGAAGTCGCCGTCAGCGTCCTGGTTGGCGCCGGGCTTCAGGAAGCACTGGTTACTGGCCAACGTATCGCCAACCGGCGTCAGCGACACGGGTAGCCAAAGCCCGGTTTGTCCGCCGCGTGCTTCAATCTTGAGCTCATCTGCGTGAAAGCGGATCAGCAACTCCCGGTTGTCGCCGACCAGAATGCGCCGCAGCAAGAACCAGGGATCATTGAACGGGTTTGGCGCGGTCAAGTCCACGCCGAGATCGTTCATGAACGCCCATTGCACGTTGCCGCTACTGATACCCAGGCTGCTCAGGTCCAGGCGATTCGGATCGTACTGGATGTTCACGTTTTTGAACAAACTGACACTCGGCACTCCCGGCACGTTCACGCGTCGGGCTTGCAGGCACAGGTTGCGATCCCCGAATGTGCAACAGGGGTCCCCGCCGCTCGTGCAGCTCGGCATGCCGATGAAGCCTTGTTGCGGTGCGACTGTCATCACGGCGTTGCCGCCGTCGGTGCCGGACTCGAGTAGATCCTGAAGTGCTGCGCGCAGCGGGGCGATGGACGCGTTGTCGACCGTCAGGTCGCCGCGCAGTCCGCCGGGCACGGTCACATCCGGGAAGAGCAGTCCAGTTTGCGCTGGGCCTGGTCCGTTGTGCACGTCCTGGCGTGCAACGTTCGCCTCAGTACACGCGATGGCTAAGCCAGCGACGATCAGAGCAGGCCCAAATATTGCGCGTGCGTGCGTGCGTGCGTTCTACTGGTCTTCATGTCGTCACTCCCCTGTTCGTGCCTCGGTCCCGGTGGCTCCATTCTAGCACCACCGCGCCGGCAACGGAATGGAGGGCGATGTAGGTACCACTTCAGTCGCCCGATGCCGGAAGCAGTTGAGCAGAATCTGCTCAACTGGGGTCAGACCGTGACCGCCCGCGCCGCAGCATCCCATACCCTCGAAGCTGTTCCGCCGCCTTTCGTCGACGCGATCACACAGCTGTTGCCCCGGGCGTCTCTGCCGTCGCGGCGTCGCAGCCGT
>CBDUPW010000346.1:0-7426 GCA_965369205.1 uncultured Polyangiaceae bacterium | reverse complement strand
CCGACGACACCGCTGCGCTGCGGCGGTTCCCTTGGAGTGCCCTCGTGAGCGCGACACACACCAAACGCTGCCCGACCTGCGGTGCAATGATGTTGCCCGACGCTCGCTTCTGCGTGGAATGCGGGCAGCCGCTCACTGACGCCAGCCCGGGCAGCTACTCAAAGCAGCTCGCGCCCAAGTCTCGCCCCAAGGCACGGGAAGCGACTGAGCAAATGCGGTCCGTGTTTCAAACGCAGGAGGAACCACCGCCCGCGTCCATGTCCGAGGCCCTCGCCAGCGTCACCGGTTCGGCGAAGGTCGTGCCGGAACCCAGCCCGTTTGGCGCTGGCGCGTCCCAGCCAGGGAATCCGAAGGCGTCGAAGCGTCCGACGTCACGCTCTGCGCCGCCGCCACCGCCGTCGGCACGTAAGGGTCAGCAAAAAGCTTCGCCAACCTCCAGCAGGCCCAAAGCTCCCGCCTTCGGCGATACCGCGCCAACCCCAAGTGATCCGCCAACCAACGAGGAGTTGGAGATGGACTGGGCGGACTTGGAACAAGGCTTCGACGCGATTCTGTCCGACCCGGGTGCCTCCGAGGCGCATAGCGTGCCCAGCCCCGCGGATGTCGCCGCGGTCGACGAGCTGTTCAAGCAAATCGCGGTGACGCAGCTCGGCCCCGTGCGGGACTTCATGGTCGAGCTGGACCAGGGCACGCCGACCAAAGACTGGCTCAGTGTCTGCCTACCGGCAGTGGCCACGCTGCAGAAGTCTGCCGGCAAGATGGGCGTGACGACAATCACCGGGGCGCTTGACAAGTTGCACGAGAAGCTGGCCGCGGCAGAAAAGAGCGACGGCTCGACGGTCGGCGCGGACGACAAGGTGGCGATTGTGCAGGCCTACAACGCCCTCGCTCGGGAGCTTCCGGACGTATACGAGGCCAGTGTCGAGCGCGATCGCCGCGAGCCGGTGATTGTTCAGTCGCTGCTGCGCCAGGTTGCGGGGGTGAGGGAAGTCGCTCTCGGCAAGCTGTACGCGGCCGGGCTCAACAATCTCCAAATGTTCTTGGAAGCGCGGCCTGCCGAGATTGCGGAGACGACTGGACTGCCCCTCGCTCTTTGCCAGGAGATTTGCGCGCGTTTTGAGTCGTACCAGTCCAAGCACGACTCGGTCCCGCCGGATTCGAAGCGCCCGCAGGAGCTGGAACAACTGGAAACTTTGAAGCGCGAACTCAATGCGGCCAACGAAGCCTTCGCGCGCGGCAAGTCGGGTTGGTCTCCAGAAGCGGCCGCGGATCGCCGCAGCGCCCGCAAGCAACGTACCGAAACCCTGCTACGCGTGAACTTGGTGCTAGCGCGTCTCGGCGCAGTCGATTTGGTCAGTCAGCTCGAACGACTTCCCTTTGAGGGAAAAGTTGCGGCGATTGACGCGTTCCTGGAGGCCGCAAGAGCGGCGCAGAAGTCGTAGAAGTGGAGCAGGCATGGCGGAACTGACACGAGAGCAAGTAGTCGCGCGGGTGAAGCAGGGCCAAAGCCTTGCCCGCGAAGAGCTGAACGGCTTGGATTTGTCCGGGACGGACCTTAGCGGCGCAGACTTCAGTCGCACGGATCTGGAAGGGGTCAACTTTGAAGGGGCGCGGCTCGACGGCACGAACTTCAAGAACGCGAACTTGCGTGAGGCGTTCCTTTCGGCTGCTATTTTGACAAATGCCAACCTGGAGAAGGCCGATCTAGAGGGCGCTAACCTGTCGAAGGCCAACTTGACGGGAGCAAATCTCAATCGCGCGACCCTTGAGGGCGCGAAACTGACCGACGCTATCCTCACGTCGGCACTGCTCACCAACGCTCAGCTTGATTCAGCAGAGCTAGGCAAGGCCATGCTCGACGGAGCCTCCCTGGCACACGCTGAACTAGTCGAGGCCTACTTGGGCGGCGCCAATCTCACCGGATCTGATCTGAGTAACGCAGATCTGAGTTCTGCCAACTTGGAAGAGGCGAACTTCAGGCAGGCGAACCTAAGCGACGCGGAACTCGCCGAAGCGTCGGCTCCAGGAGCCAACTTCGAAGGTGCCTCTCTTCTGCGCAGCAACCTGCGCTCGGCCAACCTTGAGGGCTGCAATCTGCGGGACATCGATGGCCGCCACGCGAATTTCTCGGATGCCAGAACGGCGGGTGCCACCCTGACCGGCGCTAAGCTCTTCAGCGCGCAAACAAAGACCGGACGCTTCGACGGAGTCATTGCCGAATGGGTCGACACCAGTCCCGAAGGCACTGGCACCAAGCGGGTCAGCGGAGACGAGGTAGCGGCGTACCTCGCGGGCAAGCTCTCGGAAGTCCCGACCGCCACCCGCTACTTCGGCAAGGGCGATGTGTTGCGTGACGCTTCCCTCGAATTCGGCGCTGGGTCCGACGTGGAAATCGATAGCCGCTTTGAGAAGTGCAAGATCGTCTTGAGCGAAGGTACCAACCTAGTGATTGGCGAAGACGGCGTGCTCAGCGAGTGCACCATCACGGGGCTCGGCAATATCACGATCCACGGACAGTTCTTAGAGCGGGACAGTCCCGGCATCATAGGGCCCCGCTTGTTGGTCGTCAGTGAACAAGGCGCCGTCGCCGGCGCCGTGGAGCAAGCCGCGGAGAGTACGCAATTCGCGTTCGCCCCCGGTTGCTCACTAAGAATGAAGATCCTGCGCGCGCGCGCCAAGTAATAGAAGAAGGGTGATAACGAAATGACTAATTCATACGGCGGGAATGCAGGACCGAATAAGCAGACGTTGATCGAAGAGGGCACGAGCCTCAAGGGCACTCTGTCTTCTACGTGCCCCATCATGGTCCGCGGCAGAATCGAGGGCGAGCTGGAGACCCCTTCGCTGGCTGTGAGCGCCAGTGGGGCCGTTCACGGCAAAGTGAAGGTGGGCGAGCTCCGCAGCGAAGGTGAACTTGCCGGCGAGTTCGACGCCGACACAGTCAGCCTTTCGGGCTCAGTCAAAGACAACACTGTCATTCGCGCGAAGACGTTGGAGGTCAAGCTGCAGAGCGAGGGCAAGATGCAGGTGATGTTCGGCGAGGTTGAGCTGAACGTCGGTGATATGCCCGGTGACAAAGACTCCGGCCGCAACAAGAAGAAGGGCAAGAAGGACGACGACGCAGCGTCAGGCGGTGAAGGCGGTGAAGGCGGCGCGGCCGGTTAAGAGTCGCGGCGGCGTTCTTTCCATTCGCGGGAAAGACTGATACGTAGAATAGATGCTCGTTCTCGGTATCGACCCCGGCACCCTCAAGCTCGGCTGGGGGCTTGTTTCCCGGATGGGCAATCGAATGACGCATGTCGCGCACGGCGTGATCAAGATGAACGGCAAGCTGCCGCTCGCGGAGCGCCTCACGGTGATCGACACGCAGCTCGGAGAGCTAATCAAGGAGCACACCCCGGAAGTGGGCTCCGTCGAAAGCCTGTTCTTTCACAAGGACGCGCAGGCTGCTGCAAAGCTCGGGCACGCGCGAGGCGTCGTGCTCTTGTCCCTGGCGCGGGCGGGCGTGCAAGTTGCCGAGTATGCTCCGGCAAAAGTAAAGCGCACGATCGCCGGGGGAGGGCAGGCGGACAAGCGCCAGGTGGCTATGATGGTCCGCAACGTGCTGTCTCTCGCGGAACTGCCACCTCCCGACGCAGCAGATGCGTTGGCGCTTGCGGTGACGCACCTGCGCTTGGGTCCGCTGGAGGATCGGCTCAGGGAGAAGTCGATGTCGCCGGTCTTGGCGCGGGCTCTGGCGAACCATCGCCGGAGGCGCCCGGCGCGACGCTCTCCGGCTCGTCGCTGAGCTACCGCCGTGTTTGCCTAGTACTGGTGTCGGGTGGAAGACTCGGGGCCCAGGCGAGGGCAAGATCTTCGTTGTCCCTTGACCGACAAAGGTTGAGGCGCCGGTGCTCTGGGAAATGATCGTGTGGCGGTCTGCAGGAGGCAGACTCGGTGGTGAGCGACGCCTGCCTGGAGCGGCCACGGCAGGCGCGGAGCCGGGTCATCGCGAAGGTGCCGGCGCGGGGCTCGTGAACGGGCGCGCGCGTCGGCCATGCCCCTCGGACCGGCCCCGCGAGAATTGCGTGATCGTATCTGCCCGAGATCGCGCAGGAATTCCCCGCGGCGGGTACGATCCGGGTAGAACCCTTGCCCCAAAGGGAAATGCCGCCGCGGGGTCAAACGTAAAAGGGGAAAATCCCTGGATTTCTCGCCGTTTTCTGCGAATGTTTCGCCCGACTCAGCCGTCTGTCCCTTTGTGAGACGCACTGCAAGCCAAACCGCCCCTCCCGCGTTCTCACTGTCAGAGGAATCATGAAATTCTCCCACGCTCTACTCGCCATTTTCGTTGGTCTCGCCGCCCCGCTCACCGCGTTCCCGACTCAGGCGGACGCTCAGGCCAAGAAGGCCGGCGCCAACAAGAACAGCAGCGCCAACGCCGTGGCGACCGGAGTGCAGAACTTCTACGACAAAAGCAAGAGCTTCAAGGCCGGCTTCAAGCAGCGCTATTGGGTCAAGGCGTACAACAAGACCAAAGACAGCAAAGGCACCGTCACGTTTCAGAAGCCCGGCAAGATGAGTTGGCGCTACACCAACAACGGCAACCGCGTGGTGAGCGATGGCAAGCTGATCAGGATCTACGAGTCCGACAACAAGCAGATGTACGAGCAGGCCATGGGCAAGAGCCAGTATCCTGCGGCCTTGGCGTTTCTCGTTGGCGGCGGCAACCTGATCAAAGAGTTTAAGTTGCGCAAACTCGACTCTCGCCAGCTCAAATTCGAGGGCGGCTACGTGCTCGAAGGCGTGCCCAAGAAGCCCACCCCCGCATACACAAAGATCCTACTGTACGTCGATGGCGGCACCTACCAAGTCCGTCGCGTGCTCCTGCTTGACGCCCAGGGCAACCGCAACCGCTTCGACTTTGTTTCGCCGACCGTGAACGAGAAGGTCAAAAAGGACGAGTTCAACTTCAAGCCGCCCCCAGGCACGCAGATCGTCAAGCCTTGAGTGTGGACCTGGAGCGGTTCCGTGAGCTGCTTGAGGTGCAGATTGCCGAGCTTGAGGCGCAGATAGCGACCGGAGAAGGCGCCGCGAAGCCCGTGGAGCTGGACCAGAGCAGTGTGGGGCGGCTGTCGCGCATGGACGCGATTGCGGGACAGGCCATCAGCGCGGAGGCCCAGAGGCGTCGCAAGACGAGCCTCACGCGGGCCCGTGCGGCGCTGAAACGCCTGAATTCTGGCGAGTTCGGCGATTGCCTGGAGTGCGGCGAGCCGGTCCCCGAGCGGCGCCTGGAACACGACCCCTCCACGACCCTGTGCATTGAGTGCGCACAAAAGCGCGGGTAGGAAATCGATGCTTCCGGGCTGATAGCTGGCGTCGAAGTGAATTCGCACGGCCGGGCTGCAACAGACCACGACGATGCACGCAATGGGTCGCGCAGTGCCTGTTTTGCTCTTGGCATGCCTGTCATGTGGGGGCATCGCGCAAGGCACGGAAGATGAGGGCGAACCTTTCGTCAAGCCGGCGACCGCGCCGTCCGCAGCGACGACGCTGTACCTGAACTTCGACGGCGCACATCTGCAGTTCTCAGGAAAGAACGACGCCGCAGCCGGCGTCACGACGCTGGGTGACGGTCCGGGACCGTATCAAATTGCGCCGACGAACTTGGACCGCTACGTCGACGCGGCAGCGCCCAGTCGCGCGGCGGTGATCGAGCAGATCGCCCGCCAAGTGCGCGCGGTCTACCAGCCCTTTGATCTCGACGTCGTCACCGAGCGCCCTGCTAGCGGTCAGTTCACGATGCTGTCGGTTGGCGACACGTTCAACGACATCCATTTTGACGAAACCTGTCCCCTGGCTGGATTGGCCGTCCGGGACTGCGACGGCCAGCATGCAGGGGACGTGGGATTTGCAGCCGCTGGCTGCGTCTCCGAGCTGTACGACAGTGCAGCGGCGCGGCGCGTTCTAGCGCGCACCATTGCCCACGAAGCCGGGCATACATTCGGGCTGACCCACAACGAAAACGAATCCTCCGTCATGGCGCCGGCGTCCGAGGGGCTGGCGCTGAGCGCGGGGGCCGTGCCTCCGGAGGACCAAGCGAGCTGTGGGCGCACCAACCAGAACGACTTTGCCGTGCTGCAGCGCGTGCTTGGTTTGCGCCAGTAGCTGGGCGGCGCGGTGGGGCGGATGCACCCAGGAGTTCGCAGTCACCCATCGGTACAAAAGACGAAACCCGCCGGCGCTCGGTGCGCAGGCGGGTTTCGCTCGCGATAGGTGCGGCTCAGATGCAGACGCCAGCCGTGGAGTCACCCTGGAAGGGTGAACACGTCAGGCTGCCGCTGCAGTCCGAAGCCGTGGACGTGCGGCACACCTTGTAGCAACGCAGGCCGCTGCCGACGTCCTGGCACGTGCCCCGCCAAGCCTTGCCGTCGTTGCCGCAGATTTCGCCTGCCGCGCTGGAGCTGGAGCACGCTGCTCCAACTGCCGCGGCGTCGCCACCCTCGGCGATGCAGACACCACCGAGCGCGCAGCGTTGGCTGGCGACGCAGGCGGGGCTGCTGGCGAAGTAGTTGCACTGCCGACGGCAAACGCGCACGCCCGAGTCGCGGACGCAGATGCTGCCCGCGACGCAACCCGTGCCGACGTCCGTGTCGGTGCAAGTCGCGCCGTCCGCGGTGGTGCCTTTTGCGAAGCACGCGCCTTCGCTGCCGTCGAGCAGGTAGGGGACACAGTCTTTCGTGGACGTGCAGCCGGAGCTGCTGGCGTAGGGCGTGCACTTCGGGTAGCAGGCGCCCACCACGGGGCTGGCGACCTGGCCCAAGCAAGCTTGATTGGTTCCGCACTGGCTGTTGGCCGTGCACTGGCCCGCCTCGCATTTGAGCGTGGTCGGGCTGCAGATCATCGTTGCGGGATTCGAGCACTCTTCAGCGTTCTGACAAGACCCCGTCGTGCCGCCAGTGCCGCCGGTGCCGCCAGTCGCGACGCCGCCGGTGCCGCCAGTCGCGACGCCGCCGGTTCCGCCCGTTGCGACGCCGCCGGTTCCGCCCGTTGCGACCCCGCCGGTGCCACCGCCGCCGGTTCCGCCGCCGCCGGTTCCACCGGTTCCGCCGCCGCCACTACCGCCGCTGCCACCGCAAACCGTGTTGTAGTCGCTGCAGCAGTCGCCGAAGGACACGCAGTCCGTGTCGCAGAAACAAGTCCCGGTTGGATCACTGAAACCGCAATTGCCGACGCAGCTGAGGCCGCCCGCGGTGCCACCGGTGCCGAAGCCGCCCGTGCCGAAGCCGCCCGTGCCGAAGCCGCCCGTGCCCGAGCTGCCGCCCGTTGCCGCGCCGCCGGTGCCTGTGCCGCCTGTGCCTGTGCCGCCTGTGCCGCCGGTGCCTGTGCCGCCGGTGCCTGTGCCGCCGGTGCCGGTGCCGCCGGTGCCTGTGCCGCCGGTGCCCAC
>CBDUPW010000345.1:0-7459 GCA_965369205.1 uncultured Polyangiaceae bacterium | reverse complement strand
TGCCGATACGCCCGGGGTCCAATAGGTCGAACAGTTTCGCCTTCTCCGTGTGATCCGGGCAGGCCGGATAGCCGAAGACGGGACGCACGCCGCGGAATTGTTCCTCCAAGAGTTCGTGCGGCGACAGATGTTCGTGTTGATCATAGCCCCAGTCCTTGCGCGCGCGCCGATGCAACTGTTCCGCGAACGCTTCAGCCAACCGGTCGGCCAGGGCCTTGACCATGATCGAGTCGTAATCGTTTTGGTCTTTCTCGAATCGCTGAGCCAGTTCGGTTTCACCAATGCCGGCGGTAACAGCAAACGCACCAACGTAGTCCGGCAATTCCGTCTCTTGAGGCGCCACAAAGTCCGCCAGGGACCGACACGGGCCTGCGTCATGTTTGACCTGTTGACGTAGCATGTTGAACCGCATGATCTCGTGGTTCCGGGCTTCGGTGTCAAAGAGCAGGATGTCGTCGCCGACGGACGCGGCGGGCCAAAACCCGTACACCGCCTTGGCCGTCAGGGACTTGTCCTTGATGATGCTGTCCAACAGCACGCGGGCGTTGTCGTATAGCTCGCGGGCCGCGGCGCCGTAGTCAGGGTGCTCGAAAATGCGGGGGAACTTGCCTTTTAGCTCCCACGCCGCGAAGAAGAAAGTCCAGTCGATGTATGGGATCAACTCCGCCAGGGGTTGGTCCTCGACGACAACAGAACTCAAGAAGCTTGGGCGCGCCAGATCTTCAACTTTCCAGTCAATCGGCGTCCGACGCTTGCGCGCGTCGGACAGTGGCATCGGTGGGCGCACGGCCCGGCTGGCATGCACCTTGCGCAAGCGGTCTTGTTCGCCCCGCACGTACTCCACGAACGCTGGCTTCTGCTTGTCGTCCAGCAACGAAGAAACCACGCTGACCGCCCGCGACGCATCGTGCACGTGCACAACCGGTCCCGAATACGACGGCGCAATCTTGACCGCCGTGTGTTGGCGGCTGGTGGTGGCCCCGCCGATTAGAAGCGGAAACGCCAGCTTTTGCCGCTCCATCTCCTTAGCCACAAACACCATTTCGTCGAGGCTAGGTGTGATCAAGCCGGACAGACCAATCATGTCTGCACCCACTTCGATGGCGGTGCGGATGATCTTGTCGCAGGAAACCATCACCCCCAGATCGATGATCTCGTAGTTGTTGCAGCCCAAGACGACGCCGACGATGTTCTTGCCAATGTCGTGTACGTCGCCTTTGACGGTGGCCATCACGATCTTGCCCGCGTTGCCGCCGCTGCGTTTGCCCCGCTCCGCCTCCATGTAGGGCTCCAGCTTCGCGACGCCCTTTTTCATCACGCGGGCGCTTTTGACGACCTGGGGCAAGAACATCTTGCCAGCGCCAAACAAATCCCCCACCACGCTCATGCCCGCCATCATGGGCCCTTCGATCACGGCCAAAGGGCTTTCCATGGACAGACGGGCCTCGTCGGCATCTGCCTCGATGAAGTCCACGATGCCATGCACCAGCGCGTGCTCGATACGGGCCTCGACGCTGCCCTCACGCCACTTCAGATCCACTTCGCGCTTGGTACCGCTGCCACTCACTTGCGCGGCCAGCTCCACCATGCGTTCCGTCGCATCGGTTCGACGGTCGAAGAGCACGTCTTCGACGCGCTCTAGCAGCTCCGGCTCGATCTGCTCGTAGACCACCAGCTGCCCGGCGTTGACGATGCCCATGTCGAGGCCAGCGCGGATGGCGTGAAACAGAAAGGATGAGTGAAATGCTTCGCGCACCCGGTCGTTTCCCCGGAAGGAAAAGGACAAGTTGCTGATGCCGCCGCTGACCTTGGCTCCGGGCAGATGCTTCTTGATACGCTTGGTTGCCTCGATCAGGTTGAGTCCGAACCGATTGTGTCCTTCGATGCCCGTGGCCACCGCGAAGACGTTGGGGTCGAAGATGATGTCTTCCGGCGCAAATCCGGCCTGATCCAGCAGCAACTCATAGGCGCGCTTGCAGATGTCGAACTTGCGCTCAGCGCTTTCCGCCTGGCCATCTTCGTCAAAGGCCATCACGACGACGCCTGCGCCGTAGCGCCGCACCTTCTTGGCTTTCTCCAAGAAGTCAGCTTCGCCCTCTTTCATACTGATGGAGTTGACGATCGCCTTGCCTTGAACGTTCTTAAGGCCCATTTCGATCACGGACCACTTCGAGCTATCGATCATGATGGGCACGCGGGCGATTTCTGGCTCGCTTGCGATCAAACGCAGGAACTTTTCCATGGCGGCTTCGGAATCGAGCATCGCTTCGTCCATGTTCACGTCGATGACGTTGGCGCCGCCGCGCACTTGGTCGAGGGCCACTTCGAGCGCCGTGCTGTAGTCGTCTTCCTTGATCAATCGCGCAAAGCGCTTGCTGCCCGTGACGTTGGTGCGCTCCCCCACCATGGTGAAGTTCGTGGACTTGTCGATGGTTAGGGTTTCCAGCCCAGCGTAGCGAGTGACCGCGGGCACCTCGGGCACGACGCGCGGAGCGATGCCCTTCACGTGCTCACTGATCGCGCGGATGTGCGCTGGCGTCGTGCCGCAGCAGCCGCCGACGATATTCACCAAGCCGTCCTCTGCGAATGTCTTCAGCAGCGCTCCCGTCTCGTCCGGCTGTTCGTCGTACTCTCCGAAGGCATTGGGCAGCCCGGCATTCGGGTAGCAGGAGACCAACACGTTCGCGATCCGGCTCAGCTCTTCCATATACGGCCGCATCTCGCGAGCGCCGAGCGCGCAGTTGATGCCGACGGCAAGGGGCCGTGCGTGGGTGACGCTGGTCCAAAAAGCGTCCAGGGTCTGGCCGGAAAGCGTGCGCCCACTGCGATCCGTGATGGTGACACTGAGCAGTACCGGCAGTCGCACGCCCTTTTCTTCGAAGACCTCCTCGATAGCCACAATCGCGGCTTTCAGATTCAGAGTATCGAAGACAGTTTCGGGCAGGAGCAAGTCCACGCCGCCGTCGATCAACCCGCGCACTTGGTCTGCATAGGCATCGCGCATCTCGTCGAAGCCCACGGCGCGAAAGCCCGGGTCCTCGACCTTGGGCGACATGCTCAAGGTGCGGTTCGTTGGGCCGATGGCGCCGGCAACGAAACGCCGCCGCTCTGGCGTCTCGTTGCTGAAACGGTCCGCGACACGCCGGGCGATCTTCGCGGCCTCCAGGTTGATCTCGTATGCGAGCTCTTGGGTGTTGTAGTCGGCCTGGGAGATGCGCGTGGCATTGAACGTATTCGTCTCGATGATGTCGGCACCGGCGCCCAGATACTCGGCATGAATTGCCTCGATAACGTCGGGCTTGGACAGAACGATCAAGTCGTTGTTGCCCTGCAGGTCCGAGCCGTGGGACGCAAACCGCGCTCCGCGGAAGTCCGCTTCGCCTAGCTTGTATCCTTGGATCGCGGTGCCCATGGCACCGTCCATGATCAGAATGCGCTTCTTAGCTTCTGTTTGCAGGATTTGGGAGATGTCCGTTTGACTCATTGGTTTCCGTTTCCGTCTGTCTGATCGAGAGCAGCACACGCCGGCTTCTTGGCGAAGGCCGAAATCACTTCAAAGTAGGGCTTCTTCCGCTCGCGCGAGGTCACTTGGCACAGCTCGACGCTGAGGCCGGCGTTTTGGATCCACTCGGCGAGCTTCGTCTGGGAAAACCCCGGATGGCGGTGCCCGTAGGCTTCCGTAACACTGGCATGGGAATGCTCGGCGAGGGTCGTCAGAACTAGCCGACCACCCGGGCGAAGTACGCGTGCGATTTCGGCCAGTGCGCTGGCAGCATCGGCAGCGTAGGTCAGCGCACTTGAGCAGAGCACTTGGTCAAACTCGGAGGCCGCGAAGGGCAACTGCTCCATGTCGCCCTG
Source organism: uncultured Polyangiaceae bacterium (assembly GCA_965369205.1). Classification (GTDB taxonomy): domain Bacteria; phylum Myxococcota_A; class Polyangia; order Polyangiales; family Polyangiaceae; genus JACKEA01. The sequence continues at coordinate 3,601 of CBDUPW010000345.1, read as the reverse complement.
CACCAAGCGAACGCGCCGCTCGCCTTTGAAGCGACGCTTGGCAGCCACGATCATTTTCTCGCTTCGGTCCAAACAAGTCACGCTGCGACACCGAGAGAGCAAGAGCTGCGCAATCGCGCCGTCTCCGGAACCCAGGTCCAACAGATCTCCAAGATCGACGAAGCCCAGTAACCCGCGCGCCGTGGCTTCCCAGGTGCGCCCCGGCGAGTAGTGGCGTTCCATTTCGCCAGCGATGGAGTCCGGCCACGACGCACCGGCTTCCCGGGCCTTGCGCAGCCGTTCACAGCGGGCGCGATCCGCGTCCAGTACGGCGTCGCTGGTCTCGTCGCGCACCAACGTCCAAACTCGCCGAGCTTCCGCCGGCATTGCGGCGTCGTTGAGCGCGTAGAAGGTGGAGGCGCCGACTCGACGATCCCGGAGCATGCCCGCTTCGCGCAACCGACCGAGGTGGGTGGACACCCTCGATTGGGGCAATTCCGTGATGCTGGTGAGTTCCGCGACGCTCAGTTCGTCCCGCCCAAGCAATGCGAGCAGACGCATGCGGGTGGTGTCTCCCAGCAAGTGAAGCAGGCTCACGGTGTCGTCAACGCTCGGCATATCCGTCTATCAGGATACCCGGATAGAGCTATTTTTCAAGAGCGTCAAGTGACGGCGAGGCGCTTCGCAGCTAAGCCATTCCTGCCCATGGCCGAGGATCCCGACGACCAGACCCTTCGCATCCCCGACAGCCTGTGGGAGCAGTTGGTCCAATTGGCCAAAGATCGGGGCACGGATCCGCAGGCATTCGCGCTGCTCGCCCTCGCAGAAGCCGTGACCAACGGCGACCCGGGCCCTGCGCCCCGCTTGGCGTTGGTGCCCAGTGATCCGGCGCCCCCGAGCAAACGGCGCTTGACAGTGCAGGTTGGGAACGTCGAACACGTGATCACGCGCAATCGATTCTTGATTGGCCGGGGCGAGGAGTGCCATCTCCGCCTGGAAAATGAGTCCGTCGATCTGCAGCACGCCATCGTCGAGATCATCGAGGATGACGCCTTCCTGGTCGACATGGCTACGGAGTCGGGGACGTACTACGGCAAAGAACGCATCTTGCGCAAAGCCATTGCCGATGGCGACAGCTTTCGGCTGGGCGCATCCGAGCTTTCGTTTCGGCTGCGCTAGCCACTGCGGACTACTGCAGCAACGATGAAAGCTGCACGTGGAGCTGGCTTTCCACGTCCGTATGCAGCTTGTTTTTGATCACTCGATCCATGCCGACAAATACGCTGAGCGCGGTGTAGGGCTGCTCGTACAGCGCCTTGGTGACGCCCGTAGGATCATACAGGGCGGCTACATTGTAGAGGCCGTACGTACTGCGCCACGCCTTGCAGTCCGCGGCCGTCGGCGGCGCACCGCTGGCGTTCTCGACCAAGATCACCGCGGTGGCGAGGTTCTTGTCCTTGTAGTCGGCGCTGATCTTTTCCGCCAAACTGGCGGTCAATTTGCAATGTGGTCACCAACCGTGGGCAACGAAGATCCATTGCCCACGGGCTCCGCAGAATCTGTCTAGCGGGATGTCTTCATCCTCGCAGCTCTTGACCGAGAGATTAGCCAGGTAGTCCCCGATTTTCGGACCGACGTTCACACCGCTAGGGGGCGCCGGGCAGTTGGCTTCGCTCCAGTTCGGATTCTGTTTCCACGTTTCGGAAAGCCCCGTCGTGCCAGCGCTGCCGGCGGCCGCTCCCGCACCGGCACTGCCCCCGCTCGCCGTTCCCGCCGTGCCTCCCGTGAACCCACCGGCGCTGCCACCGCTCCCCGACGCACCGCCCCCCGCTCCGCCCACGCCGGCGCCTTCACCGCTGCCTGAAGACGAACAGCCCAAGAGGACGGTGCAGGCAACGGCAAGGGGTAGACGACGGGCGGGGTAAGGCATGATCAGCTGGCATACGCCGCGGTCCGCCCGTCGGTTCCAGCCGAGCTAGACTATTTTTCGCCGCTGGGAGCCGGGAACCCGCCGGTTTCCCCAGCCGGAGCCGGGATCCCACCGGCCTCACCCGATGGAGCTGGGATCCAGCCTGCCGGGGGTTGGAATCCAGGCGGCGGTTGCCAGCCTGGGGGCGGCTGGAAACCAGGAGGCAGTCCGGGCCACTGCCCTGGAGCCGGCTGTCCCGCGGGCGCTGGTCCCGGCGCTGCACCCGGAGGAGGCGGCCCGCCTGGGGACGGCGCTGCCATGGGCGGCTGTCCTGGGGGCGGCGGCGCCTGCCCCGGCGGTGGGGCATAGCCTGGCGGCGGTGGCGGCGGTGCGCCCTGATTGCGCGGCGGGCCGCTGTCCACGTAGCAACCCGTACACACGGCTCCGGTGAACGCGGCGAGCACCAGAAACTTTTCTCGATCAATCTTCATTCCGGGGTCTTTCATGCGGGACGCGCTTCGCGTCGAAAATCAGCTCTCGAACAACCGTCGGGTCGTGGAACGCGAAGATCTCCGACCCGATGCACTGCTCGTCTTCGTGTCCTTTGCCTGCAACGACTACGCAACTCCCAGTCCAATGCCGAGCCACGTCGAGAACGAGGGCAATGGCACCACGCCGATCGACCACCCGAGTCACCACACAGGGACCCGCGCTCGGAAACGTACGCGACAGCGCCCCGGGATCTTCCTCGAGCGCCCCTCCCGCGCGAGCCCCCTCGGCGATCTCTGCCAGGATCGCCGAGGGGTCTTCGGTTCGGGGGTTGTCGCTCGTCAAGATGCACAGGTCGGCCCCGCCAGCGGCCATCCGACCCATCTCGGAGCGCTTGCCTTGATCCCGCTCGCCCCCGCAGCCAAATACGACGATCACCCGGCCTCCGGCGTTGACCGTACGTGCGACTCCAAGGGTGCGCTCCAAGGCGTCGGGAGTGTGGGCGTAATCGACGACCACCAGCGGGTCTGGGTGCACAACCTCAAAGCGGCCGGGCACGCCTGCGTGCGTGCTGAGTCCCTCACGGATCGCCGACGCCGGGTAGCCAAGGGCGTGGGCACCCAGGGCAGCGGCTAGGGCATCCTCGGCAAAGTGCTCTCCGTGCACGCGGAGTTCCAGCGTGCGCTGCATCGCTTCGGCAAGCAGCGAGGGTTGCAGCCGTATCCGCGTGCCGGAAACCGACACGTGCACGCTCTGCGCTTTGAGCGCATGCGGTGCCTGGGTCAAGTCTGCGCGCGCGTACCAGAGCCGACGCACGCTCGGCGGAGTCACTTCGTCGATCAAGGCCGCGGCTTCCGAATCCGCGTTGAGCACCGCCGTGCCGTCGAGCCGAAGCGTCGCGAACAGTTGCGCTTTGGCAGCAAGATACTGTTCCGGCGACCCGTGGTAGTCCAAATGGTCCCGGGAGAAGCTGGTGAACACCGCAACGTCCACCGGAAAGTGGTGCGCGAACCCTTCCGCCAGCGCTTTGGAAGTCGTCTCAAGCACGAGGGTGCGCACGCCCTGTTGTCGAGCACGCTCCAGGCAACGGGTGAACGCTTCTACATCTGTCTGGTCGGAAAGCCGCTCGCCGGCCACCCAGGACCCAAGGGTGGTCACCCGCGCATCGGCTTCTCCTGCACAGCGTACGATGTTGGCAAGCATGGTCGCCGTCGTCGTCTTCCC
>CBDUPW010000344.1:0-7468 GCA_965369205.1 uncultured Polyangiaceae bacterium | reverse complement strand
TCGACGCAAGGACCAGCGCTTGGCAGACGCACTGACGGACGAATCCGAGCCCGCCCACACGCGCGCTGTCGTGATGCGCAAAGCGCTCTTCGGAGACGGCTACGGCGGCACGCTGCCGGAGGGCACGCACGACACGCTAAAACGCCTCTCCCTAGTGGATGTGAAGAACCAGTACAAGAACCTGTTCCAGCCCGACGGAGCGGCCTTTGTCGTCGTCGGCGGTATTGAAGAGGGCACTGCCAAGAGTGCCCTCGAAAAGCACTTTGCAGATTGGAAGGGTGCTTCAAAAACGAAGCCGGCGCCGCTTGCGACCGCAGCGCCGAAGTCTGCCATCTATTTCGTGAACCACAAGGACGCTTCCCAGAGCGCGATTGCACTCGCCCGCCGAGCAACTGGGCAGTCGTCGGACGAGTACTTCCCCGCGCTGATCTTCAACCGCGCATTGGGCGGCGCCTTCACCAGTCGGGTGAACATGAATCTGCGCGAGGATAAAGGCTACACTTATGGGGCGCGCAGTGTCTTCAGCCGCTTCCCTGAAGTTGGCATGTTCGCGATTGCCGCGAACGTCAAGCGCGAGACTACGCGCGCGAGCGTGGACGAAGTGCTCAAAGAGCTCGCTGACATTTGCGGCCCGCGTCCACTCACAGACAAGGAGCGGGCCGAGTCGGTGGGCGGCCTGCTGCTGGGCTACCCGGGTCGTTTCGAGTCCAACAACGGAGTCGCCAGCGAGCTGGCAGACTTGCCAGTCTATGGTCGTTCCACTAGCTGGCTTTCCCAGTATCCGGGCAGCGTGGAAGCAGTGAGCGTCGCGAGTGCCAACGCAGTGGGCAAGAGGTACTGCGACGACAAGGACTTCGTCATCGTTGTCTCCGGCGACGAAAAGACGGTACTTCCCACCTTAGAGGGCCTCGAGCGGCCGGTGCTGCACTTCGACGCGCGAGGAAACCAGCTCAGAAAGTAGCCATTCTGCGTCCGGGGACCCCGTCCCTCCGGCGCGAGGCGCCAGTGTCGCAAAAGGTGCGTGGATGTGCCGCGCGCAGACCTCGCGCGGCGACGGCAACTTGTCGCCCCCTGGCGCCGCGCGGGTTAAGCTCACAATCCAAGCGAATGCACTCAACAGCCAAGTCTACTTTGCGCGCCTGGCTCGGTAGAGCCGGGCTGCTTCTTACCTTTGGGATCGCTGCTGCCTGTTCCGCTCTGGGTTCGGACTTGGGTCCGTTTACTGAGGGCGGCGACGCCGGCGCCAGCTGTAACTCGGGACTCACCAAGTGCGGGGAAAGCTGCGTCGATCTGGAAAGCAGCCCGGCGAACTGCGGCGGGTGCGGGCAGGCGTGCGGCAGCGGCCTGGTCTGCGCCGCGGGCGGCTGCACGGACTCTTGCCCGTCCGGGCTGGAAGACTGTAGCGGAGCCTGCGTCAACACGGCGACGGATCCGCAGAACTGCGGCGCATGCGGCACGCCTTGCGGCGCCGGGGACAATTGCTCGGGCGGACAATGCTCCGCCACCTGCTTTCCCGGCCAGGAGAGTTGCGGCGGGAGCTGCGTCGACCCCCAAACAGATCCGCAACACTGCGGCGGTTGTGACAAACCGTGTGGTAGCGGTCAGGAGTGCAAGGCAGGCAGCTGCGTTGCGAGTTGCTCCGCCCTCGAGACACAGTGTGGCGCCATTTGCGTCGACACCAAGACCAACTCCCAACACTGCGGGACCTGCGACAATGCTTGCCCCACGGGTGAGGTGTGCGGGGAAGGCAGCTGTAAGATCTTCTGTCCGGGCGGGCAGGTGGAGTGTGGCGGGCTTTGCTACGATCTGCAGACCAACATCAGCAACTGCGGATCCTGCGGGAACGCCTGCAAATCCGGCGAGGTTTGCTCTAGTGGGAACTGCGACCTGAATTGCTCCGCCGGGCAGACGAAGTGCACCGACAGTTGCGTCGATACAATGAGCAACCCCAGCCATTGCGGCGCTTGCGGAACGACCTGTGGGGCGACCGAAGAGTGCACGGCTGGAAAGTGCGTGATCGCCTGCAAAACCCTGCTCAAGCAGCCATTGCCCGACGATTGGGGCAACGAATGGGACGGTCTCCTGCGCACCCCGAGTGATCTTGCTTCCGCGAAGACCGCGTGTGAGGGCATCGGCGGCCGCCTACCCACGGCGACGGAACTCTACAATGCCAGCTTCACCCAGTCCGCCAGCGTGGGCCAGCCCAGCCACACGGACTACCTGTGGACGTTGGTGCCGTACAACGCGACCCAGCAGATCCGGGGCCGCCTCAGCGACGGCGCGTTGGGGAACGTCACGAAGACGACCAACCACGCCTTCCGATGCATCTGCCCCGCGCCGCTGCCGGATAGCTTCTCCGGCAACAACTGCCAAGGGCCGTCTGGCCAGGCGTGTTTCACCCTCGACACCGAAGGCAAGCGAACGAACATCGACATCAAGGACCGCGCGCCACTTCCCACGGGCGCCGCAGTGTGGGAGTGCGGCTTCAATCGCGGACGCCTAATGCGCGCGTTTACGTTGTTCGAGGCATTGCAGCAGGGGCTGCCCAATGGAACCAACAATTGGCTCCACCTAGCGGACGCCATGCGCTACGACCTGAACGCATTGGCGCGCTGGACCGCAGTCGCGACCGCGCCCACGATCACCGCGGTCGGCAGTTGGTCGGGCACGAGCAGCTACCGCGCGTTCCGATGCGCGGGCACCAACTACGCGTCGGGCCGACATCCGGTCGCGATCACGGACGAGTTCTTGCCTGCCTTGAGCAACCTAAAGGGAGAAACCAAGGACAGCGCGGCGAAGGTGGCTTGGGAAGTGGCCCACGACGCGTGTTTTGCAAAGGGCGGGCACCTACCCAGCAGCTTCGAGACGGGCGAGTTGATCACGCAGCAGCTTTCTGGCGGGAGCAACGAACGGCTCTGGAGCTCCGACGTTGCGGGCTACAACGGGACCAACTTCCTCGCGCATACGACCCGCTGGACCGGAGCACTCACGGAGTACGCGTTCGCCTACAGTGGTGAAATCTCCTGGGCGTACAAGACGACCACGGGTTTTCACCGCTGCGTGTACTATCCAGTCGACAAGACTTATACCGGCCCGAAAACGGCGGACTGTAGCGGGGGCTGTTTTCAGCTGGCGGTACCGGGGACATCCGGAGCCAAGATGTGGTTCGACAACTTTGATCGGCCGTCTGCGACCCTCGACATTGCGCTCAACACCTGCCGTGACTTGGGCGGGCACCTGCCGACAGAGCGTGATTTCATGGAGGCGATTCGCAACAGCCTGCCCAACGGCCAAGGCAGTATTGCCTCACTTTGGGCAGCAGACCTATCCATCGGGGTGACGTCGACGAACTCGCTGCACACCCAAGTCGTGAAATGGAATGGGGTAGAAACTGCCTACACCGGCCAGTGGAATACCTACACGACCTGGTCGAACGTCACGACCACGAGGCCCTACCGCTGCACCTGGACGAATGAGCTGAGGTGAGCGGAGCGTCGATGACGGGGGCCATGATGCAAGCGCAGCCGGAGAGGGTGTTTGGGCGCTACGCGCTCTTCGACGAGATCGCTGCCGGCGGCATGGCCACGGTGCACTTGGGCAGACTGATTGGTCCGGTTGGCTTCTCCAAGACCGTGGCTATCAAACGCCTGCATCCGCATTTGGCGCGGGATCCCGAATTCGTGTCCATGTTCCTGGACGAAGCGCGCCTCGCCGCGCGCATCCAGCATCCGAACGTGGTGGCAACTTTGGATGTCGTTGCCATCGACGGCGAAGTGTTCTTGGTATTGGACTACGTTCAAGGGGAGTCGCTGTCGCGATTGCTCAAGGCGAGTCGTGCCGAAGGACGGATCTCGGACGCGCGCGTGGTGTCCAGCGTTTTGGTCAACGCGCTGCACGGCTTACACGCCGCCCACGAAGCTACCGATGAGCACGCGCGCCCGTTGGGCATCGTGCACCGGGACGTCTCCCCCCAGAACCTGTTGGTCGGCGTCGATGGCGTTGCGCGGGTGCTCGATTTTGGCGTCGCCAAGGCGAGTGGTCGGCTGCAGTCCACTCGCGACGGGCAGCTAAAGGGCAAGCTTGCCTATATGGCTCCGGAGCAAGTGCGTGGCGACGCGGTGGATCGGCGCACGGACATCTACTCGGCGTCTGTTGTGCTCTGGGAGGGCCTGACGGGGCGGCGCCTGGTGCAGACCTCGAATGAGGCGCAGGTGTTGGCGGATGTGCTAGCCGGGGGCTTCCCGCCGCCGAGCGCGGTTGCGCCGCATCTGCCCAAACACATCGACGCCATCGTGATGAAGGGGTTGTCCGCGAATCCCAACGACCGCTTCAACACGGCCCGACAAATGGGTATTGAGCTTGAACGAGCGCTGGGCGTGGCGTCACCTCTGGTGGTGGGCGAGTGGGTGCAGGCGATCGCGCAGCATGCCCTGGAAATGCGTGCCGCCCGCGTGCGCGAAATGGAAAGCACCAGCGCTGTTCACATGGTGCCGGCAAGCGGCGGAGCTGGCAACGCCATGGCGGTGCGGCCGCCCCCAGCACGGGAACCGCGGGAACACACCGGTTCGGGCATCAGTTACATCACAAGTCCGTCGCTGATCACGAGCCCGTCTCAGGTCAGCCAGCCGAGCGCGGTCTCGATGCCCAGCGCGGCTTCGTCGCCGAGCAGTGTCTCGTCGCCGAGCGGTGTCTCCGGGTATGGCGGGGAGCCACCTCCGCTGCCGCATACGGCTCCGTCCGGGCCTCCGGTGTATGCGGTCGCTTCGGTTCCGGCGGCACGTCGAGGTTCGCCCGCCAAGCTCATTGCCGTCGTGGTGGCCGTCACCGCACTATTGACGTTGATCGGGCTCGCCGCGCTCTTGTCCCTGCGCGGGCGGCCGGCGCAACAAGCCGTAGCGGGAACTTCCATCGAGCAGGTTCAAGATCCGAAACCAGTCGCCACCCCAGAAGCGCCCCTCACCACAGCGACGCCCGTCGAGCCCGAACCGGTGGCAGGCTCGGACCCTGTGCTCGCGGACGAGCCCGGTGGAGGTCCAACGGATCCCTCGCCAAAGCCCACGCAGGCTGTGGCGAAGCCCGCATCAAAGTCAGGCAGCCAAAGCGCCGCCACCAAGGGCGCAGGCACCAAGCCCGGAGCTGCCGCGACAAGCAAACCGGCGACCAAGGACAAGAAGCCGCCCGTGGCTTCCTGCGACAGCCCCTTCTTCGTTGACAAGAACGGAATCAAACACGTGCGACCGGAGTGTATGTAATGCGAGCAGTTCGATGGCTTGGTTTCGTCGCGGCATTCGGCGCGCTGGCGATCTGTGCGCCGAAGCGTGCGGAGGCAGGCGCAAAAAAGGAATGCGCGGCCGCGTATGTCGACGCCCAAAAGCTGAAACGCGACGGCGGTTTGAAAGAAGCACGCGAGAAACTGATCCTTTGCGCGCGCGACGAGTGCATGTCGGCCGTGAAGAAGGATTGCCTCAGTTGGCTCGACGAAGTGAATGCGGCTTTGCCGTCGATAGTCGTGGTGGCGAAGGATGCATCTGGCAAAGAGACCCTAGACGTGAAGGTCAGTGTCGACGAGCAAGTGGTAGCCGAGAAACTGGACACCAGTGGGATTGAATTGGATCCAGGTACGCGCAAGCTGCGCTTCGAAATGGAGGGAGAGACTCCCGTCGAGCGAGAGATCATCCTACGCGCCGGTCAGAAGAACAAAGTCATCGAGATCCAGTTTGGCGCCGGAGCGGGAGAGGGCGTGACGGACGACGCCGTCGACGACGGCGGAGGCGTGGCTTTCGATTCTAAGGAAGCCAGCAAGAAGAAGGTGCCCACGGTCACGTACGTCCTGGCGGGAGTGGGTGCCGTCGCCTTAGCGGGCACGGCTTTCTTCTGGCTCGGCGCCGAGGGTGAAAAGAGTGACCTCGAGGACAGTGGCTGCTCACCCAATTGCAGCCAAGACGACGTCGACTCCATCTCGCAGAAGCGCCTGTTTGGAGACATCGCCTTGGGCGTTGGCGTGGTCTCCCTTGGTGCAGCGGCGTACTTTTGGCTGGCGCCCGAGGGCAAGAAGGCCCCGCCGGCGGAATCTGCTCGGGTCGATGTCTTCTTGCGCGACCGCGGCGCATTTGCGACCGTGCGGGGGGCTTTCTAGCAGCTGGGCGTCAGCGTCCGGCCTTGGCAGCAGCCAATCGCTTTTGCGCGGCACCGAGACCAGCGGGTGCAACGCCGGTGCGTTTCTGGATTGCTTGCCAGGCTCGGACTTCTTCCTCAAGCGCAGCGATGCGTCCGGCGGCGTTGCCGAGCTTGTGTTCGATCTCCGCTTTTAGGGCCAGGTAACGCATGCGGCGCGGGCCGTAGGCTAGCTTCAGGACCCTGTCGATGGCGGGGCGCGCGTCCGCATCGCGCCCCATGCCGTGCAGAAGTGAAGCGAGTCGCGCGGAGGGTTCGTAACTGTCCGGTAGCTCCTTCACCCGTGCCTGCAGCATCGCGACGGCTTCGCCGGAACGACCCAAGACGGCGTAAGACCCCGCGCGCGCGTAGTCAAAGGTCGCCGCCGCGGCGGGAGAAGGCGCGGCTTTCGCCGCCGCTTCCAAAAGCAGCAACCTTCGCTCGTGTGCCTTGCGAAAGCCCGCTGCGTCTCCGACCTGTTTGAGAGCGTCTGCCAAGATATCCCAGGCGTCAGCGACATCGTCGGTGGAGGATTCGGCCCTGGGCGTTTCGACCAGAGCGCGCAGGTGCGCAATGGCTGCCCGGCGGACTTCGGCTTTATGCTTCGGTAGCGGCAGGCCGTTCGCACAAGAAAACCAGAAGCGGCCGAAGTCTCCAGGGAGCGCGGCGCCTCGGATCTCCTTGCCGTATTTTCCACCCACCTCCACACATTCCCGGGCGCGCCGGGCGTTGTGCAGGCTCTTGATCCAGCCAAACAGCGCCTCACTGCGTCGTGTCCAGTTCTCCGGGGCTGCGCGCACGGACTTTTCGTAGCTGGCGGCGGCCTCTGCCCAGCGGTCGGCCAGGGCGGCTCGCTGCGCGGCGAGCAAGAGGCCTTCGGGCGCCTTCGGATCCAGCCTGTTCTGCACCTTGAGATCACGCAGCACCAGGGATTCATCCAAGAGCTGTTCGAGTTCTCGCAGCGACGCCGCCCCTGTCCACACCGCCAGCAACTCGCCCTTGTTCGGTTCGATGACAAACAGCGTGGGCCAGACGTCCATGGCGTACTTTGCTGCGAATGCGGCGTTTTCATCTCGATCGGTGTCTACCTTCGCAAACACGATCCGGGACTCGAAACGCTGGAGCGCGGGCTGGTTGAAGACGAAGTTGTCCATCGACAGGCATGTATGGCACCAGGGTGCCCAGGCATCGACGAAGACTAGTTTGCCTTCCTGCTTAGCGCGTGCAATCGCGCCAGCGAGGTCGTTCTCGACGAAGCGCACGTGCCCGGCTGCAGGCGCTGACGGCGCCGCGTCAGCGCGAGGGGGCGACACCG
>CBDUPW010000343.1:0-7491 GCA_965369205.1 uncultured Polyangiaceae bacterium | reverse complement strand
AATCCACATCGCCCATGCTTGGGGGGAGCCCGTAGCGGTCGGCGCATTGCCAGGTATGCCCATCGGCAAATCCAAAGCGGATGGAGTGGGCGAGGGGCAAGGCAGCGCCCTGGAAGAACGCGACGAACAGCCCCTTGCCGGCCGCGTGCATCGGGTGCGGCGCATCGGCGACGATGCAGTGTGCTTCGCTTGCGTCGGGATGAAACGCACGCACGACCACGCCGTGCGCGGTGGCGCTCTGGTACGCGTGGGCGCCGAGTAGCCCGTGGGGATCGTGCAGTTCGCCGCGCCCCAGGCGGGCTCGGGCGTCTGCGTCGCCGCACATCTCAGGTTCGACGCGGCTGCTTAGTTCGCTCATACAGCCGCGAAGATAGCGGCTGCGCGGCGCGTGTCCACTAGGGATTCGAGATTAGGAAACGCCGGCAGTTTTACAGACTTGGGATGCTCAGGCGGTGGCGGCAAGGGGGCTGGCGGGCACGTCGTCGACTTCGTCCGGCACGTTGAGTTTGACCCGATTACGGCCCGCGCGTTTGGCGGCGTACAGCGCCTCGTCCGCGAGTGCGAACAGCCGCGCGCCATCCTTACGGGAGGGGCGGCGCAGCGTCGCAACGCCAAAACTGGCGGTCACACGTAGATCGCCCTGGGCAGACTGCACAACCTCGGCTTCCAGGGAGCGCCGAAGGCGTTCTGCAACGAGGCCTGCGCCATCGGGATCCGTGGTGGGTAGCAGCACAACAAACTCTTCGCCGCCGTAGCGCGCGGGAACATCTCCGGTTCGCACCTTGCCCTTCAATACGTTGGCCACGACTTTCAACACTTCGTCCCCGGTCTGGTGTCCGTAGGTATCGTTGAACTTCTTGAAGTGGTCGACGTCCACGACGATGAGGCTCACGCAGGTGGATTCGCGTTCTGCACGGGCGAGATCCCGCGCGACGGCGTCCTCGAAGGCACGCTTGTTGAGCATGCCCGTGAGGCCATCGGTTGCAGCGAGTGCCTGGAGCTGCTCGTTGGCAATCTCGAGCTCCGCGGTCAGCGTCTCTTTTTCGACAATGAGCTGCTCTAGGCGCTGGACCACGCGTTCGTAGTGGACGTTCAGTTCAAATAGCGAACGCTGGGCGTCCGCCGCCAGCGTGTCGAGGTCCGGTTGCGGGCCGACTTCCCGCTGGAATGCTTGGGCTGCGAGAACGACCTGTTTCGGCAACTCCGTGAGCACGTCGGTAACCGCTTGCGATGACAGTCCCGCACTCCCGCCCGCCCTCTCGGCCTCGGCGCGGGAGCTCACGGCGTCTCCGCCTTCGAAGGCGCCAGCGAAGCGTTCCGCCAGCCATGCCACTTTGGCGACGGAGTCGTCCGGGCAAGCGCTGTCGTGATGGCAGCGGATGGCCTCGACGGTCGCGTCGGGCAGATGGAACTCCTTGGCGATCTCTGCGCCGGAGGCGTTGTGGGGGCTCAAACCCTCGACCCGCTCGAAGACGGCGCGGTGCGCTGCGGGCAGACGCGCGATGTCCGCGGCCTTCGAGATATCGTCGCGAGCGTAGACGAGCACACCCACTTCCAGAAACAGACCGACCGTGAAGTGCTCGTCGCCGGAGCGCTCGCCTAGCTTTTCGGCAATCAGCCGGGCTGCAACCGCGCGACGCAAGCAAATGGAGAGTAGCTCGTCGCCGTCCCGGCCCAGGGGGACCATGTCCGAAAGCGCCAGGGAAAGCCCAATGTTGCGCAGGCCCCGCACGCCCAGCATAGCGGCTGCCTGTGCCACGTCGCTCACGTTTCGGGGCACGCCAAATGCCGCACTATTGACTACAGACAGCACGCGAACCGCGAATGCTGGGTCCGCCGCCGCGAGCTTTGCCAGCTCCTGAACGGATGCGTCCTCCCGCAGACTCGCCTCCACGATGCGGGTCGCCATGATCGCGAGGGGTGATCGTCGGTCCTGAGTCGCTTCATTCATATTTAGCCCCATTTCTACGCCCCCGCGTCGGCTTGTTCCTAGGAACGGCAGCTTGGCGGAGACCTTGAGGTAGGTGCGCTCGCTACATCTGGATCGCCCAGTGCTCCGCGACACCAAAACGTCGACCTGGTGGGCCCAACAAACTATAGTTTTTTCCGACGTGCGAGACACTCCCATCACATGGCCTGAGCATAACTCTCAGCGCGCCGCATCTCCGGACGCCGAGTCGCGGCTATTCGTTCTGCGCTCGAAGGACCGTGAGTTCCTCCTGCCGCGTGGAGAGTTTGTCGTGGGACGAAGTCGCTCCTGCGATCTGGTCGTTGACGACATGCTGATATCTCGTCGGCACGCACGTTTCTTTGTTTCGAAAGCAGCGCTATTCGTCGAGGACCTGGGCTCTGCAAACGGCGTGCTGGTCAACGAAACGCAGACGAGCGGAGCGGTTGCTCTCAAAGATGGAGACCGCGTCATCGTGGGTACCCACGAGCTGTTCGTACAAGTCGTGACGAACATCGCGGATCGGGAAACCGCGCCGCCACTTGCCCCCGCACCGCACCAGCCTGCACCGCCGCGGCCTGCACCGCCGCGGCCTGCACCGCCGCGGAGCGCTTCCGCCGGCGCTGTGCCTGCGCAGCACGCAGCGCCGCGCACCGCGCTCACCGAGCAAGACATCCCCGTGGTCTTGCCCGCACCGACGTTGGAAATCGCCGCAGCCCAAGAGCCCGGAAGCTTTGACGACAATCTCGAAGAAACCCAGCGCACCGAGAAGATGGACGGGCTGGCCACCATGGCGCGGCTGGCCGACCGAATGATCTCCATGGGCCGCGCGGACGCCGCGGTGCGCCTGTTGGGAGATCACCTGCGTGATCTGTTGGACAAGGTGCAGCGGGGCCGCACGGTGCCGCCGGCCGCCCTGGAGACGGCGGGCGTGTACGCCATGAAGCTATCCGACATCAGCAAGGACGGCGCCTGGGCTACCCTCGCGATCGAGCTTTTTACCCACGTTCGAAAACCTTTGCCTGCCAAGGCCGTCCAACTGCTGGAGACCCTCGGCCCTTGCGAGAATTTCGACCGACAGAAACTGGCCTTTTACAAGGTAGCGCTCAGAGAAGCGCGCGGTCTGTCTCCCAGCGAGGTCACCCTAGCGGAGCGCATCCTGAAGTTACCAGTGCGATAGGGTCGTGAATTCTGCGGAGCACCTCGAAGACTTCAACGCTCGGCGCACCCTGTCGGCGACTCGGCTGGGGCGCTACCAAGTGGGGCCGCGCCTCGGCGCCGGCGGTACGGCGTCGGTTTATCTGGCGCGCCTGGCGGGGCCGCACAACTTCGAGCGGCTCGTTGCCCTCAAGGTCGTTCACGATCACCTCTCTGAAGAACGGGAGTTCATCAGTCAGTTTCTGGACGAAGCCAATCTGCTCGTCCGCCTGAGCCACCCGAACATTGTGCAAGTGCACGAGTTGGGGCGGGAGGGCCACACGTTGTTCTTGGCCATCGAGTACCTGGACGGGCAACCGCTTTCCAAGGTCGTCAGCGCGCTGGCGTCACAAGGAAAGTGTCTCCCACCGGAGCTCGTCGCCTGGATCGGCGCGCGTGTGGCTGACGGTCTGGCGTACGCACACGATCTCAAAGACGAAGACGGCAATTCCCTTGGACTTGTGCATCGCGACATCAGTCCGCAGAACATCTTCGTTACCTACGACGGAGCGGTGAAGATCATTGATTTCGGCATCGCTCGCGCCGCAGGGCGTCTGTCCCAAACGACCTTGGGCAAGATAAAGGGCAAGTTCAGCTACATGGCGCCCGAACAAGTCCTGGGCAGCGAGTTCGACCATCGCGCCGACTTGTTTGCGCTCGGCGCGACCTTGTACGAGTGCGCCATCGGCGCGCGCCTATTCGCGGGCAAAGACGAAACGGATACGCTGCACAAGCTGCTGTTCGAAGACGTGCCCGATCCGCGCACGCGCGTACCGGGCTTTCCTGACGCGCTTGCCGAAAGTCTGCGCCGATCCCTCGAGGCCAAACCGGAGGATCGCTATCCGAGCGGTGCACCGTTTCGGGACGATCTCGAGGCGTATTTGAGCGAGGCCGCGCCCGGGGTCGAGCAGCGCGACAGACTCGCGGGGCTGATGCGTGGTTGGTTCGAAGCGGCGCGCAAGCGCCAGGCCGCCTCGATCGAGGAGCTGCGAGCATCTCCGGGGCCACGAGAAGCGGAGGAGGATCCCGCGCCTGCAACGGCTTTGCCAAGCCAGGCGCCGAGTCGTAGCCGTGCGCTGTGGCTAGGGGTCGTCGGCGCCGTTGTGCTGCTCAGCGTGGCCGCTTTCGCGTTCACGCGCCGGGACGCCGCACCGGAAGCTGCGCCCGGCCCCAGCGCCAGCGTCGCGCCGCTGTCCAAGACTGTGAGCATAGAAGTGCTGCTGCAGCCCGACGTTGCAGGCGCGCGCGTTGAAATCAATGGCACGGCCGCGACTGGCAAACCCGCGCGCTTGAGCGTGCCGCGCGGGGAAAATTCCGTGTCGGTTCGGGTGACCGCTGACGGCAAGTTGCCGGCAGAGCTCCGCATCGTGCCGGACAAAGATCGCAGCGTCGTGGTCCCCCTTGCGGACGTACCGAAAGGCCCAGCGCCCTCCGCCAGCGCGCCCATAAAGCCAGTACGCGCCGGCACGCCGACTGCTCCGAAGCCCAGCGGAACGGGGAAGAAGCCGGGCGACTTGGTCACGGACTACCCCTTCAAATAGCCACGCCGCTGCTGCGATTCGCCTCCGGGGCACGCTGAGGGCGCGAGAGACTGGGCGCGTCGCCGACAGCTGCGCTATCCTCCGCCGTCATGCGCTGGCGCTGCTTTGCACTGTTCGCGATCGTTGCGATCACGGACCCATCGCAGGCACAACCCGCGGCTTGCACGGGCGATCCCGCTGACTGTGGGAAGCAGGAGTTTGGCGCCGGGATCCAGGCCTACCAAGCCGGGGACTTCGCGTTGGCGGCGCTGCATTTCGAACGCGCCCATGGGCATCGAGCTCACCCCGTGGTGCTTTTCAACTGGGCGCTTGCCAACGGGCGCGACGGCAAGACCGTCGAAGCGCTCAAGCAGTTCGAGCAAGTGCTTGCAGACCCCAGCACGCCGGGTGATCTGCGTCCAAAGGTAGAAGCAGAGCGAGACAAAGCCGCGCGCAACGTGGCGCGTGTGGTGGTGGACGCAGCGGGCAACCGAGTTGAGCTGTTCGTCGATGACGTTGCGCACCCCGGCGATCCGCCAATCGCGACCGTGAACGCGGGCCGCCATGAAGTGCGCATTGTGATCGAAGGTAAACCGGCGCTCACCAGAAGCGTGGAGGTGCGGGCCGGGGAGACCTTGCGGCTGAGCGTGGAGCAATCCCGGGAAATCGTGGTCGGTGGCGGCGGTGCTGGGGGCGCCGGCGGCGGTAGCGGCGCGGCTGGCGCTGGTGGTGGAGATGCCGGGGGCGCTGGGGACGCCAAACCCCTCGCGCCAGTTTGGTTTTACGTCAGCGCCGGGGCGACGGTCGTGCTCGGTGGCGCGACGATCTGGAGTGCGTTGGACACCCAGAGTGCCTTCGATGAATACGAGAGCGATTTGCCCAAGCTGAGCCAAGCCGAGGCCGACAGCCGCGTCGACGACGGTCACGGCAAGGAAACGCGCACGAACGTGCTGCTGGGTGCGACGGCGGTGGCCGGGGTTGCAACGGCGGCGCTGGGTTTGTTCTTCGTCGATTGGTCCGGTCGAGAAACAGGCACCAGCCAGGGCCTGTACGTGTCGCCCTTCGGCGCGCACTACATGCGCCGCTTCTGAGTCACTCCGGGTCGCAGTCGTAGCTGACCATCACCATGGAGTGGGGCGCTACGGAGACCTCCCGACCGCGTGGCACGCGGTGGGTGGGCTGCGCGGTATTCACGATTTCGTACCAACGGCCCACCTCGCGCATGGTGGGAAGGGTGACGTTGCGCGCGCGGTTGCCGGCGTTGAACCACAGCAGCAGCGTTTGTCCGCGATTGGGTCGGCCCCGCTCGTCGAGCTCGTCGGAAGCTTCACCGTGAATCAGCATGCCCAAAGCACGCAGCCGCGGCTTGGCCCAGTCGGCGTCGGACAGCTCGCGGCCGTCGGGGCCGAGCCAGAGCACGTCTTTGACGCCTGTGTCCGTCACGGGGTTGCCAGCGAAGAACTTCCGCCGGCGAAATACTGGATTGCTTGCGCGGATCCCGAGCACTTTGCGAGTGAAAGCGAGTAGTTCTCTGGCGCGCTCGTCCAGCGTCCAATCCAACCAAGTCGTTTCGTTGTCCTGGCAGTAGGCATTGTTGTTGCCACGCTGCGTCCTGCCGATTTCGTCTCCATGGGAGATCATCGGGACGCCCTGAGAGAACGCCATCGTCGCGAAGAAGTTCTTGAGCATGCGCTCGCGGAGGCGGGTCACTGGCGGTGAGTCGCTTGGCCCCTCGACACCCCAGTTGCGGCTGGCGTTGTCGCCGTGGCCGTCGCGGTTTTCTTCGCCGTTTTCCTCGTTGTGTTTTTGCTCGTAAGTGACGAGATCCCTGAGGCTGAAGCCGTCGTGACATGTGACGAAGTTGACACTGGCGTACGGGCCGCGGTCGCTGCCCTGAAAGATGTCGCTTGAGCCACTGAGGCGTGAGGCCAACTCCGGAACCTGGCCTTCGTCGCTGCGCCAGAACCGACGAATGGAGTCTCGGTAACGTCCGTTCCATTCGGCCCAACCCGGGGGAAACGCGCCGAGCCGGTATCCGCCGGGACCCACATCCCAGGGTTCGGCGATGAGCTTCGTGCGGCTCAGGATCGGGTCTTGGGCGATGGTCTCGAAGAACTTCGAAAAACTCGAAAACTCCGAAGGGTCACGCGCCAGCGCCGGCGCGAGATCGAATCGAAACCCGTCGACGTGCATTTGCTCGACCCAGTAGCGCAGGCTGTCGAGCACCAACTGCAGCCCGCGGGGGTGGGGCACGTTCAGCGTATTGCCGCAGCCCGTGAAATCCTGATGGTAGCGTTCGTTGCCGGGAACGAGTTGATAGTATGCCTCGTTGTCGATGCCGCGGAAGCACAAGGTCGGGCCTAGGTGGTTGCCCTCCGCAGTGTGATTGTAAACGACGTCAAGGAACACCTCGATACCCACGCGGTGGAAGGACTTGACCATGGTCTTGAACTCGTCGACCTGGCCGCCCAGATTGCTGCACGCATAGCGCGGATCCGGGGCGAAGAATCCGATGCTGTTGTAGCCCCAATAGTTCGCGAGCTTTAGCTCGGACAGACGGTGCTCTGATACGAAGTGGTGCACGGGTAAGAGTTGCACCGCGGTAACGCCGAGTGCCAGCAAGTGGTCCAGAATGGGCTCGGCCGCGAGCCCTAGGTACGTGCCGCGCAGCTCCTCGGGCACGTCCGGGTGGCGTATGCTCATGCCTTTCACGTGGCACTCGTAGATGATGGTGCGCGGCCATGGAGTTTGGGGCGGGCGATCGTCGCCCCAGGTGAACGCGGTATCAACGACGACGCTCTTCGGCAGAAATGCCGCGCTGTCCGT
>CBDUPW010000342.1:0-7497 GCA_965369205.1 uncultured Polyangiaceae bacterium | reverse complement strand
TGCAGCCCGTGCGATTCACCATGAAGGTGGCGATGCCCATGCAGCGCCCGTTGACCTTTGCGACCCAATGACACGTGCACTCCGACAGCTCCTGAATCGTTGCCGGCGCAAGGCGTCGCCCGCGCAGCTGCGCACGCGTCGTCGGCGCCGTCGCAGTCGCGAGCGCGGAGTGGCGCTGATCATGGTGTTGGGCGCGCTGACGATTCTGGCGGTGATGCTCGCGGAGTTCCAGGACGAAACCAGCGCAGAGCTAGGGAGCGCGTTGTCCCATCGCGACGCCGTGCAGGCGGAATACGCGGGGCGCAGCGCGGTGAATCTCTCCCGGCTTCTGATCGCCAGCGAGCCGACCATTCGCAAAGCGCTGGCGCCGCTGTTCTTGCTGATGAAGCAGGGGCCGCCGCAGATCCCGGTGTGGGAATTCGCAGATCGCGTGCTCGGCGCGTTCAACAACGCCGAAGGCGGCGAGGCCTTCAAGTCCCTGGCGGGCGTGGACATCCAAGAAGGCGAGAATCTGGGTTTCGACGGCGCGGGCTTCGAGGTGCGCATCATCGACGAAGACTCGAAGATCAACCTCAATGTGGCTGCCCGGGGCGACGCCTTCAGCCAGGCGCGTCTAGCCCAACAGCTGATCGGCCTTCTGACCGGGCCGCAGTACGACCCGCTTTTTGAACATCGGGACAGCGACGGCCAGTTCTCGGACCGCCAGACGATTTGTTCTGCCATCGTGGATTGGGCCGATCCGGACCAAGACGGCTACCCCTGCGATCCTCACTCCGGCACGGCGCAGCAGGCTGGCGCCGAGGACTCGTTCTATCAACTGCTCAAGAAGCCCTACCCTCGCAAGAACGCCGCCTTTGACAGCTTGGAAGAGCTGCATATGGTGCGGGGCATTGGCGACGACTTCTGGAGCACCTTCATTGATCCGGATCCCGACAAGCCAGAGAAGCGAGTGGTGACGGTCTGGGGCCAAGGCAAGATCAACGTGAACACCGCCAACGGTCAGACCATCTTGGCGGTGGTGTGCGGCGCTGCCACGCCAGGCACGCCGGTGTGTGCCGACCCTGCCGAGGCCGCGAAGTTCCTGACGGCCATGACCATGGTGAAGGGCTTCACGGCCGGCGCGCCCCTATTTGGCTCCACGAAGGCGTTTTTGAACGCCCTCAAGGGTCGCGGCATGTTTGGCAAAGTGCTCGAAGCGCTTGCGATGAAACCGGTCACCCTGCTGAGCGAGTCCGAGTTGGCCAAAGCCATCACCACAGAGAGCAAGGTTTTCAGCATTTACGCCACCGGTGTGGTCAAGATCGGCAAGCGTGAAACCCGGGTGCGGGTGCACAGCGTGGTGGACTTCCGCGGCGCTCCGGTGGTGACGCAGAACTCCGCCCTTGGGCTGCTCGCCGGGCTGGCTCCGGGCGCGCAGCCACCAGCGGGACAAGACCCGGCAGCGGACGAAACCAAGCTGCCCGAGGGTGCGACGGAATCCGCGATTCCATCGGCGTTTCAACCCGGCCCCGGTGGCACGGTCATCTATCATCGTATCGACTAAGCTGGGCGAAAGGCTGCTACAGGACAGGCATGGCACGTTGGGTAGGCATAGACATTCGGGCATCGCACGTACGCGCGGTGTTGCTGCGCACGAGCTATCGCAAGGTGGCGATCGAGCAGATGCTGGAAGTGAGCCTCGCCGAAGTTGCAGATCTCGACGCGGCGTTGCGCGCGGTGGCGTTGCCCCTCATGCAGCAGGGTGAGCCCTTCGCCATTGCGGTGGAAGGAGAGCAGGCGTTTATCCACCGCTTGACGGTGCCTTCCACGGCGCTCAAGCAACTGGCGGAGGTATTGCCTTTCGAGATTGAGGCGAACGTGCCTGTGGCGTTGGATGACCTGGTCTACGACCATCGCCTGCTGCGCCGGGACCCGAAGGCCGAGCACGTGGTGGTCATGACTGCCGCTGCGCGCAAGGCGCAAGTGCGTGCACGCATCGATCACATCAAGGTGATTCTGGGTGCCGAGCCTGAACGCGTCGGCGTGGGCACGTTGCCCCTTGCCAATCTCGCGTCGCTGTGTCCGCAGCTGGCCGCGGCGGGCCCCGTGGCGGTCGTGGATCTGGGCGGGACCCGCACCGAAGTCGTCTTGCTCAGCCACGGGGAGCCCGTCTTTGCCCGCACCCTCAGCCGGGGCGTGGCGGGATTGCCCGAGAGCGCGTCTGCGCTCGCCGCAGAACTGCGACAGACCTTCGTGGCTTGGCTAGCGCACGAGGGTGAGCCCGTCGAAAGCATCTTCTTGGTCGGCGCGGGGGCGCACGCGCCGGGCGCCGAGAGTTATTTGGCGCACGAGCTTGGCATCGCGGTGCAGCAGCTGCCGCCCCTGGCTTTCGAGCAGATCACCGACGACCAAAGCCAGAGCGTGCCGCGTTTCGCCAAGGCGATCGCCCTGGCGCTGGGCTTGGCCGGCCGCGGCCACGATTTGGACTTGCGTCAGGGGGGCTTGTCCTTCCAACGCGGCTTTGGGTTTCTCAAAGAAAAGGTTCCGCTGCTGACCGGCTTGGGGGCAGCAGTCTTGATCAGCTTTGCCTTCGCCACCTGGGCTGAGATGCGCGCGCTTTCCAGAGACGAAGAGACGCTGACGAAGGCGCTGAGCACGCTTTCCAAGGAGGTCTTGGGTCAGCCCGCAGAGACCGCCGAAGAAGCGCAGACGCTCCTGGAACGGGCCAAAGGCCTCGAAGAAACCGACCCGATGCCCCATATGGACGCCTACGACACCATCGTCGAGCTCTCCACGGCCATTCCCATGAGCATCACCCACGACATCGAAGATTTCGACATGCAGCGTGGCCACTTGAAGCTCAGTGGGGTGGTGGGGTCCACCCAAGACGCCCAACAGATTGCGACGGCTTTGAAGGAAGTGAAGTGCTTCGAAGACGTGAAGATTTCGAAGATCACGCAGGTCGTCAACAGCGACCGCCAAAAGTATGTGCTGGAGCTCGACGTGCGCTGCCCCGAAGACGCGCCGAAAAAGAAGAAGAAGAAGGCGGACGGCGCAGGCGATAGTCCGGCGACCGAGGAGTCGAGCCAATGAGCCTCGCGGAGCGCATCGACCGACTCGAACCCCGGGAGCGCCGCTTGCTGGGGATCCTGGGCGTGGTGGTGGTGGTGCTCGGGGTCGTGCTGGTCCCAGTCAGCGTCACCGCCTACCTTGCGAGCCAACGCTCCGACGTACGCGAGCTGAAGGCCGCCATCGACGACATCCAGGCCGGCCGTGCCCAGGTCGAACGGCGTGCCCTAGAGAGGAAGCAGGTGCTGGAGCGGTACCAGAAGCAGGCTCCGGCCATGGCCAGCCTGCTGGAAAAACACGCCAACGAAGCCAAGCTGGAGATCCCGGAGAGCCAGGATCGCGCCATGGTGCCCCACGGCAAGAACTACGAAGAGCGCTCCACGAAGATCGTCTTCCGCAAGGTGGGCATGCTCAACCTGGTGAAGTTCATGGAAAGCGTCGAGCAGAGCGGCCATCCCGTCAGCATCTCGCGCTTGAACATCCGCAAGCGGGGCACTGAGCAGGACAGCTTTGACGTGGAGATGGTGGTCAGCGCCTTCGACCGTAAGGAAGAGCCGAAGAAGAAAAAGCGAAGCAGCGACGACGACTCCGAATCCGATAAGGGCTCCGAATGAATCCTCGCCTGAAGAAGATCCTGATCGGCGCGTCTTATCCGCTGTTTTACCTCACGGTCTTTGTCCTGTTCTGTGTGGCGACCTTCCCCTACGAGCGGCTGAAGGACCGAGTTGAGGCAGAGTTCAATTCGCGGCAGCCCGCCGGCACGGGCACGCGCCTCGCCATCGAGGACATGTCTGGCTACTTCATCAGCGGCATCGAGGCGGACAATGTCACCATGACGACGCCCCAGCCCGCCGGGGAAGATGGCAAGCCCGTCGAACCGAAGGTGGTCACCATCGAACACGTGCACGCCCGCGTTTCTTTGCTGCGTTTGATTGCAGGGACGACCCACGTCAACTTCGGCGCGGACGCGTTCAGCGGCACCATTTCCGGGCATACCTCGGATGCCGGTGGGGATCGCGTGATTGAGCTCGAGCTTGAGGGAGTGGACGTGGGTAGCTTGCCCACCGTCGCCCAGGCGGTGGGTCTGCCCCTGACGGGCGCGCTTACGGGCAGCGTGCAGCTGCGTCTGCCCGAGAGCAAGCTGTCCAAGGCCGAGGGCAAGATCGAACTCACTGTCGGCGATCTGTCCGTTGGCGACGGCAAAGCCAAGATCCGCAACACGATCGCGCTGCCCAAGCTGTCCGCTGGTGATTTGGAGCTCGTGGCCGAAGCGATCGACGGCCGCCTGAAGGTCGAGAAGCTCAATGCCAAGGGCAAAGATCTGGAGCTCATCGCCGACGGCAACGTGCGATTGCGTGACCCGTTCGAGCAAAGCCTGGTCGAGATGTCGATGCGCTTTTCGTTCACCGACGCCTACAAGAACAAGAACGACATCACCCGGGGACTCTTCGGCGCCCCGGGCTCGAGCATGCCCGGGCTCTTCGATCTGGATCCAAAGAACAAGAACGCAAAGCGTCCGGACGGATTCTACGCCTGGCGCGTCACGGGCCCGTTTTCGCGCATCGACGCAGATCCGGTTTCCGCCGGTGGCGGCGCCCGCCCCGGCAACCTAGGCCTCAGCCCCGCCGCCCGCGGCGTCCGCGGCTTCTCTCCCTGACGCGGCGACGGCCACCTCGCCAGTGAAACGCCCCGCGCCGAGTAGTTGCACGCGCTGGGGGCGCGCCGCACAATCTCGCGGTGGCAATGAACACGAGTGCAAGCTGGGCGTACCGGCGTGCCCACGCTGACCGGCGCCGGTTCGTCACCGCCCTCGGTCGCATCGCGCGCACGTCACCGAAGTATCCCGCCGACCCAAGTCCCCCCCGGCCTCGCGCAGCGCTGGCTGCAACGAGAAATGGAGTTGTAGACTCTGTGCTGGCGCGGGCGCAGCCAGTGCGAGCAAGGCTTTGGGCGGGACCGCGGAGGCGCCGCAGGCGCCGACGCGAGGGGGATCACCCCTAGCTGTCGACGGCGATCTTCAGTTTCTGGCGGAGCTGGAAGTACTGTTCGCTGACCGAGAAGAGCACCAACTCTTTGATGCGCTCTTGGCCGCCGACAACGCTGGAGGCTTCGTCGGAGGCCTTGATGATCTCCGCGGCCGTTTCCAAGTCGTGGGCCAGGAGGAAGCCAGCGCGATCCGCGGTGAGGTCCACGCCGGCCATCCAACGCTTCAGGTCCAGGGCTGCTCCGGACTGCAGCAGCTTGGAGACGATGCGTGCGAGTTGGTCTCGCGCCGCGCCCTGCAGGTTGGCGTTCAAGGCCGCCGAGGCTTCGTTGTCCGGACCTTCGAGTTCTCCAGCGATGGGGAACTGCGGCGCGATCAGCTTGATGGCCGCAAACAGCCAGGACTTGAGCCCGGTGCCGCTTGGCACAATTTGCCGCACGTACAGCCCGGGGCGGTAGTACGAGAGGTGCCGCCCTGCGATGAACGCGGCGGCTTGCGGCGGCACGTCGGCAGCCAGGGCTGCCATGCCGAGCACCAGGCCTGGGCGATACGAGTGCAAGAACGAGAGCCCACCCGGATCATTGGTATTCTGGAAGGTGGGTGGCGGCTCCATGCCGAAGACCCCTGCGGAGTAGTACAGGGTCTGGCTCATGGGGTAGGGGTGCCGCGTCAGGTCGATGGCGTAGCGCGGATCGAAACCGAGCTGTTCGAAGGCTTGGCCTCGTGCCGCCAGGATGGCAGGCTCGATCAGTGCGAAGACGCTGGTGAGGAGCGGATCGGCACCGGCGTGCATCAGCTGTGTGATCCACTCTTCGTCGGAGAGCGCTTCAGCTGCTGGCGCCGCAGACTCCGCGCGCATGCGCTTGAAGAAACGCTCTTCGTCGGGCTCGGCTAGGTTCAGCACATACAGCGCCTGGCACAAGTTCCAGGCCGCGTCTGCGCGCTTCACTTCGGTATAGAGGCGGCGCAGCAGCTTGTAGGACTCCGGTCGGTACGGGTTCTGACGCATCAGCGCGTGTTGAGACGTCACGGCCTTCTCGAGATACTTCTCGGGATCCCGCGCGTACATTTCGCCCAGGTGTTCCGCACGCGTACGGTTTTCGGGCTCCAGGGTCTGCGCTGCCTCCAAGGCGTCAATCGCACGGTCCGGCCAGTTGAGGTGCTTTTCGTACAGCTCCGCGAGCTCCAAGAAAGTCTCCAGCATGACCTTCTTGTCCTTCTCTGCGGTGGCGTGTTCGAGCTTGCGCTGAAGGAGCTTCTCGACGCCGCGATGGTCGCCCTTGTCTTTGCGCAGCTCGATCGCTTCGGACAATGCCTTGTCAGCCTTGGGGTCGAGCTCCAGCACACGGCCGTAGAACTCCAGGGCTCGGTCGACGTCGCCCATCTGACGGGCACAGACAATGGCCGCGGTCTGCAGGTACTTCGCACGCTGCTTGGGCTCTTCGACGAAGTCTGCCAAGCGCAGCACAACGTCCACCAGCTTGCCCCAGTCCTTTTCCTCGCTGTACAGCTGCATCAGCTTGGTCAGAAGCCGGCGGTCTTCAGGCTTCTCTTCCAGAGCAGCCACGTAGCTCTTGGTGGCACGGGTACGGTCGTTTAGGTGCTCGGACGCAATGTCGCCAATATCGATCAAGAGATCCGCACGCTGATCCCCATCGGCGATATCCAGGTGGCGGGTCTTGATCTTGATGGCGCCTTCCCAGTCGCCTTTGCCGGCGCATACGCCGGCGAGCGCCTCGAGGGGCAGCGCTGCGGACGGATCCAAGTCGGCGGCTTCTTCCAGGGCCTTTTGGGCTTCGTCCCAGCGTTCGCAGCGGCGCAGGGCTTCGCCATAGCGCGCCAAGGAAAGCGCCTTGTCTTTGGCTTTCAGCTGTTTGCCGAAGCGCTCTAGGTAGTCGTTGTAGAGGTCGACGGCGCGTGCAGGGGCGCCGTTCTCGAAGGTGACCTGGGCGACGCGGCCGAAGGCTTCCATGTCCTCGGGTGCGATGCGCAGCAGGGTGTCCATCGGTGCAAGTGCGTCTTCGGTGGAGCCGCTCTGGGTCAACGAGTCCACATAGCGAACCAGCACGCGTACTGCGTCTTTCTTGTCGAGGCTCTCCGCGCGTCCCGCCAGCGCCCCAAAGTGCTTTGCCGCTTCGAGCTGGCGGCCGCTCTCGAATGCCAAGTCGCCGAGCAACATGAGGCCGTGGATGTTGGTGGGGTCGAAGGAGATCGCGCGCTTGGCGGCTTCCTCGGACCGCTTCGGGTCCTTGAGCTTGTCCCGCAGTAGCATTGCCAGCTCGCCGGCTAGCTTGGACTTGGCACGATCGCCGTCAGTGCGTTCAAGCTCGCGCTCCAACAGCTTGATCGCGGCGTTCACGTCGCCCCGAGCGAGATACGCTCCGCGCAAGGCGGCGGAGGTGCCAGCGTCACCGGGGTTGGCGTCCAGCGCCAGCTTGTAGCGCTCGATAGCGCGATCCCGATCG
>CBDUPW010000341.1:0-7504 GCA_965369205.1 uncultured Polyangiaceae bacterium | reverse complement strand
CGTCCCGCCGAAGTCCTGGCGGCCAACCGGATGCAGCGCGTGGATCCGTTGTTCGAGCACATGAAGGCGATCCGCGAGGCATTCAAGTCGGCTCACCCGGGGGAGCCCTTTCACGGCACTGTCTTGCTCTGGGTCGACGCGCGCGTCCCCGCGCTGGTGGTCAAGAATGTCTTCCAAACCTGTGCGTTCGCTGGCTTCCCGTACGCGCAGTTTGTCGTCCTGCGCCGGGATCGAAACGACTACGCGGCACTCGGAACCGCCGCGCGAGTGCCCGGGCCGCCCGTTCGCGGCCAGTCCCAGGATCCCGAGCTGGCGCGACTTCGGTCGGGCGTGGCCGTCTCGGGTCGGCTGCCCCCGGAAGTGATCCAACGCATTTTTCGCCAGAACTTCGGTCTCTTCCGTACCTGCTACGAGAAGGGTTTGCGGAAAGCGCCGAAACTGACCGGACGCGTCGCCATTCGATTCACTATCGGGAAAGACGGTGCCGTCACCGACGCACGGACGGACTCGACGACGCTACCCGACGTGAGCGTCGTCGCCTGCGTCCTGAACTACGTGCGGCAACTGCGCTTTCCGGCGCCGGAAGGCGGCACGGTGACCGTGGTCTATCCCATAGAATTCGCGCCCGAGTGATTGCCCGAGCCCACCCACGCTGCTCAGTCTAGGCTCGGCGTCACCCGGTAGCGGAAGGCGTCGGAGCCGGTGATGGCGACGACGAGCTCGCGCAGGTCGAGATTTGCGTTCGAGTAGGCGTTGTAGGCCTGGTCCATGGACGACGCTTCTCCGCGGGCGTCGCGTCCCAGGGCGTAACGCAGCCACTGCAGAGTCAGGCATTGGCCCACGCTTTCGCTGCTGGCGAGCGCTTGGGTCATCTGTAGGGCATCGTCGTAGGGCGCGTCGACGTCCGTGGCATATTCCTCTGATCCGCCTTCGATGGTGGCGCTCGGGTCTACGGGCGCGCCCGAGTAGTCCTTGGTCCGGAAGCTGCCGATGGCGTCGTAGTGCTCGAAGCCGAAGCCGATCTGATTGGTCAGCAAGTGACAACCCGCGCACTCGCCTTGGCCGGTCAACGCCGTCAGCCGGGCGCGATCGTCCATGTTGGGGCTGAGCGTCTTTTCGATCTCCGCGATGGCTTCGTCCACGTTGGCCGGGCGCGGGGCCAAGCTGTGGCACAGCACCCGGGTGCGGATGAAGATGCCTCGGAAAATCGGCGTGGTGAATCCCTCGGTCGCGGTAGCGGTGAGCACCGAGGGCTGCGTCAAGATGCCGGATCGATTCGGGAGCTCCACTTGAGCGAAGCCCGACGCTTTCTGCGGCGTGACGCCGTAGAGCTGCGCTAGCTCCGGATTGACAATGGAGTAGCTGGCGGACAACAGCGCCTTTTGACTTCCGCTGTCGTTGCGGAACACGTGCACCGCGAAGCGCTCGGTCTCCTCCTGCATCGCGCTGATCAAGCTGTCGCCGAATTGCGGGTACTGCGCTGGGTCGCGACCCAACCCGTCGAGCTGGCCGAGGCCGAGCCATTCTCCAAAGAACTCCCGGATGGCACGGTCGAAGCGCGGGTCGTCCATCATGCCGCGCGCCGCGGCTTCTACGCCGGCTTTGTTATCCAGCTTGCCGGCGGTTGCCGCAGCCAGAAGCGCCGCATCCGGCGCTTCGCGCCACAGGAAGTACGCGAGACGTACGGCGACTTCGCGCCCGTCGAGCTGCCGCGGAGCGTCCGAACCGCCTTGCTCTACTAGGTACAAGAAACTCGGCGACTGCAGCATCGTCGCAATGATCAGGCGCGTGGCATCTTCGAAGCTGTCGCCTTCCCCACGCACGCCATCGTAAAGCTCGGCGTAGGCCGTGACTTCTTCGGGCGAAACCGGGCGTCGGTAGGCCTTCTCGCCCAGATCCCGCACCAGTTGCTCGGCGCAGGCCTTGTCGCCGCTGGTGGCGTCGCAAGCCAACAGGGCTTTCAGATCCGCCGCGGCAGCTAGGTCTTCAGCGATGGCCGAATAGCGATCGACGTCATCCGCGCTGGCGGACACGCTTTCGTTGCTGGAGAAGATCTCCGCGGCCGCGTGATCTTGGGGCAAGTGCGTCACGTCCAAAACGACGGCGCTTCCGAGCAGCTGGCGCACGGAGTTTGCGTACTGAGCCCGCGTCAAACGCGCGAGCGCCGAGCCCTGCACGCATACGCCCTCGGCGCATACCGCGGGACGATCCGTCGTGCCGGAACTTCCCGGTCCGCCTGTGGTGCCCGGGCCCGATCCCGCGCGCTCCGTTGGCTCGTCGATCTGCCCCACGCAGGCCACGCACAGCGCCGCCAAGAGCACGCTGCCGCTACCGAGTCGCTGCTTCCAAGTCATCGAGGCCCTCATTTCATCAACCGATCGTCGAGCCCAGTGGCGCGACACTTGCTGGGATCGCCAAACTCTTTGATGTCGGACTGACCCATGGCGTGCGCCAAGGAAATCAGCAGATTGTTGTTGGTTTCGTTGCCCTCCGCGTTGCCATTGCCACAGCCGTCGCATCCTCCTTCGGGCTCCTGTTCATAGTGCCCCCAGCGCAGGTAGCGTCCGGTCTGCATCGGACCGGAGTTGCCTTGCGCGACCACGATGGGCACGTTGCGATTGGAGTGATAGCCGGCATGGCTCATGGCCATGCCCCACACCACCAGCGTGTCTTCCATCAGCCCCGCAGACTTCAGCTCAGACAGCAGCTTGGCGAACTTTTTGGCACACCAGTTTTGGAGTGTCGTGATGTCTGCGACGGCTTGCTGACGTTCGCTGCTGCTGGTCCCCTGATTGGTGTTGTGAGACTGCGTGTGCACGCCGCTCCCTTTCCAGGGCATGAAGGCGCTGAAGGAGGAAGCGCTTCCCCATACGTGCTCCGGTGCCAAGCTGAAGCTGACAACCCGGGACAAGTCGCAAGACAGCGCCTGCACGATGTTGGCGATCTGCGCGTCGGCGGTGGCATCGGGGTCGTCGCGGAAGTCCTTGCCCACACTGGGACGATCCGCCGCGGACGCAGCACACTGCGGCCCACCTGCCAGGGAATCGATGCGGGTTTCTAGGGTATTGAGTCCTTCCACGTGACGGTCGAAGCGCTCGCGATCCGCGCCGCTTAGCTGCGCGCGCAGGCGAGACAGCTCGCCCTTGAGCAGCGCGATGGAGCGCTTGCGGCGCGGGCCCTTGCGGTCGGGAACGCCGCTACCGGGAAAACCATCTTTGAACAGACTATCGAACACCACTTGCGGATTTGGCTCCACTGGCAATGGCGTTCCGTTCGAGTCGTAGGAGTAGACCTGCCGCGGATCGATGGGTCGGTTCCAGATCCCGAGCTGCAGCGAGCGGCGCCCCCCACCGATGCGATCGTTGATGAGCTGGTCGAGCGAAGCGCCATTGGGGTACGCGCCGGCATCGCCCTCGAACTTTTGTCCGCCGCCGTTTCTCCCGGTCCAAAGTACGCTCGAGCCGGCGTGCCCGGTGCTGCCGGTTCGGTTGTTCTTGGTGCTGCTGAGGTAGATCGTCGAAAGATCGATACCGTCGAGCAGCAGCAGCGAATCTCGGTGCGCGTCCAGAGGCGACAAGATCGGGCCCCGTAGTTCCGGCAATGCGGCGCCGTCCGCGAAGGCAGCGCCACTGCCGTTGCTTCGCCAGTTGGGCAGGATCGAGCCGTTGCCCGTCTGCACCAGGATCAGCCGCTTCAGTCCGCTGCCAGCGGCGTGGCCTTCGCTCGGGAGCAACGGGGCGACGGCGGCGGCAGCGGAGGCGATGCCGGCCGATCGCAGGAAGTGTCGTCGCGTCCAGCCTTTGGTGATCACATGCATGAGGCCTCGTCACTTCAAGCTCCGTGCCAGCGTCCCAACCACGCGAAACCCCGCGTATCCGCGCGGGACGGACCCAGGTGCGATCTGCCAGCACGCACCGCACTGCGCTCCGCCAGCACGCGCCGCGACCTGCCGGGTCCCCAACAAAAACGCGCAGTTGTGCATGCTATCCTGGGCGTCCGATGGCCGGACAGTCCCCCGCAGACGGCGCCACCACGCTGCACAAGGCCCGGTTCCGGCCGTCGCGCTTGCCGTCCGCCCCGTTCCTGCTTTCGGTCACCACGGGCCCCGACGCAGGCAAGTCACTTCAGATCGACGGCAGCCAGCCGACGCGCCTGTTGATCGGTTCGGGACCTGTCTGCGACTTTCGCCTCAGCGACCGCACGGTGTCGCGGCGCCACGTCGCGTTGGATATTCGCGACAACGTCCTGCGTGTGGTGGACCTGGGCTCGCGCAACGGCACTCGCATCAATGGCGTCTCGATCGCGGACGCTTCGCTCCAGGGCGGCGAGTCTCTCGCCTTGGGGGACACGCTGATCGCGGTGCGCCGCGGTGCGGACGGAGACGTTCGGCAGGTGCCCACGGCCACGCGCTTCGGCAGCATGGTGGGAGCAAGCCTGGAGATGCGACGCATCTACCCCCTGTGTCAGCGGCTGGCGCTGGCGGAAATCCCGGTGATCATCGAAGGCGAAACCGGCGTGGGCAAAGAGCTGCTCGCGGAGTCCTTGCACAGCGAAGGACCACGCAAAAGAGCTCCCTTCGTGGTCTTCGACTGCACCGCGGTGCCAGCCAATCTGCTCGAATCCGAGCTCTTTGGTCACGAACGCGGCGCCTTCACTGGCGCTGTGGCTGCGCGCCGCGGCGTATTCCAGCAGGCGGACGGCGGCACGCTTTTGATCGACGAGATCGGCGACTTGGATCTGCCGCTGCAGTCCAAGCTGCTGCGCGCCATCGAGCGCTCTGAGTTTCGCCCGGTGGGCGGCGAACGCACGCTGAGCGTGGACGTGCGCATTTTGGCGGCCACCCGGCGGGACTTGGACCACGAAGTCGCCGCGGGCCGCTTTCGGGACGATCTGTTCCACCGCCTGGCGGTCGCGCGCATCGAGCTGCCGCCCCTGCGTGAGCGCAAGGGCGACATCCCCGTGCTGGCGCAGCATTTGTGTGAGTCCATGGGCGCGCCGGAAGGTGCCATTCCTGCCGAAGTGATCGCGAAGTGGGAAGACTCCGCCTGGCCCGGCAACGTGCGCGAGCTGCGCAATGCCGTCGCACGATACTTGGCGCTCGGCGAGCTTGGGCGGCTGGAAGCCGCAGAAGCGCCGCCCGCCGCCGGCGAGGACGCCGAATGGCTCGCCACGGTCTTGGAGCTGGACCTGCCCCTGTCCGAGGCGCGGGACCACGTGATTCAGGAGTTCGAGCGGCGCTACATTCAGCGCGCGCTGAGCCAAGCCGGTGGTAACGTCACCCATGCGGCGCGGGCGTCTGGGGTTGGCCGCCGGTATTTTCAGACCTTGAAGTCACGTATTCTGTCGACGAAATGAAGCTGGCACTCCGCTCTTGGGCACGGCTGTTACAGAGCCTCTGCGCTGGGGCGCTTCTTTGTGCTGGCTGCTACTACAGCGTCTCCGATCCCGTCGAAGGTGCCGGCGGAGGCGGCGGTGGCCCCATCCTGTGCACGCCGGCCTGCGCAGAAACCGAGCTCTGCGTGGACGGCAGCTGCACGCTCAACTGTGCCGGCTTCACCGAGTGCGGCGGTCAGTGCAAAGACACTTCCGTGGACCCGAGCCACTGCGGCGCCTGCGGCACCAAATGCGATCCGGGCCAAGTCTGCGACGCAGCGCAATGCAAGGCCACTTGCAGCGGCGGCAAGACCGCGTGCGGCGCGAGCTGCGTGGACCTTTTGGCGGATCCGTCCCACTGCGGCGGGTGCGGGATAGGCTGCAGCGCCGAAGAAGACTGCGTTCAGGGCGGCTGCGAAGTCGCCTGCGAGTCGCTGCTGCTTTCGCCGATCACAGATCCCTGGGGCAATGCCTGGGACGGAGAAGAACGCCCGGGAGCCAGCTTCGACGCCGCGTCCCAAAACTGCGACGCCTTCCGCGCGCGGTTGCCGTTGGCAACGGAGGTGTACCGCCTACGAAGCGGACAGCCGAAAACTCTGCCGAACGCCACAGGCAGCTTGCTCTGGACGCTGGTGCCGGCCAACGCAACCGCGCAGCTGACGGTGCGGGCGAACAACGGCACCACGGCGACCACGCCCACCGGCAATGCGCTCGCATACCGTTGCATGTGCCCGGGACCGATCCCGTCCGGGTTCGGCTCCGGGGACTGTCTGGGATCCCCCGGCAGCGAGTGCTTCAGCGTCAAATTCGGCAAAACCAGCTACAACGTGGACAGGGCCGATCGCCCCGGCATGCCCAAGCCCAGCGCCATGTTCGAGTGCGGCTTCGCTGGGGGTCGACTGGCGACGGCGGCGGAGCTTGTCGGCGCCATCGGATTTGGACTGCCCGGCGGCACCGACTTCCCGGTGTTCATCTCCGACGACGAAAGCCCGCTGAAAGGCGCCGGCATCCGCTGGATCGATGAAGAGACTGACTGGAACCCCCAGAGCGGCTCCATTCACGCGCGCAACCACACGGATTTCATTCCGGGTCGTTGCTTTGGTCCGGCGGCAGCGCCTGATCCGCATCCAAACCCCGTCCCGAAGGAGTTTGTCAGCCGCCTCGGACGCAAGGCGGACGGTGAAGACGCCGCGCCGCTTGCTTTCGATCAGGCCATCGACGCCTGCTGGGCGCGCGGCGGCCACCTGCCTGGATCCACCGAACTGGCCGAGCTGATCCTAGCAGGTATGCCCGGCGGCAGCGGTCAGCGGCTCGTGACGGCCGACCACGCCTCCGATGCAAACGCCAACGGCATTCGTTGGAGCGGAGTCCAGCTACGCTTCGCCTACGCGGCCGACGCCGATGAAGCTCCCAAACCAACGCCGCGGCCGTTTCGCTGCATCTTCTACCCCATCGACAGCAGCTACGTTGGCCCCGGCGACGCGGCGTGCAGCGGCGGTTGCATGCGCTTCGACTTGCCGGGCGGTGCATCGGTGTGGGCTGATAAGACCAGTCGTGCGCCGGCCCCTGGTGGCGCGGCCGCACGGGATTGCGCCAAACAAGGAGGCCGTTTGACCAGTGTTCGGGATCTTCTGGAGCTGATCCCGAAAGGGTTGCCCATCAGTAGCACCGGCTACCTGCACAGCTTGGAGATCGTCTCGGATCCTACCGGCGGCAATTGGTTGCTGCAGCCCCACGCGGCCCAGCTAGCCACCGCTCCCAACAACGCCGCTAGCTACGAATTCACTCAAAAGGGATCGACCCGCGCCTACCGCTGCTTGTGGACCAACGAGGTGCGATGAAAGCGGATTCTTTGCGCCGACCCCTGAGCGCTTGCCGGCGACGCATCGCTCCCGCGGCCAACTCCGTCATGGGTCGTGCGCTTTTGCAGCTCGGCCTCGCCATCAGCGGGATGGGTCTCAGTCCCCTCGCCCGGGGAGATGACGCCGCCGAAGCGCCGTCGCCTGCCGAGCTCTTCTCGGAGGGACAGGACGCGTTCAACGCACGGCGCTACCAGCGCGCTGCCGAGCTATTCGAGCGTGCTGACCGGATCCGACCGGCTTCTCAGGCCGCATACAATGCCGCCTGGGCC
>CBDUPW010000340.1:0-7517 GCA_965369205.1 uncultured Polyangiaceae bacterium | reverse complement strand
CGGTCTCGGACTTCGTCAGCACGTCTTCCCTCACGACGGATCCGTCTGTGGAGCTCGAGAGCCTCGAAGCGACCCGCGAGCGTCCCGGGCATGTTCTGCCCGAGTACTTTCCCCCCGCGGCGCCGGAGCAGGAACGCCCGCTGCCGCCCAGCGTCGGCGCCCCCGCGGAAACTTCCGGGACGCGGGAGCTTCACGAGATCCAAGCACCCCCGATCCACTTCACCGGGGAGGCGTCAGCGGCCGCCGCGACCGGGCAGGCGTCCGCGCCGTCGCAGCGGCATTCACAGCTTCAGCTGTCGAGCTCTGAGCCCGTGCCGCTGCCCGTGCTGCTGAAACAACGCGCCCTGCTCGGCTCAAGTTCGGCGCCACTCTGGGGAGTATTGTTGGGTGCGCTGATCGTGGTCGCGGCGCTCGTGATGCTACTCTCCAGTACCGTCACGGCACTCATCGCCCGCAGTGGGAGTTCGGAGGCAGCACTGCAACCCGTACCGACCGCAACGGTCGCGGCGCCCACGGAGCCGGTGCCGACCGCGTCCGTTGCCGCTCCTCCGGCCATGGGGGCAGACAGCTTCGACCCGGCAGCCATTGCACAGATCGAAGCCAAGGCGGTGGGCGACCGCAGCGCGACGGAGACGCTCGCTCTCGCCGAAGCCAAGCGCGCGGAGCGGCGCGCGGGGCTTGCGAAGTTGGAGAAGGGCCTGGCGGGCAAGGAGCCCTCCACGGACGACGTCAAGCTACTGCGCGAGGCAGTGAGTGAAGGCGATTCCGGATTCGCGGCCTTGCGGGTGATGGCAGCGCTTGCGGGACCGGTGGGGCCGGATTTGATCTACGAGTCGTGGACGAAACCGCGCAACCGCACGCCGATCACCGAGCTTGCTGAATCCTTGGTCTACTCCAAGGAGGTGCGCGCCAAAGCTTCGCCGGCACTCAATATGGCGCTCGACCTCCGAGCCGTCGAGGAATGCGAACCGGCCTTGCAGCTCGTACAGAAGGCCAGCGAAGTGGGTGATCGACGCAGTCTGTATCCGCTGTCGCGGCTCACACGCAAGTCCGGCTGTGGCGACAAAAAACGCGACGACTGTTTTCCGTGTTTGGGCAAGCGCAAGGAAGTCGTGGAAGCCCTGCGCGCCTCGGGCCGTCGTCAGTCGCCGCGCTACTAGCCCACGGCGCTAGCCCGCGCCGCAGCTGTCCTCGACACGGGTCTTGAGCGCGTGATTCATGCCTACGAACGCTCGCCCGGTCTGCGTCAGCGTGCGCCCCAAGAGCCGTACAAGCATGCCGCGAAAATCCTCGGAGTGACGCAGACGCGTGCGGCGACCATCGAGAGTTTCAAGTTGGAAAAAGTGCTCGCCTTCCAGAAGTCCGGGGATCCACAGCCGCCCCACCCAGCGCAGCTCGCGCTGCGGCTCGACGCGGGTGACCGTGGGTCGGACCCGGTGCTCCGACCCATCCGGCAGCGCTAGCAGCAGGTCCAAGCGTTGTCCTTCGGCAAGCTTGCCCAGAGCACGGGCAATGAATGGATTCCACTGCTCGTATGCAGTGAAATCCGTGAGCACTTCCCAAACCCTTGCGACCGGTGCGTCGATCTCGACTTCGGTTCGTAGCTGCATTGGCGCGGGCGATTGTGCCACAATCGTCCGTATGCGGCTGCTGCAGGCGCGCCTTTCCGGTGTCGGTCCTTTTCGGGACGAGGTTTTTCCCTTCCACGACGGAGCCGGGGCTCCCAGCGCGGTCACCATCATCGTCGGAAGCGGCGGCGTCGGCAAGACGACGCTGCTCTCTGCGATCGCATCAACGCGCCCCGGTCACGCCGTCGTGGCCAGCGGACTGGCCAGTAGCGCAGAGGCGGACGCGGCGCCCTTCGCAGTATGTGATTGGACGCTTGGCGCAGACGATCCTGAGCGACCGCACCCGCTTCGCATTGCCACACCGACAACCCTGGCGCGCGGATTCGATGACGATGCCGTCGAAGTGCTGCGCCGCCGAGAGCAGGCCCATTTCGACAAGCGCGCCCGGGACGGCGGCTTCGCATTGCTGTCGTTTCCCGCGACACGTTGGTTCTCTCGCTCTCCTCTGCACCTGCAGGCGCCCGCACGCAGCGTGGGGCGCTACGATGTGCGGAGTGCTGCTAACTTTGACGACGCGACGCGCTCTGATCTGACCCGCGATATCAAGCAGGCCCTGGCGTATGCGGATATTGCCGCGGCGCTGGCCCAGGGTGGCGGCGACCGGGGGCGTGGCCTTGCGCTTCTGGGCACGGCAATGCGGCGGACTGTATCGGCGGCGCTGGCAGCAACCGAGTTCGACTACTTGGGGCTGGACGCCCAAAGTCTGGAACCCATGTTTTCGTTCGGGACCGCGCGAGCGCGGCGTTTTGAGGCCTTGCCGACAGCGTGTCGCCATCTCGTCGGGTTTGCGGCGCTGTCCGTGCGAACACTTTGGGCAGCGTATCCGGGCGCGGACCCGACACTTTCCGAAGGCACCGTTCTGATTGACGAAGTCGATGCGGGACTCGAGGCGTCAACCGCGGGGGCGGCGCTGAGTGCGCTCTCTGCAGCGTTGCCCAACGTGCAGTGGATTGTCACCACTTCGAACTCCGTACTAGCCAGCGCGCGGGGCGCCAGCGACGTGATTGCGCTGCGTCGCGCTGCGGACGACAGCGTCGAGCTACACATGGGTAGCTCGGCGCTGACGCACTGACTCTGAGCCCGCTTCTCCTTAGGGGAGGCAGCTGTTCTTTTTGCCCGGTGACGGGGTTCCAGCCTGGAACGAGGCTTTCATGTCCTCGCTGGTCTCGTCGTGGCCGGTCATGCCGTTCCCACCCGCGGATTTTTCGCCGGGCTCGAGTTGGCATCGCTGGATGGACCACGGGGTGCCCGATACCGGCGTGCCTTGATCGGCGGACTTTTGCGAGTTGGGATCGGTGTCCGCCACGTAGCCAGCTTGGCCAGTCTTGTCGGCGCGGGTGCCAGCTTCGAAGGTCGCGCCCCAGGTGACATAGTCGACATCTTTCACAGTCGCTGCAGACCCGTCCCAGGTAAACAGCACCACCATCTCGCGGCTGTTGCTGATGAAGCCACCCTTGGCGTCGCCGGCGCCACCGTTGGCGGGGTTCACCATCGCGGGCACCGTGCCGCCACCGCAGGCGAGCGGAGTTGCGGTGTTATTCATGGTGAAGCTGGGGCAACCACTGAACAGTTTCTCGTAGCCGTCGCTGCCCGAAGCGGGCTCGCCCGCCACTGTCAGCACTGCGCCCGGAGCGATTTGAGTTCCAGACGGGAACTGCACCAGCCAGTCCGTCCCGGGGTTGCTGGTGATCGGGTTCCAGGGGCCGCTGGTCACCTTGTAGTAGTTCGAGTTGTCGGCGAGGTAATAATTGCTCAAATCGACTGCCGCGCTCGTGGGGTTGTAGATCTCGACGAACTCCGCGCCGCCGGGTTCGATGCCTACTTCGCTGATCAGGACGTGGTCTGCTGTGCCACCGCCGCCGGACCCCGCCGTGCCGCCGCCGCCGGACGCGCCTGCGGCGGCTCCTGTGCCACCCGAACCGCTTGCGCCTGCAGCCGCGCCGACGCCGCCGCTGCCGCTCGTCCCACCGCTCCCGCTTGTCCCACCGAAGTTGCCCACGTTGCCTGAGCCGCCCGTGGCAGAGCCTCCGCCGCCTCCACCCGAGCCGCTGCTCGAACACGCGCCCAGCGCGAGTGCAGCGACCGAAAGACTTACCGACAGGCCCAAGTAGAAGCTCGAAGTTCGCATGACTGAACGCTGACCGCGTCGCACGGTGTTGTCAATTGCCAGCGTCCGGAATGCATTTTTCCCAGTTGGCGCCGCACCGAGATGGTTTTCGTTTGCGGCGTGCGAGGGTTGCGCTCAGGCTCTGCGGGGCAAGCGTGTCCCGCCTAAAGAAAGCCCTGTGCAGAGTCTTTCGCCTGCGCACACTTTGGATCTTGCTCGCGCTTCTGGTGCTAGCCGGCGCCGGGCTGTTCGGTTTCGGCATGCACATGCCCGGCAGCTCGCACGCTGGGCCATTGCCCGCGCTCGGCGCCCCAGGGCGACAGTTGGCGGGCGAACTGAGGCGTGACGTTGAGAAACTTGCCGTCGAGATCGGTGAGCGCAACGTAGACCATCCCAAAGCGCTCGGGCTCGCCGCTGACTATGTATTCGAACAGTTGAGCGAGACCGGCCTGTTCGTCGAACGCCAAACGTTCACGGTGCGGGGTGTGCCGTGTCAGAACATCTTGGCGCACGCACCCGGGCCTGCTCCATCTGTGTTCGTCGTGGGGGCACACTACGATTCCGCACAAGGAACCCCGGGGGCGGACGACAACGCCAGCGGCACCGCGGCGCTTCTGGCGCTGGCACGTAGGTTTGCGAAGAAGCCGCGCCAGCGTTCCCTTGTCTTCGCTGTGTTCGTGAACGAAGAACCGCCCTGGTTCAAGACCGAGCAGATGGGCAGTGTGCACGTCGCTCGGTTGCTTTCGGAGCGCAAGGTGTCGCTTTCGGGAATGATGAGCCTGGAGACCCTGGGCTACTACCAGGACGGCTCCGGATCACAGAAGTACCCGGCGCCGCTGAGTCTCTTCTACCCAAACCGAGGAGACTTCGTCGCCTTCGTCGGCGACATGCGATCCCGAGACTTGGTGCGGAGCTCTATCGGAGTCTTCCGGCAAACCACGGCGTTCCCAAGCGAGGGCGGCTCGCTACTGGGCAGTCTCCCCGGCGTTAGTTGGTCCGATCATTGGGCTTTTTGGCAACACGACGTGCCCGCAATCATGGTCACGGACACAGCGCCGTTTCGCAACCCGCACTATCACGAGGCGAGCGATACGATTGACCAGCTGGACTTCGACCGCCTCAGCCGTGTCGTGCACGGCCTGGAACGAGTCGTTGACGCCCAGCTAGTCGACCGCTGAAAAAGCGCCGCCTGTGACGCTTCGCATGACTACTGTCATCACAGCCGCGACTGCCAAGCTGAGACGATGCCGCCCATGTCACTCTTGCAGGGCCGCGTCGCGGTCGTCACCGGGGCAGGGCGCGGGATCGGACGCGCTATCGCCGAACTCTTCGTTTCCGAAGGCGCACGGGTTGTGATCAACGACTTGGATGCGGCGCCTGCCGCAGAGGCCGCCCTGCGTTGCAACGAGATCCGCGGCGATGCAGCGGTGGCGTCGGCGGGTAGTGTGACGGATCCAAAGTACACGGACGCCCTGATGCAAGTTGCCGCGGATGCATTCGGGGGCGTGGACATTCTGGTCAACAACGCGGGCGTGACCCAGGACCGCATGAGCCACAAGATGACAGATGCAGACTGGGACACGGTGATCGACGTGAACCTGCGCGGGACGTTCAACTGCATTCGCTCGGCTGCTCCGCACATGCGTGAGGTTGCGAAGCGAGAACTAGAGCAAGACGGCGAAGTGGCGTACGCGCGCAAGATCGTCAACTTCTTTTCCACCGCAGCGATCCGCGGCAACCCTGGCCAGGCCAACTACGCCGCGGCTAAAATGGGCAATGTGGGGCTCACGCGCGTCATTGCCCAGGAGTGGGGGCGTTATCGCGTTTGCGTCAACGCGGTCGCACCGGGCTTCACAGAGACCCGGATGACGGCGGCGAAAGAGCGCGGATCTGACGTGGGCATCCCGGAAGCGCAGCGGGAGGCCACCCTGGCGCGCATCCCGTTCGGGCGCTTCGGAACGCCAGAAGACGTCGCTCGCGTCGTACTGTTTTTGGCTTCGCCGCTTTCCGACTATGTAACGGGGCAGGAGATCAACGTTTCTGGCGGGTTGCAGATCCCGTGATGCACGGGGCGCCTGCGGCCAAATGGTCACCTGCGCGCGCCGGCGGCGTTACGGCTCCATGCAGAAGCCGTTTTGGCAAGTGAAAGGCGTGGGGCAGGTGGCTCCCGTGCCGCAAGCAGGTCGCTGGCACAAATTGCTGCCGCCGCAAACGTATGGCGCGGGGCACGGGCAGGCGCGGATGACGCAGCGCTTGGTGCTGTTGCAGCGCATGCCCGCGTTGCAGTCTTGATCTCCCGTACAGTCCCGGACGCAC
This sequence comes from uncultured Polyangiaceae bacterium, assembly GCA_965369205.1. GTDB lineage: Bacteria > Myxococcota_A > Polyangia > Polyangiales > Polyangiaceae > JACKEA01. The sequence goes on along the minus strand of CBDUPW010000340.1, from coordinate 1,466 downwards.
GCGGATAGAAAACACTCGAGCCCCGCGCCTTTGCACGGGGCGCTCAAACTGCAGCCGTTGCAGATCCCACCGGGCGCGCTCAGCGCGCAGGTCATCGTCGCAGGACAGTCGCTATTCGCGCGGCACTGCACAGGGCCAAAGCCCGAGGAGGCACCGGTGCCGGCCCCGCCGCTGCTTGCCCCCCCGGAGCTGGTGCCGCCGCTGCCAGCGCCAGCGCCGCCGGAGTTGGCTCCACCTGTCACGGCGCCGGCGTTGCCACCGATTGCAAACCCGGCCACACCGCCTGCACTTACGCCGCCCGTGCTGGCGCCCCCAGTGCCGCTGCCTGACGCGCCCGCGCTGTTGCCGGTTCCCCCCGCCGCGGCGCCACCCGCCCCAGTCGCGCCGCTGCCGCCCGACCCCACCCCAGCGGCTCCCCCCGGGTTTCCCACGTCGGAGTCCGAGCTACAGGCGCAGGCGAGTGCCAAGACACTCGCGACAGTGAAGAAACGGCTGGCAGTCAGATCGGGCATGTTCGGCTGAGCACGGCTGAGTCCTCGATGATAAGCTGCCCGCCACGAAACGGGCACACTCGTTTGGCGCGCTTTTACACTTTTTTTCGCCCATTCAAGCAGTGTGAGTTTCCGGCGCCGGAGCTCAACGCCGAAACTTGGATCTACGACGAAGCCTGCGAGGGAATAGGACTCATGCGCTGAGTTTCGGCGGCAAGACGGATTGCGGTGCGGTGGATGATGTGTGGAGCGTCAACGGGCTGACATTTGTGGAGCGCTCCGCTGCCACCGAGGGCAAGGTTTGCCATCGCTGGCCTCCGGATCCCGTTGCTTGCAGCAACCTCTGCAACTGAAGTCGCGGCGGCACAAAACCTGCACGGGCTCAGCGCAGCGATGCGACGTGCTCCTCTGTTGATCTGGCTCGCAACCCTCGCCGCCTGCGGCGGTGAGGAGTTCGGCGGCGCTGTTGCGACTGCTGGCGGCGCCGGCGCTACAGGCTCTGCTGGCGCATCCGCGGGCGGTCAGGGCGCGGATGGCGGGAACGGCGCCGGTGCGTCGGCAGGCGGCGCGCCGGGAGGCTGCCTCGTTCCGTCGCGCGCAATGCCCCCCGCCGCCGAAAACGAAGAAGTGATCGCAGTGACCGACGAAGCCCAGGCCCAATACCCGCTCCTGGTTGGGATCCATGTGTATTGGACGACGCCCACGAGCGTTTGGCGGGTCCCCAAAGCGGGCGGGTGTCTCGAGCGCGTCGCGACAGGCGGCAGCGCCTTGCGCGGCCTCGCCGTGCAAGATGGCTTCGCGTACTTCGTAGACAGCGCTGCGGGCAAGGTGCGCCGGGCCGCGGTTGAGGGTGGGGATGAATCCGTTGTGGCGTCCGATCAACTCGGGGTGCAGACAATCGCGCTCGACCCAGCGCACGCGTATTGGGCTGGCCCGGGCATTCTGGCTCGGACTGCCCTGGACGGCAGCGGCGTG
>CBDUPW010000339.1:0-7518 GCA_965369205.1 uncultured Polyangiaceae bacterium | reverse complement strand
TAGCGTGCTGACCCCACGCCCCCCCAAAGAAGGCGTCTCCCCGGTGCATAACCGGAGCCAGGATCACGGCCTGGAGGGTTCTTTGGATCACGAGTTACTCAAGACGCTGCGTCCCGCCATCGTGAGTGGAACGGCGACGACGTACTCGGGCGAGATCCGGAACGTGCACCGCACCCTGGGCGCGATGATCGCCGGCGAAATCGCCCGTGCGCACGGGGAAGCGGGGCTGCCGGAAGGCACGCTGCGGCTATCCTTCCAGGGCAGCGCTGGCCAGAGCTTCGCAGCGTTCTGCATGCCCGGAAGGGCGCTATCCCTCGATGGCGAAGCCCACGACTACGTCGGCAAAGGCATGAGCGGCGGCGAGGTGGTCGTGCGCCCCCCGAGCAACGCTGCCTTCGACCCGGGCAAAAACATCCTGCTGGGCAATGTGGCGCTGTACGGAGCCACGGGCGGGCGCGCGTTCTTCAGAGGCGTTGCAGGAGAGCGGTTTGCGGTGCGCAACAGCGGCGCTACGGCAGTCGTCGAAGGTTTGGGCGATCACGGCTGCGAGTACATGACCGGTGGACGCATCGTCGTGATCGGGAAGACAGGCCGGAACTTTGCCGCGGGCATGAGCGGAGGATTGGCCTACGTGCTCGACGAAGACGGCAAATTCGAATTGCGCGTGAATCCGGCGCTGGTCGAGGTCGAAGCGCTGTCGGGCGAAGATGCTGCATTCGTCGCTGGGCTACTGCAAGACCACGTCGACCGTACCGGCAGCAACAAAGCCACGGCACTCCTGGCGCGCTGGGAAGAGAGTCTCGGTCGTCTCAAGAAGGTCGTGCCCGTCGAGTACCGACGCGCCATGCAGGTACAGGCGGGCAGCATCCCGGCACCCGGGCTCACGGTCGATCCGCTACCGGAATCCGACCACCGCGCACCGGACGCGGAATAAGGCGCTATGGGCAAGATCACTGGCTTCCTTGAATTCGAGCGCGCTGAGCTGGAAAAACAGTCCGTGCAAGAGCGCGTGCGGTCTTTCCGCGAGTTCGAGCTTCCGGTCGTCCAGGAAGAGCTGACGAAGCAGGCGGCCCGCTGCATGGACTGCGGCGTTCCGTTCTGCAACTCCGGCTGCCCACTGAACAACCTGATCCCTGACTTCAATCACGAAGTCTATGGCGGACGCATGGACGGCGCCCTTGTCTCGCTGCTGTCCACGAACAACTTCCCGGAAGTGACCGGGCGCATCTGCCCGGCGCCTTGCGAGACCGCGTGCGTGCTCGGCATCGATCGGGAGCCGGTGTCCATCAAACTGCTCGAAAAGAGCATCGCGGACGCTGCGATCGACGGCGCGCTCTTCACGCCCAAGCTGCCGCGAGGCAAATCCGGCCGGTCCGCGGCGGTCGTGGGTTCGGGTCCTGCCGGACTCGCCGCCGCACAGCAACTGGCGCGCCTGGGTCACGCGGTGACGGTGTTCGAGGCCAGCGACCGCATCGGTGGATTGCTTCGCTACGGCATTCCCGATTTCAAACTCGACAAGCAGCTGATCGATCGTCGGATCGAACAGATGCAAGCGGAGGGCGTGCGTTTCGTCACCTCTGCGCGGGTTGGCGTCGAACCGCAAGCGGACGAGCTTCGCAATGGATTTGACGCGGTGTGCCTCGCGATCGGTTCCCGCGCGCCGCGCGACTTGGCAGTGCCAGGGCGGGAGCTGGCCGGCGTCCACTTTGCCATGGACTTCCTCGAGCAGCAGAATCGGCGGGTTGCGGGAGACGAAGTGCCGGAGGATACGGCCATCTTGGCGACGGGCAAGAACGTGGTCGTGATTGGCGGTGGGGATACCGGCAGCGACTGCGTGGGCACCAGCACCCGACAAGGAGCGAAAAGCGTAACCAGTCTGGAGATCATGCCGCGCCCACCCGACAAACGCGCGGACTCCACCCCGTGGCCGATGTGGCCCCTCATGCTCCGCACGTCGAGTTCCCACGAAGAGGGCGGCGAGCGGATCTGGAGCATCGCGACGCAGAAGTTCGCCGGCGACGAAGCTGGCAACGTGCAAGCGCTGCATTGCGTCCACGTCGAGATGCGAGACGGCCGGCCCCAGCCCACCGGCGAGGCGCCGCTGATCCTGCCGGCGGAACTCGTACTGTTGGCGATGGGCTTTGTGCATCCAGAAGCCGACCCGCTCGCTGCCTTTGGAATCGCCCTCGACCGCCGGGGCAATGCCCAGACAGACGCCTTCATGGCGACCAGCGTGCCCGGCGTATTCGCCGCCGGGGATTGCCAGCGCGGGCAGTCCTTGGTGGTCTGGGCAATCGCGGACGGACGGCGGGCGGCGCAGTCCATCCACCGCTGGCTCCAGCAAAAGCACAGCTGAATTCTGCGCTCGTTTTCCGTTCTGGCCAGATCCGTGGAATACTTAGGCCAGGTCTGCTTTGTCCAAACGCAAGAAGCCCCTGCCCCCACGGCCACCGCCGAAACGCACCTCGCCGGCTCCAGCTGCCGCTGCCGCAGCCGAAAAGCGGCCCCCGGAAGACGCTGACAGCTCCGATTCGTCCCCGGACATCCGAGTCGCCTATGGCCCCGCTGGGCGCGAGACGATGGCGGCGATCGCAGAGGACGTCGCGCGCGCAGCGTTCCCCTCGGAGCCGGTGAGCAAGGTGACGCGCGCCATCATTCCCACGCAAACATCGAGCCCGGACCTCTCCTTCGAGCTCGCCCCCGCCGGTCGTGAGACGCTTTCGGCAATCGTTGGTGAAGCCAAGCAACACGCGCCCACGGACGTGCGGGCTCCCATGACGACCATCGACTACGACGAACCCATCGACCGTCGCAATAGCGGACCGGAGATTGTGCTCAAAGAAATGAGTCCCGGTCGCGAGACCCTTGCCGCGATCGAAAACGAGCCCACGACGGGCGATCCGGCTCCCGGCAGAAAGCGCGTCAGCACTCGGGGCTACGCCGACCCGACGGCCCAACCCGAGGTCCAAGCCGTGCGTGTTGGACGAGACACTTTGGAAGCCCTGGCTCGGGCAGTCGGCCCGGAGTCCGCACCCGCGTCGGGTGTGCACGCCGCACTCGAAGTCTTCGAAATGGTGACCTTCGTCATCCGTGGCGACGACCTTGCGGCGCTTTCTTCTGAGACCATGCGGCGCCGCTTCGTCGAGGAGCGCCTATTGCGACGCCTGCCAGTCCGAGACATGGCCCACGTGGATCGCATCGATGTCACGCCCTGGACCGTGAAGAACACCGTGGTTCTTCGAGTCTGGTGCCGACTCCCGGCGGACTGAGTTCTCCCCGTCAGCCCGGCGATCACTTTCCCCTCAAGCCGGTGTAGGCTCGCTCACCATGCGTCGAGAGGATCGAGAACGCGCACAAATTGAGGCGGCAACGCGGGTTGTCGACCGCATCGTGGCCCGAGCGAAGACCAGTGACGAACTGGAGGAGGTGCTCAGTGACACGCTGTATTGGGAGCGCCAGCGTCTCGACCGCGAACGCAAAGACAAGTCACGCATCAAGGAGGACGTCGCCTTCTATCAGGAGCTCGGGCGCAAACTGCGTCACGCCTCGGAGCCAGATTTGCGCGACTACCTCGACCGCGTCGCCCGCCGCTTCGCTGGAGAGATCGTCGGTAGCTTCGACGACCGCGTCTACCGCATGTCGACGACAGCGGTGCCCGCAATCCTCAGCGTCATGCTACGAGCAACGACGCCCGACCGACTGCGCAGCTTGTCGGGGATGCGCCGCGGTCTCTCGGACCACGTCGAGGTGCAAGGCGCCGTGGACAAGGTCAAACGCCTAGGCAAACTGGGCACGATGATCGTCGTGCCCACGCACTCGTCGCATCTGGACAGTTTGGTGCTCGGCTATGCGGTGCACCTGCTGGGCATGCCGCCGCTGCTCTACGGCGCGGGGCTCAATCTGTTCGAGAACCCGGTGATCTCATTCTTCATGAACAACCTGGGCGCCTACCGGGTCGACCGAAAGAAGAAGGACGCGCTGTATAAGGACGTGCTGAAAGAGTACGCCACCGTCGCGCTCGAACTTGGCTACGACAACCTATTTTTCCCGGGAGGAACCCGCAGTCGCAGCGGCATCGTTGAACAGCGCCTCAAGCGCGGCCTGCTGGGCACCGGGGTCCAAGCATTCGTCAACAACCTGCGCGCTGGGCGCGACAAGCCGAACCTATATGTCGCGCCGTGCACCATTTCCTACAAGCTCGTACTCGAAGCAGAAACGTTGATTGAGGACTATCTCAAGGAGGTAGGCAAGTCCCGCTACATCATCGAAGACGACGAGTTTTCGCGACCGCGTCGGGTACTTGAGTTCATGAAGGAACTCGTCTCGTTGGATGCGCGGGTCGTGGTGACCTTCGGCGAACCCTTGGACCTCTTTGGCAATCCCGTAGACGACGCCGGACAGAGTCTCGATCCCCGCGGCCGAGTCGTGGACCCGAAATCCTACGTCATGGTCGACGGCGAGCCGAAGCACGACCGCCAGCGTGACGCCGAATACACCAACGAGCTTTCCCGGGAGATCGCAGCGGCCTTTCTACGCCACAACGTCGCGATGTCGACGCACGTGGTCGGCTTGGCTGCCTCGCGGCTTTTGGCGCGGAAGAATCCCGACGTGGACCGCTATCGCTTGCTGCGCACAGGGGGGATCAGTCCCTGTTTTTCCCTCAGCGAAATTAGCGGCGAAATAGAGCACCTGGTCAAGACCCTCGCAGAGCTTCCGGGCGGCCCTCGCCTCGGCCCGGAGATCGCGGGGCAGCCGGCAGACAGGATCCTCGAAGACGCACTCAAGGCGTTCGGCTGCTATCATTTGCATCCGGCGTTGCAGCGTCGCGGCGATCGCATCTTTCATGAAGATCGCAATTTGCTTCTGTATTACGGAAACCGCCTGCGCGGATATGACCTGGGACGCGCCCTGGGAGCGAACTGACCATGGGGACGAAACGCGACGAAACGATCGGTGTGGTGGGAGCTGGCAGCTGGGGCACGACGCTGGCCGTCGTTGCCTGCGAGCACGGCACCAAGACGCTTTTGCATTGCCGCAAAGAAGAAGTCGCAAAGGAGCTGAACGAAACGCGGCTCAACCAGACCTACTTGCCCGACATTCGGCTTCCGTCGAATCTCGAGGCGACCGCCGACCTGCAGCGGCTCGCCGAGTCTTGCCAGTTCATTCTGTTCGTCGTTCCCAGCCACGGCTTCCGGGCGACGGCACGGGTGCTCGGCGGCTACGTGACCGGGCAACACATCGTGGTGCATGCCACGAAAGGCATCGAGCAAGGGACTCACAAGCGCATGAGCGAGGTCCTGCGCGAAGAGACCTGCCTGCGAAAGATCGGCGTTCTTTCTGGGCCGAACCTGGCCAGAGAGCTGGCGCAACACCATCCAACGGGCACGCTAGTGGCTTCGGCCTACGATGAAGTGTTTGCCCGAGCCCACGCGGCCCTACACACGGACTATTTTCGTGTATATGGCGGCCGGGACGTCATCGGGGCCGAAGTGGCAGGTGCGTTCAAGAACATCGTGGCGCTCGCCGCCGGAGTCGCTGCGGGACTGAAGCTGGGAGAGAATACCAAGGCGCTGCTGTTGACTCGCGGGCTTTCAGAAATGGCGCGGTTTGGAGTATCTATGGGGGGTGAGCTGATGACGTTTGGGGGAATGGCGGGCATGGGCGATCTGATCGCCACGTGTTCGTCCCCGCTCTCCCGCAACCACCAAGTCGGTGCGCGCCTGGCCGCCGGCGAAAGCCTCGCCAAGATCCAAAGCGAAATGCAGATGGTGGCGGAGGGTGTGAAGACGACCAAAGCGGTTCACGAGTACGCTCGCGAGAAGGGCCTCGACCTGCCCATCGTCGCAGCGGTGCATCGGCTTCTCTACGAGGGCGGCGACGTGCCGACACTGCTGCGCGACTTGATGAGCATTCCCACCGGCCGAGAGTTTGTCGCGTTGTCGGCCGACTAGTGCGGGTCAGCCCTGGAATTGCGGGGGCAACCGCCGCGTGATCCGCGCCCGCACTTCTTCGACCAGGGCCTCTTTTTGCTCAGTGCCGAACTGCTTCGGGTCTACGGGCTGGCCGACGTAGAGCTGGACCGTCCCACCAGGATGCACCGTCCAGCCATCGGCAAGCAGCACGTCTCGGGTGCCCACGATGGTCACTGGCAGAATGCGCGCGCCGGTCTCGAGTGCCAAGTGGAAGCCGCCCTTCTTGAAGGGAAGCAGTTTGCCAGTCCGGCTACGAGTGCCCTCGGGGGCGATCCAAATGCTCGTTCCCTGAGCCAGCGCTGTCTTGGCGTGTCGCAGACTCTCGATCGCTTGCCGGCGGTCCCTGCGGTCAACTTCAACGAACCCCGCGGCCCGCATTGCCGTCGACCACACGGGCACCCGAAAGAGCTCCGTTTTCGCCACCATGCGCACGCGCCGTCCGAGAGACTGGAAAATGACCGGAATGTCGTACAGGGATTGGTGGTTGCTCATGACCACAAAGGCTTCATCCGCCGGAACGCTGTCGACATCATAAGCGTGCAGCTGGATCCGCGCCTGGTCGAGCAGGCGACGGGACCAGCGGTCGAGCCGCTCGTCACACGCAGACGTCGTGACGCGGCCGATGGCGGAATCCGCGACCGTGGGGACGCTGATCTTCGCCGTCTCGACGATTGCTCGGGACAGGTGCCATAGCGTCATGAGCCGGACTTGTGGAGGTATCAAAACTCCGCCGCGCTCGCAACGCCGATGCTCCTGAGGCCCGCACCCTCGATCAGTTCTCCCGACCGCCAGTGGCCTCGTTCGGTGTCAGATCAGCGAAAGAGCCAGAAGCCTGGGTCCGGGTCTGGTGGGTTGGAAACGGAGCACTGCACGTCCTGCCCCGAACGGCCAACGACGTTGCCTCGTGTGACGGCGCACCCGACGCTGCTTCTGCCACCGGCTCTCGCTCGGTCGCTACCACCGCCGCAGTCGCCGGCTCCGGCTCTGTCGCCAGCTCTGGCTCTGTCGCCAGCTCTGGCTCTGTCGCCGATTCTGGCTCTGTAGACACCAGCGCGGGCTGGCTTGTCGCCCTCCCGGCCCAAATGACCCACATGTCGGTCCGACAGTTACGCTCGGCGCTTGGCCGACCGGGGTCGGTTGCGGCCGCGAAAGTTCTTAAAGGCACGATAGGCTGGTGATTCAGGTCGCGGTAGAATAGTCTGACGCCGTCAAAAGTCCGTCGAATGGAAGTCTCGTGTTCCAGCTGCCCCGCGCGCTACGCGGTGCCCGACGCCAAAGTGCGTGGCCGCAAGGTCCGTATTCAATGCAAGCGCTGCAAGGCCGCCATCGTCGTCGACGGGACTGACCTCGCTGCGGGTGACGCCAAGCGCGAGCCCACCAAAGCTGAAGTCCCTGCACCTGCGAAAGCGCCTGCGGCCTCAAAAGCGCCCGCGAAAGCGCAGTCACCAGCCACACCCGATCCCGGGGGCAAGCCGAAGCAACTCGAGGCGGCCCCCCGCCCACGGATGGACTCCGGTTGGCGGGAGCCCGGAGCGGTCAATGCACC
>CBDUPW010000338.1:0-7529 GCA_965369205.1 uncultured Polyangiaceae bacterium | reverse complement strand
GCCGCGGAGTGGGGGCACGACCCGCATTATGTCGAGCAGTGCGTCGGCAGCCCCGATCACATGTGGCAGCAGAATCACTCCGGCGTGTTCTACAGCGACGACGCTGCGCAGACCTGGAAGCGCGTGAGCGCGCCTGAGCGGGGCGTGCACTTCGGCTTTCCTGTTGCCGTCGACGCCGAAGATGGGCGCACCGCGTGGTTGGTCCCGGGAAAGGCAGACAACCAACGCATGACCATCGACGGCGCACTGTTCGTGGCGCGGACCGAAGACGGCGGCCAGAGCTGGACGGACCTGCGCGAGGGCCTGCCCCAGGAAAACGCCTACGACGTGGTGTACCGCCACGCGCTCGCCAATTCCGGCGAGTTGCTGTCTTTCGGCAGTACGACTGGCAACCTCTACGTCAGTGAAAATCGCGGCAATAGCTGGCAACTAGTGGCCGGCAACTTGCCGCCGATCTACAGTGTGCGTTGGGGGTAGCGCCGCTGAAACCCACATCCCGAGTTCTGATCCATTGGGTCGTCGCCGCATTCGGCGTGGTCTGGCTGACCGGCTGCGCATCCGTGCGCACCACGGGGCCGAAGATGGCAGTCGACCGTTGCGTCGACGCCTGCGACATCAGCGCCGACCGCTGTGGCCACCCGACGTTCCCGAACATCTGCGCCGTGGAATACAACTTCTGCGTGGCGCAGTGCGATGACACCGGGGCGCGGGGCTGACGCGGCTGGACGCGTATTGTCCTGGCGTGAAGCCGCGGTGCGGCGGCTGCAGCAAGTAGACTAGGTGACCGCGGAACGCGCTCGCGCACAGCGGCTGTTCGTGAGCGCTTCGGTGGGCCGCACTTGCTTCAAATGTGACTGCTGATGCGGGTGACTTGCAGGAACTGGCCAGAGGTTAGGGCGAACTGCGGTAAGCTGCATGCGTGTCGATGCTGGCCAGAGCCTTCACGGTGTTCAGTACGTTGGCTGCGCTGGCCTGCGGTTCGCGCTCGGGGCTTTTGTCGCCGGAGCCGGACGCAACGCAGCCGGACGCGGGAAGCTCGTCGAATGCGCTGTGTGTCGGGCGTACACCTGGTGAGGTCGTCACTCTGCTGAGCGGCGACATACAGCCCGCAAGCATCGGCGTGAGCGGCGATGGATTAGTGGTTGCGGAGTGGCCGTTCACTGGCGACGTATTTCGGATGCCGAAAACGGGTGGCGGCATCAGCGGCGTGCTCTCCGAGAGCGAGGCCTCCGTGAACCAGCTGGTTGCCGACGCGCGCGGTGCGTATTGGGTGGTGCAGGGGTTCGGCAACACGGATGGCGCGCTGCGCGGCGCCCTCTCCAGCGCGAACAAAGCGTCGACGATTGTCGGATCTCTCACCCGTCCCCAAGGTGTCGCCGCGTTCGGGGACTTTCTGTACTTCACAGACGGCATCGGTCCGGTCATGAACAGCAGCAACGGGCGGGTGCTGCGCGTGAAGCGTGGAATCAGCCAAGCCACGGTCTTGGCGGCCGGCATGACCAACCCTTGGGCCGTCGCCGTGGATACGACTGGCGTCTACTTCACCCACGGGGGCGGAGTGTTCGTGCTGCCCCTGGGCGGCGGCACGCCCGAACAGCTGACCTTCGCGGAGGGACGGCTTCCGCATTTGGCCACAGACGGAGCGCGTCTGTATTGGTCCGACGCTTCGGGCTCCGTGTTTCAGCGCGACCACGCGACCGGCAGCGTCGTGCAAGTCGCGACGCTACCCGGTTCCATAGAAGGCATCGCGGCGGACACTGCAGGCGCGTACTTGGTGGAGCGTTCGGCGCCCAGCGACGCCGCCACGGGAGCCGTCTACGCGATCCGCGGCGGCGCCCTCGAGCTCATTGCGACCACGGAGCATGCGCCGTTGGGGCTCGCGCTGGATGCGTCGGCGGTCTACTTCGTCGCCCTCGACGGGACTATGGGCAGCGTGAACATGCTGTGCCGCGCGAACTGAAGCGTCTGCACTGCTTGCCTCGGCGGTCACTCGAGGCCGAGGCTGTGCATCTCTTCTTCCTCGTACCCGAGGTAGTGTGCGACTTCGTGCAGGACGGTCACTTCAACCTCTCGGCACAGGGCGTCTGCTTCGGGAAATGCTGCCAGGAGATTGTTTGCGAACAAGACAATGCGCGGCGGTAGGTCGACCACGTCGTCGGGCGCCAGCAGATTCGGTCCCTCGAAGAGGCCGAACGCTCGCGGATCGAAGCCTTCCCGCACCATATACAGTGGCGGTCGAGGCATCAGCAACACGGCAACGTCATCCAGGGGATCGCGGAAACGTGGTGGCAGATTCGCAAGGGCGGCGACGGCCGTGCGCTCGATGCGCTCCAGATCGTCTTCGCTGCCCAGGCCATGGGCATCGTCCCACATCGCGTCAAGGCTGGCGACGCGCTCGAAGTGCTCGCCGGCGAGCCGCGCCTGCTTCAGCTCTTCGTAGGCAGTGCCCACGGCGTAGTGCAGATCTGCTTCTTCGGGGAAAGCGTCGAGGGCCGGCAGCAAGACAGCCAACGCGGCCTGCGGCCCGGCTTCATCCCACCGGGTCTCCGCTTGCGCGAACAAGGCGTCGAGTTCGTCTGCTGCCCCAGGTTCCACCCGGGCATACTACGCCGCTCTAGAGCATCCGTCGCGCGCACCCCTGTCGCAAGAATGCTCGCGAAAAGTGCGCGCGCACGCCGCTCAATTCCCTTCGTGATAGTCGATGCGGGTCACGCGTCCGCTGGCGTCGTAGTCGAGGTAGCAGGAGAGGCCGCCCATCCCGAATTGCTTCTGCCACAGTTCCTGCTTTCCTGGGGCGGTCACGCGGTGTTTGGCTCCGGTCTGATCGAGTCGCACGCGAGCGCTCGCTATGGGCTCGCCAATGCGCGTCTTCTTGCACTCGCGCTTCAGGTCCTGACCGCAAGATACGGTCAACGCCCCCAGCGCCAGAGCCACTAGCAAACGCGGACGCGGCCGCAACCTCAAACCTCGTCCACCAGCGACAGCGTTTCGAACACTCGCGCGCGATGACGTTTGAGCGCGTGGAGTTGGAAGCATGGCCAAAGCACGTAGCGAAGTTGTTCTGGGCAGCCCGCATCCCTTTGGCACAAAGCAGGTGCATTCCTGCACCGCTCCAGCAAACGGTGACCACAGACTCCAGCGTTGTGTGCCATCGCGATCACTCCCGGCAGCGGGCGTCTCCATTCAAGTCGACATCACACGTGCTGAAGCCGACGCTCGTGCAGTCGATGCTTTCGATCTTGCCGTCGAAGCAGTAGGTAAGCGAGGAGCCTTTGCAGCTGCCCGGATAGTCGAGGTAGCAGTCACTTCCCCGGGGCACGCAGGGTTCGTAGGCTTTGCTGCCGCACGCGCTGCGAAACGGGTTCTTTCCGCAATCGACACTGGCGAGCTTGCCGCCAGAACAGTAGCTGGCGACGTCGCCGGAGCAGGTCACCGGCTGGTCTGGAGCGCATGCGGCGCCGGTTCCCATGCAGAGGGCGGTCGGATCCTCGCTGCATACACGGCCGGAGTCCGCGCAGTCGAATTCGAAATAGGCGCCCCAGCCGTGGCAATAGCTTCCTTTGGTCCCCTTGCAGCTCACTGAATTCAGAGCGTCGGTGCAAAGCTTCTGGTTGCAACAAGAGCGGATCGCGCCGGAATAGAGTTCGAAGCAGGTCGCCCCGAGCACCGTGCAATCGAATGTGGGGCTGCCACTCGCATACTCGCTGAGTTTGTTGTCCTTGCAGCCAGCCCCCTCACGGCAACGAGACACCCCCACCCAGTTGCCACCGAAACAGGCGAAGTATTCGGCACAGGAGCTCGCGGAGGTGCAGTCGATCAGCCGCTGGGCGACGTCGGGATCGAAGACTGCTCCCACCGGCATCGCACCCCCGCTCTGTTGTCCGAACGCGTCGATGCAAGAGCTGACGCCGAACGGTCCGTTTGGAGTTGGCGGGATCGCACTGCCGCAGCTTGCGGCTTTCGCGCACGCGCGGATCACTTGCTGGGTGTAAGGAGTACTGGCGTCGACACCACTCGCGTCGAACCCACCCGCGCCCCCGACGCTGGCGTCCCCGACGCTGGCGTCCCCGATACCAGCGCTGCCACCGCTGGATACACCACCGCCACTTCCGCCCGTGGGATCCGAATCACTGCTGAGCAAGCCGCCGCATTGCACGCATTGCGCCGCGAGCGCGGCGGCAATCGAGAAGCGGAGTAGTCGCGTGGTGGGCATCTCGGATGCAACGCTGACACAGTTGCGGCGTCGCAGCCAGGTCGCGTCAAACTCGATCTTCGCCGTAGCGCGGCTCTTCTGCACTCCCTCGGCTCACAGCTCGAACAGCGTTCGCAATTCTTGCGACGTCGCAGCCAGGTCGTGCACTTGCCGGCAGCGCCAGCCCTGAGTGTGGCGGAGTGTCCGGGGCTGGGATACGCTGCCGTTAATGACGTCTCCACCGCAACGTGACTGGGGGAATGGATACCGCTCCCCGGTGGATACCGCACGCTTGAACGAGAGCGTCGACTATTGCTGGAGGTTCTTCGTGGGGGAGTCCGAAGTACAGCGGGCGGCAGAGAAGATCGTTCGGATTCTGGAATCCGAGGGCATTGCCTATGCGGTGATCGGGGCGCTCGCGCTGAACCAATACGGGCATCGGCGCGTGACGGTGGATGTAGATCTGGTGATGCGCGAATCTGATCTGCAGCGGTTCAAGCAACAATGGCTTGGGCGCGGCTACGCCGAGCGAGTCCCCGGGACTGGCAAGTTGATCGACACCGAGTTCAACGTGCACATTGACGTGCTGAGCACGGGCCGTTTCCCCGGCGACGACAAACCGAAGCCCATCGCGTTTCCAGATCCAACGACGACTGCAATCCGCGGCGCGCCGTTCGCACTGTTGCCGATGGAATGCTGGATTGAATTGAAGCTAGCTTCTGGCATGGTCGCTGCGCACCGACTCAAGGATCTCGCGGATGTTCAGGAACTGATTCGCTCCGCAGATTTGCCACGTGACACCGCCGAAAAACTGGACCCATGGGTGAGGGACAAGTTCTTGGAGCTTTGGCAAGCGGTGTCGGATGGCGATGCTGCAGATCCGTATTGAACGCCAGCGCCGCTGAGCGCCACGACTCCATATCAAATTCGGTGCGTTTTACGAACTCGTCGGACACACCGATTGCATGCGGGATCTCGACGTCGATTGACGCTGCTCTCGAGCGTCCCTTGACGACTTCGCCGCCTCCGTAGCCGCGAGCCTTGACGGAGCGGAGCGACGCGTCTTCTGATCGCCGTGATGAGCGAGCAGAGTCCCGTGTTCATGTTTGACAGCGAGGATCCCAGCATGGAGGCGGCGAGCGTCGCTGCGCGCAAGACATTCCGGTACTTCTGGCGCGAGCTGTCGTGGGAAGCGCGACGCATCGTTCCAGGATTTGACCTGACAATCGCGAAGGCGGCATTTGCCGAAGGCGACAAGGTCGAGCACATGTGGTTTGGCGAAATCGATTTCGACGGTGAGCGGGTCTACGGTACGTTGCTCAACTCGCCGAACGAACTACGTGATCTGCACGCGGGCGACGACGTCGCCATTGCGCTCGGGCACCTGGAAGACTGGATGCTGGCCGGCGCCGCCGTGTTAGGTGGGTTCACGGTGCACGCGATGCGTTCGCAGATGTCCGACGAGGACCGTAGCTCTCACGATCAGGCTTGGGGGTTGCCGTTTGGCGATCCCAAGCGCATTGCGCTGCCTCCAGACGGCGACGATCATCCGATGGCACTAAACATGGCGGATAAGTTGGTGGAGGCTTTGACGGACAACGCCGCGGCCTTTCTCGCGCCGGATGATCAGGGCTGGACGATGCTGCATCGCGAAGCGCTGGCGGGCAATCGCAACGTCTGTGCGCTGTTGATCGAGCATGGCGCCAACGTCAACGCAAAGACCGCCGATGGCAAGACGCCGCGCTCCCTCGCCGAGACACTCGATTGGCAGCGCGTGATCGACGTTCTCCAACGCTCCTGAACCTCAGGGCGCACTGTGGCGGCGCATGCAGTTGGCGCTGTCAGTCAGTGCGCGCAGCCGATCGGAACGTCGCTAGCTCTGACGGCGAAGAGGTTGTGCGCCCAAGCACCACTGAAATCCAACGGCGATCCCGAGCCTGGGGAGTTGCGTTTCGTCGTTTCGGCGAGCGCTGCCGTCGGCGTCGGCTACGGCGTGCATCATGAAAGGTCGAATGTGCCACCGATCTGGACGCCGAGCCCAAACGTCGCTGTTCCGACCTGCTTCGTCTCGTCCTTCGTTGTCGGATCACCGCCGAACAGCCAAGGCGTACTCATGTACGAGTAGCTGACGGTTTGCCTTTCGAGATCGGTCTCGAACGAGCCAAGCAGCCCGAAGTCTATCGGGGTGCCAAAGCGGTGACTGGCCACGAGTCTTGCTCCCGCAAACGGCGTTGATGCACTTGCACCGGGGTCATCGTCGAGGAACCCTCGGTCAAACCCTTCGTAGTAATGCACACCAGCAGTCGCGAAGGCGCCGAGGCGAGCGCCGGATTCGTCGCGCAAGCCCAGTCCCGCTGCGCCGCCGAGGCTGTTGTAGCTGTAGTCGAGCAGCGTGCTACCGGCCTCGGCAAAGCCGCCCGCCTCTACGACGTTGAGTCGCACCGTCAGCAGACCACCCACCCCGAACCCGCCGGACTGCTGGTTTCTAAAATGAAGCAGGTACGCCCGCGCGGTGACGTCTCCTGGGGGCACTGTCGCCGCATTCATTGCGCTGTCGGCAACTCTATCGTCTTGCGCTAGAGCGTCGGATCCTCCCAGCATCAGCGCCAGCGCTACTCCGCCCATGGCCAGTCTTGCAGTGTGCATGGCGGGAATGCAGCAAGCGTCATGCCAGCTTGCTGAAGTTGAGTTCGGTGCCTCTTTTTCGACTGCGAAAACGATAGCCCCGTAACGCTCAGCCACACTGTGCCCGCCGCTGGCTCCAATTGGCTACGCCCATGGCGGCCCCGCGAGAGATTAGTGACCCGGTGCCGCCAAGAGCCACGACCCCAAAACCAACAGTGGCACCCGCAGTGCAAGCGCTGGTGCTCGGACGTTTCGTTGGTGTCCACACGTACTGGGAAGCGTTGACTCCGAGCCTTTGGGCGACGCGACGCGCTGCTACTCGTACCGTTAGACACCCAGCGCGCGTCGCCTAAGCGGCGCAGGGGCGAGAGCTCGAGAGCCAACGGCGGCGGTCGAGACGATCACGGCGCAACTCGCACGCTAGACACGCAGACGCGCGTCGCCCAGGCACAGCAACGCAGGGGCGAGAGCTCGGGAGCTTGCGGGGGCGCGGCGCAGACGGCGAATGGTGTCTGGATGGACGCCGATGGCTTGGGCGTTGTAGCCGACGTCGCGCCAGCCCATGTTGTCGGCAAGGGTCGTAAACACTTGCCGTTTCTGCGTAGTCGATGACCACGGCGTGGCGGCGCGGACTGCCGCGATCAAGTCCGCGAGGGGCACGCGCGCGATAGCGCATGGCAGGGCCGGGTGAGGCAGTGGGGTTCCCGCCACC
>CBDUPW010000337.1:0-7563 GCA_965369205.1 uncultured Polyangiaceae bacterium | reverse complement strand
CAGTGGCGGAACGCCCAGCAGCGGCGGTGCGCCCGGCGGAGGCGGCGGCACCGCAAGCGCCGCGTGCTGCGCGCCCACGACCGGCACGCCGGGTTGCGGAGACGCGACGGTGCAGAACTGCGTCTGCGCTCAGGACAACTATTGCTGTCAGACGGAATGGGACCAGGTCTGCGTCAACGAGGTGAGCTTGTTTGGCTGTGGGACCTGCGGCGGCGGCGCCGGCGGCACGTCGGGTAGTGGCGGCAGCGGAGGCGGCACCAGCAGCGGCGGCACGACGAGCACTGGGGGTGCGACGGGCAGCGGCGGCGGCAGCAGTACGGGTGGTGCGACGGGTAGCGGCGGTAGCGGCGGTTTTGCGCCAGGCGCCGTGACCTGGATCGAGTGGCCCGCGCAGCAAAGCCAGACCAACGGGGCCTGGAGCTCGTACATGACCGACGTGATCCAGCACTTGCCCGCGTCCTACGGCAATACCTATTACGACGCCGACAAGGTCACGCACGTGCACGAGACCACCCACGGCATCAACTCCCACTTGCGCAACTACAAGAACACCACCGGCAAGAAGGCCAACGGGTTCTACGTCGGCCACAACAAGGGCGTGATCATCGTCGAGCCCAACATCTGGAAGAGTGACGCCAATGGCTACGTGCCGCAGAGTCTGCGTGAAAGCCGCTACAGCCTGTATCTGCAAGGATCCCAGGCGTGGAACGACACGCCCATGTACCTGTGGGACGAGTGGGTCGCCTACACCAACGGCACCGAGTCCGGTCTGAACATGGTGCTGGAAGGCAAGTGGAAGGACGGCTGGCGCGACGTTTTCGGCTCCTTGGAGTTCACCGTATATGGCATTGCCCTGGCGATGGCCGTTGAGGCCAAAGATCCGAACTACTTCTCTTCCTACGCGCAGTTCCGCGAGTTCCTGAAGTGGAACACTGAGCGCAGCATGAAGCTGTACTTCGACACGCACAACCGCACCGAGTTCAAATGGAACAAGGTCGACGACTACTACAACAAGATCCTGACCAGCCCGGACGCTGCAAATCTGCGTGCCTTCGTGGTCAAGACCTACGGCGCGGCCTGGGCCAAACAAGTGATGGGGATCTAGCAGGGCGGTCTCACACGGCGCCTTTGGTGCCCTTCTGCATGCCGTTTGCCGGCAAGGACGATGGCTGAATGTTGCGTGCCCTTCCGCATCAAAGGGATCGTGAGCAAATCAGCAAGCGTATTTCTGGCGTGTGCCCTGGCCCTGGGTGTGGGGGCCTGCGGGAGTTCCGAGGGCGATGAAAGCGCGACCGGAGGCGTGGATGCCGGCGGCAGCGGCGGCGGATCGGGCGGGGCATCGGGCGCCGGAGCCAGCGCGGGTGCTGCTGGGAGCGGAGGCGTCGCGGCGGGTGTCGGCACGGGTGGCGCTCCGTCCGGGGGCAGCGGCGGCGCTAGTGGTGGAAGCGCCGGTGCGGGAGGGAGCGGCGCCAGTGGTACGTGCGCGCCCTTCGGTTTCGCCTGCGGCGTACCCGGGCACGCGGACACGTGCTGTGAGGGCACGTGCAACAAGCAATACAATTCTTGCTGCAGCGTTGAAGGTGAGAAGTGCCAAACCACGGGCTTCCTCTCCAATGACGGCTGCTGCCCAGGGCGCTTTTGCGACGCCGCGACTAACAAGTGTGTCACCGCGACCTGCTATCCGTCGGTGGGGCCAGCCTCGAACACAGGGCAGTGCGACATTCCAGGCTTTCCCAAGCTCGATTGCTGCGATCCTGAGTTCGTCTGCGACGAAGATCCCATCGAAGGCAAGCGCTGTTGCGCTCCAGACGGTGCCTTCGTCCTCAAAGACGAGACCTACGAATGCTGTTCCGGATCCTGGGAGGTCTTGGGTGCCAATGCGAAGTGTATTCCTTAGCAACGCCGTTGAAACAGCTCTCCCCGCGCCTCCAGTTTCCCTCGAACCAGCCCAATACGCGGGTCTAGGCGCCGCGGACGGCGTACATCATTAGGAAGAAGATCGTCGTGATCACTCCCAGGCCGAGGCGCGGAACGAGCGTGAGCTTGGCGTGCACGTCGTTTACGGTGTCCATGCTCGTGTCTGGGCAACCGATGCCGACGCGTCGCGCAAGTTTGTCCTCCATGAAGAAGTGAAACAGCGTCAGCACCAGGCCCATGCTTGCGCCGATCGTCAGGCATGTGCCCCAGCGAGAGCCGCCCAATGCCGACAGGCTCCCACCGGTGTAGCGCCACAGCAGTACCCCGCCGGTGATTGCCGTCGTAGCCGAAAGCACCGACGCGAGTCGGAATACTTTCGGGAAAACCGTTGCCAGAAACTGCTTGCGTGCTTCTCCCTGGAAGCGAGTCAGTGCCGGCACCAAGATGAAGTTGATGACGACGACCTCACCGAACCACGCCGAGGCGGCGAAAACGTGAAGCCAACGAAGGGGGATGACCCAATCCATTTGTGCCTTTCTGCGAACTCAGCCGCAGGTGTCGTCCTTGACGCCAGTGCAGCTGACGAGTGCGCCGACGCAGTCCGTCGCCGCGGAAACGCCGCAGCGGCAATCGACGCATTGCTTCGCTGTGGGGTCTGCGATGCACTGTGCCAAGCACTGCCCGGCGCTGCAGGTCGCGAAGTTGGCGTAACAATCCGCGCAGCCCGAGGTCAGCCCCGTGGATTTGACCAGACACGCGCTGACCAATTGGGGAAAATCCGGATCCTTTGGACCCTTGCCACCGGTAACGAGAGCTTTCACGCAGGTCGGGATTTCGGCGTCCAAGTCGGCGCTGCCCAACGCTGCAGTGTCGCCGGCGCCCAGGCAGGCGCCTGCGCTGGCCGTGTCCCCTGCGCTGTCTACCGGGCCGCCTCCGTCGGTGGCTCCGGCTCCCCCCGAACCCGCTGCGCCGGCATCGGCTTGATTGTTTGGGGCAGGGTTGTCGTCCGCGCCGCAGCTCGATAGCGCAAGCGCCCAAGGGATGGCGACGGCAGGTCCCCACAACCAACATTTCAGGTTTCTCATAGTGTTCTCGTTCTCGTTCTCGTTCTCGCTTGGGCGCGGATTGGGTCGCCAGATTCAATCGAAGCGGCGGCTGAAGTCCGCGGAAATGAGGTGCAGCTGTGTCGAGTATTCGCCCGCGTAGCCGCAAAAGGCGCAGGGGTCGCGCCCGAGCTCGGACTCATTGACGGTCGTTTCTCCGAAGCGCAGTCCGTACCCCAAGTTCATGGACCATGACTCGCGGCTGAAGCCTGCGCCCAAGGTTGCGACGTTGGTCGGCGCTGGCGGTGGTCCAAAGGGGCTCGGGTATGTTCTGCTTGCGGAGGTTCCGTCACGAGCGAAACCGATGCGGAGCGCTAGTTCGCCGTCGCTCAACGTTCGATACTCGGCGCCAGCCCGAAGCGTGACCGCGTCTTGCCAGTCGAATATTGCGGGCACATCCAGCGCCGCCCCGGATAGCTCCGCCCGCACCGCTGCCCTATCGTTTGCAGCGTTGTTGACGTAGTCGGTCTCGAAAGCCGCGCCAAAGCGTCCGAAGTCTAGACGAATGCCTCCGGTCAGTCGGGCGGGCAGGCGCAACGTGGTGGTGGTGTCGGTGGCAGGCTGGGAAAACACGGTGCCCGTCTCACCGTGCACGTCGATCTCGATGGGGTGGCGATATGCCACTCCGAATCGCAGTCGTCGCCGGGTTGCCGCCGTTGCGTGCGGGGCGTCTTGCAGTGCATGCCATTGCGCGCCGAGGCGGACGCCCGTGAAGTTGATACCATCGAGGTTCAGTTCGATGCCCGGACCGCCGGCGTTGGCTCCCCGCTTGTAGCGGGAAAGGGTGGCGTAGGTGGTGCGATGCGCGATGCCCAGGGCCAAGCCAAGGGGCAGGCGTATGCCGATGCCAAGGGCCGCTTCGACGAACGCTGCCCGGGTTTCGTCGCGTGTGAGGCCGACGGCACCTTCGTACTCGTAGACCGCGCCCGCCGCCGCAATGGGATGCATCGCCAGCCCGATGTTAAAGCGATCGAGGAGCTTCGACGCGGCGCTCAAGAAGGGCAAGGGTGCGACGATCCGTTCTGACTCAACGTTGGTGTCTGACTCCGGCGATGCCCGCAGTTTGCCCGTCATCAGCGTCACCCCGCCGAGCACTTCCACGCCGCTCACCCACGCCAGACCAGCGGGATTGTAGGCCGGAGCAGTGGGATCATCGGCTGCTGCCACCGCTGTTCCCCCGACGCCGATGTTGCGCGCCGTGAAAGGGACCGGCTGATCATAGCCAGCGGCGTGGCTCAGCGCGGGCCATAGCAGCGCCGCGATGGCCACCAGGGCCGCACAAGATCCCTGGAATCGACGGGTCATCGTTATTGATAATGGTTTTCATTTTCGATTGCGGAGGTCAATGCGGTCCGTCATGGGGTCCGATCTGCCGCTATTTCCGCCTATCTGTTGGATGTCGGCCAGATCGTCCGGATGACCCTGGGTCCCGGAACACCAAAGAACAAAAGAAGTCGCACACCGGCTGCAAGGCCGGTGGGGGGCCGGTGTCAGCAAAGGTGGGAGCGCTCTGTCCCGAGCGCTCTGGCTTGAACGTTTCGCGGGCACGGCCCGGAAACGAAAGAGGAGAGCTCCATGTTGCGTGCCGCGTTCGCCAGCTTCGTTTCCGTAACTGCCGCCATCTTGGCGTTTGGTTGCGCGGCCCAGACGGAGGAGGCTGAACCAAGCGCCGCGTGTTTGCCCAATGAGACCGCCGAATGCGCCTGCCCTGGGGGGGGCAGTGGCGTGCAGGAGTGCAACGCGAGCGGCAGCGGATACGGCGCGTGTATGGGGTGTAGCGGGAGCCTTGGCGCCGGCTGCACCTTCGCGCCGGACTGCGGAGGCTGCACGTCGTGTTTCGACACCTGCGCCTGCAACGGCGGCGACGCCAATGGGTGCCTCTCGCAGTGCGCGAACGGTGGCGGCGGCGGCGCTGGCACTGGGGGCAACCCCTCGAGTGGTGGAAGCAGCGGCGGCGGCAGCGGCGGCTACGGCGCAACGGGCAGCGGCGGATACGGCGGCTCCTCTGGCGGCAGCGGCGGATATGGCGGCAGCGGTAGTGGTGGTGGTGGCACGACCGCCAGTAGTTGCGAGGGGTGCATTTCAGCGGCGTGCGGCGCGCAGTATTCGTCCTGCTCGCAGACGTCTGGCTGCCTCGACCTGGTCAGCTGTGCTGCTCAGAGCGGCTGCTCTCTGTCTGATTACGGCTGCCTGATTCTGTCCTGCGGCGCCTACATGGTGAACTTTGGTGCGGTCACCCCCGCTGTGGCTCTGGGAGGCTGTGCAGCGCAGGCCTGCGCAGCGCAGTGTTCGTGAGGTCCACGATGCGACGACTGTTTATGGTGATGCCCGCACTGCTGGCCCTGGGCTGCGGGTCAGTACCCGATGAGTCTCTCGAAGCGCGCGCGTGCATTCCGGGCCAACAGCTGGCTTGCGTGTGTCCCGGCGCGAGTCAGGGCATCCAGATCTGCAGCGGAACCGGAAAATCCCTAAGCAAGTGCGAGTGTGGGTTCACGGGCGCGGGGGGCGATCTAGGCGTCGGCGGGTCCGTCGGCTCGGGAGGCATCGTGGGCGGCGGTGGTGACGTTTCCGGCGGCGGGTCGGGCAACGCATCGTCGTCGGGCGGGTCTGGCGGCAGCGCGGGTGGCGGCAATAGCGGCGGCGCCGGCAATGCTGGCGGCAGTGGCGGCGGCACGACCGGTTCGGGCGGCAGCGGCAATGGAGGCTGGGGCAACAGCGGCGGCTGGGCCGGTGGATCCCTGGGGCAAGTCGGCGACTACGCGGGCAACTTGAATATTGGCGAGATCGCGATTTATCAGGGCGTGAAGATCTCCCTGGTAAAAAACGGCCAAGCCATCAATCAGCGCAATGCACCGGTGATCGAAGGGCGGCCGGCATTGCTCCGGGTGAGCGTCGCGCCCGTGAGCGGTTTTCAGAACCGTAACATCACGGCGTTGCTCGATCTGAAGTCGAGCGATCCGAACGTGAAGAGCCAGACCGCGAGTCTGCAAGTGTCGGGCACGTCGTCGGACGGCAGCCTGGGCAGCACCATCAACTTTCAGATCCCGCCGGAGCAGATGACCGGGGACCTAAAGTTCCGAGTCTCGTTGCATGAACCGAGCGGTGGCAGCGTCGGGGCGGTCCAGGCCGGGGCGGTGTTCCCGGCCCAAAGCGAGGCGAATATGGGCACCGAAGCGTCGGGGCCGGTGCGCTTGGTGATCGTGCCGTTCATCTACACCGCGGACGGATCTGGGCGTGCGCCGGACACGTCGAACACGCAGATGAAGGTGTATCACGATGCGGTCTTCGGCATGTATCCGACGCCGAAGGTGGACATCTCGCTGCGCGCGCCGGTGCAGTATTCCGGCTACGTGGGACCGAGCTCGGGTTGGTCCAACTGGCTCGATGCGCTGTGCGACCTGCGCCAGAAGGACGGCGTGGATTCCAAGATCTACTACTTCGGCGTGATGGCGCCGAAGTCGTCCTGGAGCAGCTACGGCGGCGGTATCGCGGGCCTGGGCAACGTGCCGTCGGCTTCGAGCAAATGGGCGCGCTGCTCCGTGGGTCTCGGCTTTACCGGCGCCGACAAAGAGGGCCTGATCATGGCGCACGAAGTGGGGCACACCCACGGGCGGCCCCACGCGCCTTGCGGCGTTTCGGGAGAATCGTTTCCGTATTCAGGCGCGCGCATCGGCGTGTGGGGACACGACCTGCTGGGCGGCGCGCTCAAAGATCCGAATAGCTACCGCGACGTGATGAGCTACTGCGATCCGCAGTGGATCAGCGACACCAACTACGGGAAGCTCTTCAGTCGCATCAAGTACGTCAATCAGAACGCGTATGAAGTGCCCACGCCTCCCCAGGCGTACCAAAAGCTGTTGGTGGACGTGGACGGCTCCCTGGTCTGGGGCGGCGCCATCACCCTGAACGAACGTGTGGAGGGCGTTGATACGGCAGTGAAGCTGCTGTCCAAAGAGGGCCGCGTGCTGCAGCGCTTGGTGGTGCCATTCCTGCCCTTCGGCGACGAGCCCGCGGGAGCGTTTTTCTTGCCGAAGCTTTCGGCGCAAGTGGCGGCCGTGCAGGCTGAGGGTTTTCCGTCGATCGCGACGCCGTGAAGAGGTGCTGCCATGAAACTCCGACTCATCCCGACCGCACTTGGGCGCGTGGACATTCTATTTGGCTGCGTGACCGTTGCGCAGCCGCAGTGAGGAAGGCAAACGACGTGGCGCGATTCAACTTCATGTGGTGCGGCGCGGTGGCGCTTGCGGTCGGGTGTTCGGCGACACCCGAAGGCGACACAGATCGGATCTCCAGTGGCGGCACGTTGGGTCCGGCGGCTGCTCCGGAGTGTGTGTATGAGCCGAACCGTTGTGATGGCTGCGTGGGGTGTCTGGCGCGCTGTCTGTGTCTGACGGAAAACAGCGCGGAGTGTCCCGTCGCCTGCGGCGGGGGCATGCCGGATCCGCCGCCTCCGGGCGCCGGCGGGGCGAGTGGGGGGCCGCCGCCGGATCCACCGCCGCCGGGCACGGGCGGCGCTTCCACGAATCCACCGCCGGATCCACCA
>CBDUPW010000336.1:0-7578 GCA_965369205.1 uncultured Polyangiaceae bacterium | reverse complement strand
CGGGGCTGCCGACGCACTGCTCGACATAATGCGGGTCGTGCCCCCACTCCGCGGCGGGGTCGGGCAAGTAGTCGTTCAGCATGCCTTGGTTGCGCCCCTGCCAAGTCTTGCCACCATCCCGCGACTCGAGCACGCCCGCGGTCGACACGGCGATCACGATGCGCTGGGCGTCGCGGGGGTCGACCAGGATGGAGTGGATGCCCGGCGCGAACTCCCCCTCGGACGCGGGAGTCCCAAACCAGTCCGTGTGGCCCGACCCCTCGCCCGCGAACAGATCCCCGCCGCGGGATGCATGATTCCATAGGGGTCGATTGAGCTCGAAGCTCTCGCCGCCGTCGCTGCTCTCGAAGAGCCCGCCAGGGATCGTGCCCACATAAATGTGACCATCTTGCCCAAAACCAATGTGCCAGAGCTTGAGCAGCGTAGCGTCCTGCAGCTTCAGCCCCTTCGGAGGCGCGTCGATCGGATCGTCTTCGCCGGGCATGGGGGTCGCCAGATAGCGCGCACCCTTCGGGTACTTGATCTGCGGCGCGTCTGCCCAGGTCTTGCCACCATCCGTCGAACGCGACAGCTTTGCTCCCCAGTGCCCGTGTCCGAGCGCCGCCCACAGCGTCTTGGTGTTCGGATCTCGCGCCACGAAGTTCACGCCGCTGCCAGCGTGCCCCGACAGCTTCGGTTGCCAACGCCCACCGGTCTTCTCAACGAGAAACGTGCCCTTGCGTGTGCCAACGAGAATGCAGCTAGCCATGAACCCTCTTTCTTTTGCGATCGACGACGACTTCAACCACCACTGAGCGCCTGCATGATCATGACGTGCGCGTCCGGCGCTAGCGTGTCGCTGAGCCGTTGGCGATCACGGATGCGTTCGTCTCCCACGAAGATGTTGACGTGCTGACGTAGGCGACCCAGTTCGTCACATACATAGAAGGTGAAGCCGGGTGCGCGCTTTTCCACTTCAGCGAGCGCGTCGGCCACCGTGGCGGCCTCGACCTGGAGCACCTGGCCCGCCAGCTGCGGGAAGAACTCGTGGAGGTGGCGAGTGAGTTGCACGCTGGCCATCGGCGCGAGGATATCCGAGTTCCCCGGCGGACCGAAAGCATGACTTCAAAAGGCGGTTTTGCCTTGGACCATGACGCCCATGTGCCATCGCGCTACCCTCTGAGTAATGCGGTGGCTTGGTATCAGCGTTGCGGCGCTCGCCCTCGTCTGCGGCGGCGCATGCGGGGCCAGCACCGAGTCCGACGACGCACCCATCGACCCGGGCGCACCGCCCAAAGTCGTTGGGGATTGGCACCGCTGCAGCGAACGCCTCAGCCTACGCGCGGACTTGAGCTGGGAGCTGCACGATCTGCGCGCTGGTTGCAGCAGTCGTGGCAGCTACTCGTTGGAGGGGCGCCTGCTCAGCCGCGTCACTGCCAGCAGCGACTGCGCAAACGCGCCGCCGGACGTCAGCAATGTGGAAGTCGTGCGCACAACCACGCGACTGGTGCTGTTCCACCCAGAGTTCGGCGGCGGCGCCGCTAGCTTCGTGGCCGATTCCGAACCGCGCGTGCGCTATCGGCTTACCGGGAGCGGCAAGGAGCCGCCGGCCAACGGCCAATCCATCGTGCGCGTGGTTGGGCGCCCTTCCGACGGTCCGGTCTCGGCCTGTCATTGGTCCGAGGATGGCAAGTGCGGCGGCCTCTTTGCATGCAGCGGCAGCGTGGAGCAATGGCAGCTCGAGGCCGGCACCCTCACGGCAAAGCTTGGCTGCACCGGGATGTGCCCCTGTGCCGCAGTGCTCGCCGGCAAAGAAGTTGCCGCCGGCACAGTCAGCGGCACGTTCTTAGGGGCAGACTGCAACGCGACGTTCACCGGAAGCTTCGACGCCGAAGTGATCGCGGACGACCCCTGAGCTGTGGGGCGTCGCCTCACGGCGTGAAGGTCAACGCCTCACCGTCCGCGGGTAGCCGCACCCGGCTCTCGAACCCGGCACGCGCGCCCTCGCATCGACCTGGTTCCGCTCATGGGTTTCTCAATACTCACAGTACTTGATGCCTGTGCCTGCGCACGACTTCGGCACGAGCTCTGCGTCCTTCGGACAATCGGTGAGCCTCTTGCAGGTGGGCCGGTCGCCGAGCCGCACCGTGCAGGACGCGAGGCACAGCGTTTCCCCGCGGTTCAGACCACAGCACTTCCGGTTGTCCCCGCAGTCCGTGTTCTGCCGGCACTCCAGCCGCCTGGAACTGCCCTCGCAAGACTCGGCGGCAGCTCGGCAGTGCGGGAGTATGGGGGGCTCTTCGTCGATGTCGCTCTGGGTGGGCTCACAACAGAAGGGCTTGTCGCCGCCACACGTTTGAGTTCCGCAAGACACCTTGGCCGCCGTGAACCGGCATTTGCCTCGGACGACGCCTGTGGCGTTCTTGTCGAACTCGCAGTGATAGCCGGGCGTGCAACTACCGGGGCCCGAGCAGACTTGTTCGCAGGGCGACGCCTCGCAAGCAAAAGCCCAGTACTCCGAGCCTCGGCCTTGTTCGCAGCACGCCTTTCCGTCCGAGCAGTCTCCCGCATCGTCGCAGGCCGCGGCCTCGTTACTCCACTCGCCTGCCATTGGGCAGCCATCGCCCATCAACCGGTGGTACCGCGCCTTGTTGGGATGCGCCTTGACCCATGCTTGCACGTCGGCGTGTTCGATGCAGCGCGCACCGTTGCAGCATACTTGATGAGTCGTGTCGCAGCTCGTTGACCCGCAGGCAACCCGCCCGGGGGACGCCTTCACGACCGGCGGCGCTGGCACCACAACAGCAGTTGGCGCCGACTTCTGCGTTGTGCTCTCCCGGGGCGCCGCTTTCGGAGCGAGCGGTGTTGTTGCCACTGGGGCCGGTGGCTCCGGCCGCGCACAAGCGACGGAAGTCAAGAGAGCAAGAGCGATCCAGAAGCTGCGCATGCACATTCACTAGCAGAGATCCCAGAGCCCAAGTCCACCAACTGGCTCGCGGAAAATTCGCGCCGGATCCTCGCCGTGGGGCGGCCACCAGAGTTCGACTCTGGGCAACATCCAAAAGCGGCCTTGGCTGGGTGCATGCCGCCGTTGGAATGCTAGGGTCGCGATCGATGGGGAGGACGTCAATGATCCGCTGCTGGATGGGAGCGGCAATCGTGCTCATGGGTTGCACGCGAACAAAGGCAACGAGCGAGCCGTCAGCATCGACGACGACGGCCATCTCGCAGCCGGGAGAGACGCCGATCACGCAAACGGGCGCAAAGGCGACACCCGACGAGATTCTGCAGGCCAGACTAGTGCGCGCCGTGGGTGAGATCGACGAGACTCTCGCCAACCGGGAACCCGATGTCGTGACCATGGGCTTGTTCGGGATCGGGTCTGGTGGCCCGGCTCCAAGGCCGCGCGGAATGAGAATGGGCGCCACGAGTGTGAGCGGCCGCCTGCCCCCGGAGGTGATCCAGCGCATCGTGCGAGTGAACTACGACCGTCTGCGCCGGTGCTACGAGCGCGGGCTTGCGAAGAAGCCGGACCTGACAGGGCGAGCAACGACCAAGTTTGTCATCAACCGCAGCGGCAAGGTGAGCGACGCTAAGACTACGGGGGACCTGCCGCAGGGCGTCTTGAGCTGCGTGCAGAGCGTGTTTCAAGCCTTCGAGTTCCCAGAGCCCGAAGCAGGCATGGTGACGGTGTCGTATCCAATCATCTTTTCGCCCTCGACGGAGAACTCTGCGCCGTCGACGCATCCGTCGCCCCCCCCCGCGACGCTACCGTCGTCGCCTCGCGCAACGTCCCCGCCTCCGCCATCTGCGTCATCGCCTCCTGCGACGGATCCGTTGCCATCACGTCCACAGCCTCTTCCGGAGCCAGCACCTACTGCAGGCCCGTGGCCGATCGTCGTCGTCTCGGGCTCTGACGTGCTGCTAGGCGAGGAAAAGGTCGACTCCACGGAAACCGTCACCTCCGCGCGACGCCTGCAGCGAGTGGACGGCGCCTTCGCGGCGCTGAAACGTTGGCACGACCGTTGGCGAATGGCGCATCCGCGTGCTCGGTTCCCGGGTGTAGCAGGCCTGCGAGTCGCGGACGACGCACCGCTGCTCGTCGTCAAGAGCGTATTCCAGACCATGGCATACGCCGGCTTTCCAAACATCCTCGTCCAGTCCGCCAGTCAGCCCGCGCGCATCGTCGAGCTCGTCGCGCGGGTGCCCGGCCCACCGCAGGAAGCCATGGCCCCGGCTCGCGAACCTTCGCCGGTGTTCGTGGTGCGCCCGGACGAGTCCGGCCTGCGCTTGACGTGGATGCGAGGCAATGGCGCCCTCAGTGAGCAGACCCTCAGCGCGAAGGATCCAAAGCTAGGAGCGACGGTGTGCAAGATGTGGCAAGCCAACGGCGCCCATCGCGATCCCAAGGATCCGATGCTGGATCATGCCGTCCTGCGCACGGGCATCGCAGCTCCCTTCGCCGACGTCCGAGCGATGGCCGACGCCGTGAATCACTGCACACGCACGCGCCAACTCCGCGACGGCACGTCCCGCACCGGACCCGTATTCTGGCTGACCTTAGCGATGAACTAGCGCGGGGGGGTGCTCGATATCGCCGGACCGAACTCCCATCGCACGTCATCGTGATCTTGGGGGCTACATGCTCGGGTGAAACGACGCGGTGCAACGGGCCCTAGCGTTTGCACGGGCCGGTCGCATCAAAAGCAGTCTATGCCGCTCTTAGTGGCCCAGCTTCTTACAATCTGATTCCACAGGATCTGCGCCGCAGCTGGGCGGTTCGTCCGCTCCATTGGAGCAATCAGCATAACCGTCGCACCTGGACGACGCTGGAACGGTCGTACCGTCGCCGCAGTCGAAGACGGAACCCGGTGGGCAGCCCTGCTCGTCTGCGCCGTTGGAACAATCCGGGAAGCCGTCGCACTTGTATTCCAAGACGACTACCGAACCGTCTCCACAGTCGAAGGTTGGGCAGCCTTCTTCGTCCGCGTTGTTGCTGCAATCCATGTGCCCGTCACATTTGTCCCCTTCGTCGTACGTAGTGCCATCGCCGCAGGGAAAGGTGGCCGCCGGGCACTTCAACACGCAGTTTTCGAGCGGCGCTGAGATCCCATCGCAAATAGCACCAACGACCTGCTGGCAGCTGAGCGCGAGTTCGCAATCAAAATAGCACCGTCGCTGCTGCGTTGTCGGCTCCTCGCAGTCGAAGCTCGGGCTCGATGCGTAGGTTGAAAAACCGCAGCGGTTGAGCAACTGACTGGCGCGCCCACAATACGCGCCGCCGCCGCTGTTCACGTTGCCGGCACCGCTGCTGCAACCGCCCACCAAAGTCAGCACGGCCCCCAGCGTCCACCCCAGCACCAGCGCGCTTCGCATAGGTCAACGATAGCTTAGCCCCGCGGCGGCGACCACTGCGGGCGGAACTAGCTCGCGAAAGATAGCTTCCGCGCCGCACGACAGCGCTTCGCACTCAGCTCCACACCGACGGCGCCAAGCCCCATGGAGTTCGCAACGGCCAGCACCGTGCCGCGCCCACAGTATGGGTCGACAACCGTGCGCGCGTCGGTTTCCTCGAGCAAGAAGCGACAAGCGACCGCCGCGGCCCGGGTGCCCATGGCCCGACTCCAGTTCA
Organism: uncultured Polyangiaceae bacterium; assembly: GCA_965369205.1. GTDB lineage: Bacteria > Myxococcota_A > Polyangia > Polyangiales > Polyangiaceae > JACKEA01. The sequence continues at coordinate 1,967 of CBDUPW010000336.1, read as the reverse complement.
TGTCACCGGCGTCCGCGAGCACATCCGGCCCGGGACGGCGCGGCGCTGCACGCTGGCCACGGGTGAGGCACAACATATGGGAGTAGCTGGCGCGACCGAGCGCGATGCTGCCGGGCGGCTTGCGACACACGATCTTGTGCCACACCAGTGACGCGCCCTCTTGCTCCGCCGCGCGCATGACCAGGTAACCCTTGTCCACCCACACACCACCGCGTCGGATGTCGCTTTGATAGAAGATTGCGACGCTGTGCTCAGGGGTCCAGCGTAGTATCTGGCGCACGGCTGCTGCAAACCATGCTTTCCAACCTTCGAAACTCCATGCTTCCGCTGCGCCTGGTTTTTCCGAAACGTCGGGCAGTGACGTCACCACGCTCATTCCCGGTTCCGCTGGGTTCGCTTCCAGCCACACCCGGGCATCTCCGTGATGGATGCTCCGAGATCGCTCGCTTTGGGACACCCAAGGAAGCGTAGCCAGGTTCGCTGCTTCCCGAAAGCGAGCGATTCGGCGACCAACCTCTAGCGGATTGGGGGGATCGGTGCGCCAATAACACTTCGTATACAAACCATTCTTCCACGCGCCCTCCCCCTGCGCCACGGCGACTGCAACCGCCGCGCCGGCTCGGCCTCACGGGGCGCTGTCCGAGCGATCGATCTGAGTCGAATTCGGTCTGTTGCGCACGAAGGGGTTGCGTTGGCTCGCCGGGCAACGGTGCTATATTGACGGCCATGTCGAAGTCTCTCTGGATCACGATCCCGGCATTGCTCTTTCTGGCCTGCGGAGGTGAGTCCACGGGCGACGGCAGCGGCGGCGCGGGCGCTGGAGGAAGCGGGACCGGTGGCAGCGGAAACGTCGCGGGGACTTCCGGCAGCGGCAGCGGCAGTGGCGCGACCACGACCACTGGGGGCACGGGCGGCGGTGGCGCACCCGGCGGCGGTGGCGCAAGCAGCGGTGGCGCAAGCAGCGGCGGCGCACCGGGCGGCGGCGGCGCGCCGTGCGCGTCGCTGCAAACCGCCTACGTTGAAACCATCGCGAAGGCGAAAGTCTGCAACCCCACGATCGACTTCGAGCAGTGCACAGCAAAGGTTCCCAACGAGCTCCAATGCCCCTGCGGCGACACTTACGTGAACCCGGGCAATACCGAGGCGCTGAAGAACCTGAACGACCTGTCTTACTTCTGGAACGCGCAAAAGTGTGGCGTCGGCGTTGCTTGCCCGGACATTGCCTGCCAGGAGCCAAAGGGCGGAGCCTGCCAAGCGGATAGCAGCGGTGTGAGCGGCAGCTGCCAAGATGTGTACTAGGCGCTGCTCGCGGGATCAGCTCTCTCGAGTGCTTTGAGATCTGCTCTGAGTTCTCATGGCCCACTGGCCGACACGCGTTGCAGCGTGAGCTCACGAGACAGCGTGTAGCCTTCACTATGCGTGACCAGCATTTCGCCCAGGCCAAGCTTGCGCAGCGTCGCCATCGCGACGTGCACGCGGTGGGACGAAGAAGCGTTGATGTGCTGCCCGGGCCAGCCTGCTTCGAAGAGCGCACTGACATCGCTCGCCGCCGCTGGGTCGTCCTCGTGGGCGATCACCAGTGCCAACAAGATGCGCCGCAGATTACCACGACGCGCGAGAGAGACGCGTTCCCCAGAGAGCTCAAACCACGACGCGTCGTCTGCGATCCGCAGACAGCGTGATGAGCCACGCTGCGAGCCGCGCAGGACCCGGGCCACTGCGCGAAACTGAAAGTGCGTGCTTTCTGGAGAGCGCTCGAAGAACGCTTGCGCCAGTCCCGTCGCGTCAGGTCCGGCGTCGCGCTGGCGCGCCGCACACACCGCGCGCCAACCATCGAAGATGAGGCGGTCATCGCCTTTGCCGGCGAACTCTAGGTCCCGGGCCGCCTCTTCGAACAGTTCACGTCCCAACACCTCGCGCCCAAGCAGTGTGTCGACGCAGGCAAGCGCAGCCCGATACTGCGCGAC
>CBDUPW010000335.1:0-7628 GCA_965369205.1 uncultured Polyangiaceae bacterium | reverse complement strand
GCCTTATTTCGGAATCCTGCTTTTTGATACAGGATCGCCAAGTTCTTCACTGCGGCGAAATGCCGGGCGTTGATTTCGACGGCCGTCTCGAGCTCGTTGATGGCTTCGTAGACCTTGCCTTGCTTGCCGTAGAGCAGACCAAGGTGAAAGTGGAGTCGATACGCGAGCGGGTCGATCTTCAGACCACGCAGTAGATACTCCACGGCTTCCTCGATGTTGCCCGCCTTGTAAGCGCGCACCCCGGCTTCGAGAACTCGTTCTACTTCCTCGGACGCGTCCATCGGCGTGCTGCTGACCGGATCCGCATCTGCTGCGACGCAGGCTTCAACTGCAGCCATCACATCGGCAATCCGGAAAGGCTTCTCGATGAAGTGGTCGACGCCGCAGCTCTGTTTCAGGTCTTCGGCATAGCGCCAGCCGCGATACACAGCGCTGACCATGATGATCGGGATCCGGCCGTAGCGCGCGCTGCCTTTGATGCGCCGTGCGATTTCGAAGCCGTGCACCTCGGGTAGCATCGCGTCCAAGATGATCAGGTCGGGCCTGTGTTCCTTAACGAGCCGCAACGCCAAGAGCCCGCGGTCCGCCTCGAGCACCCGAAAACCACGGGTAGAAAGCAGCCGTTTCAGCATCTTGCGGATGTCGGCCTCGTCGTCGACGACGAGCACCGTTCGCACCCCGGGCGCAGCGTCTGTGCCCAGCATGTGTTCAGGAAGCTCAGCAACCACGGAAAGATCCCGTGACACGTCACCGAAATCGTCATCCTCGATCTCGTCGCTGCGTGACATACGCCCCACGGCATCGTCCACCACCACCCCGGGCGCAGAAAGTGGCGCGCTCGGATCGTGCTCCGGCGGACCTGGGGGCACAGACGGGACTGCCGGATCCATCGGAACCAGCAAACGGCCTTCGCGGTTGATCCCGATTCGGGCCAGCACGTCATCGGGACAGGCAGGCCCAACGTAGTAGGCCTCCCCCTCCATCTTCTTCGTATACGACTCGGAGATGACCTTGGCCATCACACCCTCGAGCGAAACGTAGGGGTAGACTTTCTTGCCCGTGACGAACTCCAGCTCGTCGAGCACCTTCTTCTCGCGCGGGTTTGCCATCGCGACGAACAAGCGGTCGTCACGGACGAGCACGGGCAAGATGAGATGCTTCTCGGCAATTTCGCGTGGCAGCAGGTCGAGATCTTCCAATCGCAGGCAGATCTGCGCGAGGTCGATGCCAGGAATGCCGTGTTGCTCGCTCAGGGCCTTGAGCGCCGCCGTGTCGGTGATCGTGCCCTGTTCGGCCAGCCGGGAAGCCAGCCGGCCACCCCCGGTATTGAGCGCCTGTTCCAGCTGCTCGGGTGTGACCGCGCGCTGAGCCAGCAGTATTCTGCCGATCTGCTTTCTCTCCTGGCTCATGGACGGATCCATTCTATGCCACGAGGGGCGCCCCGGGGGCCCCAAATTCGCAACTTATCTTGGCTCCGGTGTGGATGCCGCGGCGGGAAGGAATTAACGTCACACAGGTCCGGCATCCCCGTGACACCAGACGATGGCAACCACCGTGGCTAATAAATCCGCTGAGACAGGCTCCGCTTCCGGGCGAAACGCCGCGGCGAGCGTCGCTGGCAAGATCTTGGTCGTCGACGATCAGCGGAACATGCGCACGACCCTGGCCATGATGCTGCGTGGGGGCGGCTTTGATGTGGACGAAGCCGGCGACGGCACCGAGGGCCGCGAGCTCGGAACGACCGGAGCCTACGACGTGGTCATCACGGACCTCCGCATGGGAGAACACGATGGGCTCGACGTGCTTCGAGCCATCAAAGAAGCACAGCCCATGACAGAGGTAATCGTCATGACGGCCTACGGCACGATCGAGAGCGCTGTCGAAGCCATGCGCTTCGGAGCTTTCGACTACATACAGAAGCCATTTACGGAGCACGAACTCATCGTCAAAGTGACGAAGGCCATCGAGAGTCGCCGGCTGCACGGTCAGATGCGACTTTTTGCCCAGGAGTTCAAGGAACGCTACCACTTCGAAAATATCGTCGGTCGTTCCCAGGCGGTGCAGGACGTGCTCACCCGCGTCTCCAAGATCGCCTCCACGGACGCCATCGTGCTCATCACCGGCGAGAGCGGCACCGGAAAAGAGCTGATCGCCCGCGCCGTGCACGCCAACAGCAAACGTGCCGACCGACCCTTCGTGACCGTGAACTGCGCCGCGATCACTGAAACCCTGCTCGAAAGCGAGCTATTTGGGCACACCCGCGGCGCGTTCACTGGCGCGGTGTCCGCACGCAAAGGGCTCTTCGAGGAAGCCGACGGCGGCACGTTCTTCTTCGACGAAATCGCTGAAACAACCCCATCCTTTCAAGCCAAGCTCTTGCGCGCAATCCAAGAGGGCGAAGTGCGCCGGGTGGGCGAGAACAAGTCCATCACCGTGGACATCCGCGTGGTCGCCGCGACCAACGTCGACTTGGGGCGCGCAGTCGAAGAGCGTCGTTTCCGCCAGGATTTGTATTACCGCTTGAACGTCGCGCGCTTCCACTTGCCGCCGCTGCGCGAACGTCGGGAGGACATCCCGGTGCTCGCGGATTTCTTCCTCGAGAAATACGGTCGCAAGATGAAGGTGCGGGCAGAGTTGGGCGAGGGCGTCATCGACCGTTTGATCACCTACGAATACCCCGGCAACGTCCGAGAGCTCGAAAACATGGTGGAGCAGGCGGTGGCGCTGGCGGCAGGCTCTCCCATCACCTTGGACGATATTCTCCCCCAAGCGCCACGAAAACAGGCCCACAGCGGTGAGCGGACGTTGGCGGACATTGTCGACGATGCCGAGCGTGTCGCAGTGCTGGACGCACTGCGGGCCAACGACGGGAGCCGAGAGCGGGCGGCTGAGGCCTTGAGCATCAGCCCCACGACCCTCTGGCGAAAGATGACGCGTCTAGGTATCACTTACGAAGACCGCTGATGCCCAAAACCGCGACTTCGAAGAAACCCCGCGCTCGACGCGAACCAAGTTGGACGAAGCTGAGCGACGAAGAGTTACTCAAGCTCCGCTTCTGCGACCTTGAGCTAGAAGTCAAAGATACCGTACTGAGCGAACGCGTCGAGAAGCTGTACGACGAGCTCGCTTCCCGTGACATCCGTTTCAAACCCCATTGCTGGCTTTCCACCGAGTGGTTCTCCCCGGACGGGGTTCCCGGAGTCGCCATCCCGTTCTATTTGGCGCACCCGCGCCTCGCGGCGCTGGAAGAGCGACAGATCCTAGATGTAGAAGGAGGAAACCCGCGCTGGTGCATGCAGCTGCTGCGGCACGAAGCGGGGCACGCCCTCGACACCGCATTCCGCATCCATCGCAAGAAGAGCTGGCGTGAAGTCTTTGGTTCCTACAGTGCGCCGTATGCCAAGTTCTACCAACCCAAGCCCTACAGCAAGAGTTACGTGCTGCATTTGGATATGTGGTACGCGCAGAGCCATCCTGCAGAGGATTGGGCAGAAACCTTCGCCGTTTGGCTCGATCCCGCCTCACGCTGGCGCAAGCGCTATCGTGGCTGGCGTGCCCTCAAGAAGCTCCAATATGTAGATGAGCTGATGCAAGCGATCGCGGGGCAGCCCCAAGCTGTGCGCAGCCGGGAACGCGTGGAAGCCCTGCGCAGCAACCGGATGACTCTCCGCGAGCACTACAACCAGAAGAAAGAACGCTACAGTCTGGATCACCCCAGCTTTTACGACCGGGATCTGCGGCGCCTATTCCCTCCCCTGTCGGAAGGCGTCAAGAGCAAACCCGCGGCGGCATTCCTCCGCAAGATCCGACCCGACCTGCGTCGACGCATTGCACGCTGGACCGGTGAGTACCAGTACACGATCGATCAGCTGCTTTGGGAGATGATCTACCGCTGCGAAGAACTGGACGTGCGACACGCGCGGGATGACGATGAGACCAAACAGGACGCACTTATGATGCTGACGGTACAAACCATGAACTACCTGCACGCCGGGCACCATCGGTTGGCCAGATGAAGAAGCTCCGCGTGATCGTGCTGATGCACGAAGACCTGGTCCCACCGGAAAGCGTCGAAGGCTACTCGGATAAAGAGATCAACGAATGGGCGACGGAATACGACGTCCTGGCCGGGCTGGAAAAGCTGGGTCACGATGTCTACTCCGTGGGCGTCGGCAGCGACTTGGGCGCTATTCGTGGCGCGTTCCGTGAGACCAAGGCACACGTCGCGTTCAACCTACTGGTGCACTTCCACGGCGTGGCCGTCTACGACCAACACGTGGTCAGCTACATGGAGCTGCTCAAAAAACCCTACACCGGGTGCAATCCCCGGGGACTCATGCTCGCCCGGGACAAGGGCCTGTCCAAGCGCCTCCTGGCGGCCCACCGCATTCGCGTACCGAAGTTTCACGTCTTTCCGCGCGGGCGCCGCACCCGCCGACCCAAGCATCTTGAGTTTCCTCTCCTCGTAAAGAGCGTGAACGAAGAAGCCAGCCTGGGCATTTCTCAGGCGTCGGTGGTGCAGAACGACGCCAAACTCAAAGAACGCATCGACTTCATGCACGAAACCTTCGGCGTTGACGTCATCGTCGAGGAGTATATCGAGGGGCGCGAGCTGTACGTTGGCGTCATGGGCAACCAGCGCCTCGTCACCTTCCCGGTCTGGGAGATGCCTTTCGACGAACTCCCGGACGGAGCGCCACACATCGCCACGGCCCGAGTCAAATTCGATCTCGACTATCAGAAAAAGTACAAGATCAAGACGCACCGCGCGGAGGGCCTCTCGCCGGAGCAAGAAGCTGAAATCGCGAAACTCGCCAAGCGTTGCTACCGGGCCCTTTCGCTGTCCGGCTACGCACGCATGGACCTCCGGCTCAGCCGCGACGGCAAGATCTACCTGCTCGAAGCCAACCCGAACCCAGACTTGAAGTACGGCGAAGACTTCGCGGAGAGCGCACACTCGGCTGGGGTGCAATACCCGGACCTACTGAACCGCATTCTCGGACTCGGCGTGTCGTACCAAGCGGAGTGGAAGAAGAACGAAGTCCTGTGAACGCACCATGCGCACGGACCTGCTCGACTACCAGCTGCCAGCGCGACTGATCGCCCAGCATCCCAGTGCCGAGCGCGACGGCAGCCGGCTCTTGTGTGTGACGCGGCAGAATTGTGCGCACCACAGCATGCGTGACTGGGCTGAGCTCGTGCCACAAAACAGCCTGGTCGTGCTCAATGACACGCGAGTCATGCGTGCCCGCCTGCTGGGCACCCGTGCAAGCGGCGGTCGAGTCGAAGTCCTACTGTTGCGCCCCATCCTCGACGAGTCGGACGGCCAAGATTGGGAGGCGTTTGCGCGACCTCTCAAGCGATTGTCCCCGGGGGCCTTGCTTTCATTCGGACCCCTCTCGGCTCGCGTGATCGAGCGCATGGACGAGCGTCGGGTGCTGCTTCGGTTGCAAGCGGAACAAGGCTCTATTCAGGCCGCCATCGAAGCGGTGGGGCACGTGCCGCTGCCCCCCTACATGCAGCGCGCGGCGACCGACGCGGACCGCGATCGCTACCAAACGGTCTTCGCCAGAGACTTGGGATCCGTCGCCGCGCCGACTGCATCTCTGCACCTAACCGAAAGCGCCCTCAGTACCCTGCGCAATCGCGGTATCGAGGTCACAACCCTCACGCTCCACGTGGGACCGGGCACGTTCCGTCCGGTGTCGACGGACGCTCTCGAAGATCATGACATGCACAGCGAGCGTTTCCGGCTGCCCACCACCACTCGAGATGCCATTGCGCGCGCGCGCGCGCGCGGCGCCAGCGTGGTGGCCGTGGGCACCACGGTGGTGCGCGCGCTGGAAGCGGCCAGTGATCCTCAAAGACCGGGGCAAGTGCTGAGCCAAGACGCAGAAACCGACATCTTGATCCAACCGGACTACGCATTTCGCGTTGTGGACGCGCTCTTGACCAACTTTCATATGCCGCGCAGCACTCTGCTCGCACTCGTCGCCGCATTTGCTGGTTTGGAGCGCACCCTGGCGGCCTACAGCACTGCGATCAAAAGCGAGTATCGCTTCTTGTCCTACGGCGACGCCATGTGGATCCCGGAGCGCCTCACGTGACTCGGTTTCAAGTCATCGCCACGGACAGCAGCGCCCGCGCGGGGCTGCTCGACACTGCCCACGGGAGCGTGGAAACCCCGGTTTTTATGCCGGTTGGCACCGCGGCATCCGTCAAAGCGCTGGACAGCCTGGACGTCGAGAAAACCGGCGCTCGCATGCTGATCATGAACACCTACCACCTATGGCTGCGTCCAGGCCCGGAAGTCGTTGCGCTGCACGGTGGACTGCACGATTTTGCCAAGTGGCCCCATGCCATTGCGACGGACTCCGGGGGCTTTCAGGCGTTCTCTTTGGCGGAGCGTGTGAAGCTCAGCGAGGAGGGCTTTTCCATCGCATCCCACCTGGACGGCACGCGCCTCATGCTTTCGCCGGAAGAGAGCATGAGGGTCCAGGGCGCGCTGGGCGCAGACGTCGCCCTGCAGCTCGACGTCTGCCCGCCCGGCGCGGCCACGGAGTCAGAAATGGAAAGCGCTGTAGAGCGCACCACGCGGTGGGCCGTTCGCTGCTTGGCGGCACGGACTCCAGGCCAAGCGCTGTTTTGCATCGTGCAAGGCGGCAGCAACGTCGAGCGCCGACTGCGTCATGCAAGAGCACTGGAGGCTCTGCCTTTCGATGGAATCGCGCTGGGCGGATTCAGCGTGGGGGAACCGAACGAGAGCATGCACGCCACTCTCAGGGAGGTCGTGCCCGCCCTCGACCCCGTGCGGCCCCACTATTTGATGGGTGTGGGCACCCCCGTGGACCTGATTCGCGCCATCGGCTGTGGCGTGGACGTCTTCGACTGCGTGATGCCGACGCGCAACGCGCGCAACGGTCAGGCCTTCACAGCAGACGGCAAGATCGTGATCAAACATGCGAAGTACCGCCATGATCTGCGCCCCTTGGACCCACATTGCCCCTGTTCCACCTGCCAGGCCGGCTTGAGCCGGTCCTACTTGCGGCATCTGTTCATTGCCCGGGAGCTCGCGGTGTTCCGCTACTTATCGGTGCACAATCTGACGTACTACGCCGCGCTGGTCGGGGGCGCACGGCAGGCAATCCTCGAGCAGCGCTACGCCGATTACGCCAGCGACACGCTCACCCGGCTGCGTGGCGCAGCTTCGTGAGGGGCACATGCCGCGTCTTCGACGTTCACGCGCCGCCCGCGTGAGGCGAGTCGTGCACTCTTGTGGTGGCCGGGGAAGGCAGGCACCATGCTGCGCGCATGACGAACCCCGTGCCCCCCCCATCGACTGTCCCCGCATCCCGCGCGTTCTTTCTGCTGACAGCGGCGCTGGCCGTAGCCGCCTGCGGTGATAGTGAAGACAGTTCGACGAAACCCGTGTTTCGAGCCGTCGACGACGGTCTGTCGGACAACTGCCATGCCTTTCGAAGCGCGGGCGCATGTGGGCTCCCCTACCCCGCCAGCGCCTATCTTCAGACCGACGCCAGCACGGAGACTGGCTACCGCGTCGCTCTCGAGAGCGAAGTGCTTTCTCCTTCCCTCGCCACGGACGTTCCCTTCGACCCCGTCGAACACAA
>CBDUPW010000334.1:0-7654 GCA_965369205.1 uncultured Polyangiaceae bacterium | reverse complement strand
CTTTGGCCTCCTCAAGAAGGCCGGGATCTGGAACGCGCACGCCCGGCGCCCCCGTCGGCTTCGCGCTGACGCGCAGTCGCGTGAACACGGCTCGGTGATCACTGAGCCGACGCTGGGATCCGTCGCTCAGCGCAACGGGTTCGTGCAGCAAGCGTTGCGTTTCGATGCTCTCGACGGCGAGATTGGCACCGTCCCGCAACAGCACGTGGTCAACGCGCCAGCGACCCTCCGGTAGTCGTGCGCCGCTGCGCTCCCGTAGCAATCTGGCGCTGGGCCAGTCCGGGCGTGCGTTGAAATCACCGGCCAGCACCAGCGGAAGCGTCTCGTCGCGCATCCATTGGGATAGTTCCAGCGACTGAGCCACACGCACGGCTTCATAGCTCCCTGTGGCGTAGCTGGCTTGAAAGTGTGTGTTGACGAAGCGGAGTGTACCCAGGGGCGTTTGTATGCGCACTTCAAGCGCGCCCTTCTTTCCGATCCAGTCCAGGTGATAGGGCGTGTGCGGAAGGCGTCCGAGTTCGAAATCGTGACCGTGTACTTCCGTGATGGGAAAACGCGAAGCGATGATCATTCCCGTACTGTCGTAGGAAAACGGCGCATTGGAAGCGTCCCTCTCTACGTAGGTCAGGCCTTGGGCGCGCAAGGCGTTCTCTAACGTGGCGGAGTCGGCTTCGCTCCACACTTCCTGCAGCATCACCACATCCGGCCGAAGTTCCCCAATCTTCTCCGGTAGACGTTCGAGGCGTTCGGCCCGCGCTGGCGCCGTATAGGGCACCAGATACACGTTGTAGCTGACAACCCGAAGCTCCAAGGGCGTCGCCGCGGCACACGGGGCCAGGAGAACTCCAGCCAAGATCAGGCCAAACCATGCGGGGAGACAGCGACGCGGCACGCTGCGCATAGTCTAGACCACGCCGAGTGCTAGCATCCGCGAATGCTACGAAAAGCAAGTGCAATTAGCCTGAGTTGCTTCTTCCTCGCCTGCTCCGGAAGTGAGAGCGCCGCGCCCGCCGCGCCTGCTGACGCGGGAGCCGACGTAACAGCGGACACCGGGAGCAACGCTTGCGACAAGACTTCGGCTGCGTCTCTACGTGACTGTGTGCAGCGCTCTGCTCTCGAAAGTGACATGCAGTTCGTGTCCAAGCCGCGTAGCCCGGGGAGCCCGCATTGGCAGGCTGTGCAAGATCTCTGCAAGTCCCGTTTCGAGCAGCATGGCTTTTCCGTGAATCTCCAAAACTACGCGACCGGTGTGAACGTCGTGGGAATCAAGCAAGGCACGGACAAGGCATCGGAGGAAGTGATCGTGTCAGCGCACTATGATCACATTTCTGGATGCGCCGGCGCCGATGACAACGCGACCGGTGTGGCGGGAGTGTTGGAGACGGCGCGCGTGCTGGCTGGGGCGACGTTTTCGCGCACGTTGGTGCTCGCCTGTTGGGACGAAGAAGAGAGCGGGCTGATCGGCGCGGAAGCGTATGCTGCACAAGCGAAGTCAGCGGGCAGCAACATTATCGCGATGTATTCCTTGGAAATGCTTGGCTACTTCACCACCACGCCGAACACTCAAAAGATCCCGCAGGGGATCGATCTGTTGTTCCCGGATCAGTACAAGGAAATCGAGGCGGCGGGGTTCGTTGGGGACTTCCTGACGCTGATCCCAGATACGTCCGCCGCATTCGCCGCAGCTCGGGTCGCTGACCACGCCAAGCAGATCGGACTGCGCACGGTCACTCTGGAGATCACCGATTCCCTGAAGAGCAATCCCCTGGCTCAGGACGTGCGCCGCTCGGACCACGCTGCCTTTTGGGACCAAGACTTTCCGGCGATGCTCCTCACGGACACTTCCGAGTTCCGCAACCCAAATTACCACTGCCGCAATGGCACCGCCGACACCGTCGACACGCTGGACATGGCGTTCCTGACCAACAACACCCGCGTCGTGGTCGGCTCAACGGTCGACTTGCTGGAACTGAAGTAAGCCCCGAGGGCCATCAGTTCCGCAGAATCTGCGTGCGTTGCCAGCGGGCACGTCGAGACGCACCGCAACGCCTTCCACGTTTTTTTGTGAGGGGCTTCCAAGTCGCACTGTATGTGACGCGCAAAGTTGTCGCGCCGCCAGCGCGCGTGCCGTGTTGCGACATGATTTCCCTCAGTCGGGGTCGTCGATCGCCCGCGGCTGCTCATGTTAGACCTGCGACATGAAGACGCGCACTTGGGCCCTGATCGCCGTTGCAGTTGCGGGTTGTGGCAGCCCGCCGTCACAGCCAGCCGAATCCCCTGCGACACCGGAACCAACACCGGCGGCCAGCGTGACAGAGCCGGCACCGACGGAGGCACCTGCTGAAGCCCCGCCTGCGGAAGCGCCTGCGGACCCGGAGCCTCAGACCAAGGCGGAACCGCCACCGCCCGGGTCACCCACCGAAAAGTTGATGCGATCGCATTTCAAGGAGACCGAGCAGATCCGCGAGGCGGTGATCTCTGGCAACATGTCGGCGGCGGTTGGCCCTGCCAAAGCACTGTCGAACATTGACGGATTGGAAAAGCTGGCCAAGAACTGGAAGCCTTCCGTAAAGGCATTGCAGGCCGCCGCTGAACGCGTCGGTGGCAGTCCGGACATCCCCGCTGTTGCCGCGGCCACTGCCGATATCGGTGTCGCTTGCGGCGCATGCCATCGTTCCACCAGCGGGCCCAAGCCGGAAGTCGGCACCGCGCCTGCGGCCGGGACGACGGTGAAAAGCCGCATGCAGCGGCACATCTGGGCGAGCGAGCGCTTGTGGGAGGGCCTGTATGTTCCGTCCGACGACGCCTGGAAAGCCGGCGTAGACGGCCTGGCTGGCGAAGCCTTTCCCAAGGAGATCCTCAAGAAAGGCGGCGTGCATGCGCGCAGCGCAGCGGACCGTCTGAAGCGACTCGTGGACACCGCCGGTGCGAAGAAGACGCCGCAGGATCGTGCGAAGGTGTATGCCTCCTTGCTGGAGACATGCTCGGCCTGTCACCAAGCGACAAAATAAGACTTCTGGCGCGTCCGGGTGGCATCAGAATGTGCCACCCACGTGAATCAGCGTGGACGACGAGCTACTGGATGCGCCTGGATCGAAACGTTCGAGGGCGTCGGTGTAGTCGCGCGCGTTGCCGGCGGCGATGAGGTCACCTGTGAGTAGAATCGCGCTCTCGAACGCGACACCGGCGCCGATGCCCTTGGCGCGGTCACTGTCGTCGAGAAAGCCATAAGTCGCAGTTCCAAAGCCCGCTGCGATGCCGACGATCCAAACGATCGTTAGCACGTCGAACTGACTATTGACTGCCTGCATGCGCTTCAGCTCGTCCTTGCGGAACTGCGCCGGATCCCGTTTCAAGTCAGATCTGAGATCGCTGACTTGCCCGGGCGTGCGGAAGAAGATCACGCTACCGGCGGCAAGCTCGAGCAAGCCGAAGCCAGCGAGGGGGTACGCGGCCCCTTCCAAGATCTCGTCGTCCTGGAAGTACAAGACCGCCGCGCCGCCGATAGAAGCACCGCCGGCAATCATGCCGGCCAAGCCGAGCCCCCGCTCCCCATCAAGGTAGGAGTCCATCTTGGCCTCCATCCCGGCCTGGTCGAGGGACTGACCGGAGGCTGACGCGGACATCAGACTCAAGAATGCGCTGAGAAGTACCGTTACCGCGCGGGGAGAGCTCAAGGGCATAGAGAGAATGAATATTCATTCAGTTTGTGGTGTCAAGCCCACGGCTGAGGCTGAGCCAGAGTTTGCTCGGAACCGACCCTTGTCAGAACCCGTCTCCGAATCCTCAGCTGTGGGGGACCCACTCAGCCGCTGCGCCGGCGAAGTCTAGGCCCGACACCACTCCAAGGACCTGGCGTTCGTCTACCACGACGGCGTGCCTGGCTCGCGTGGCCACCGCTTGAGCAGCCACGTAGTGCAACGCGGCACCTTCGCGCACCGTGATGAAGCGCGGACTCATCACGAGATCGACGGTGTCGGCGCTGAAGTAGCCGCGCGCTTCGAGGGCTTCGCGTTGGGTCAATAGCCCGACTGGCCAGCCGCGTTGATCGACCACGACGATGGCGCTCGTTCCCAGTTGTCGGAGCCGGGCAACAGCGACGTCGATCTGCTCCTTTGCCTCGACGACCTGCACCGGCGTGCTCATGACCGTGTCGATAATCGTGGTAACTCGCGCGTCCGCCACACAACGCATCACGTCGCGTGTGCTGAGCACGCCATAGAGATGATCCCCTTTCGAGGCAAAAACGCGGTGTACGCGCCGCTCGACCATGCGCCCTGAAGCGACGCGAACGGTCTCGACTTCCGGATCCACTACCACGACGTCCGGATTGGCGATCTCGCGCACTTTTTTCCGGGGTAGGCGCAGGTGTAGCGCACCGTGCTTCTCGTCGACCTCCACCGAGCCGGCCGCAAGCAGGTCCGTCCGGCTGATCACGGCCGCCACGGGATTGTGTCCGTCCGTGACGGCTAGGGAAGAAACGCCGTGGTTCGCCAGGCGATCCCGAGCCGTGTCCAGCTCCGCGTCCGCGGAAATCGTGAACACGGGCTGCGACATATAACGAGAGATGAGTCGGTCCAGCATGCCGGGAGCAGGAGCAAGTCGCGTTCCATCGGGGATCCACGTGCATTTTGCCCTGAGATCCCCCTACCCAGGGGTGCCTTTGAACCCCGACGGATGCGACATACCCTACGGGCATGGCAAAGCTCGACGAGGGGAAGCACGACGTGGAGTTGTGCCTGCTTGTGATTGGCGGGGCGAGTGACGTGTTCGAGCAGGCTCTGCCGCTCAGCGACGGTGTTCTCAAGCTCAAAGAGCTGGCGAGTTGGCGTCCGAGTTTGCGGGTGCATTGCTTTGGACGCGATCCGTTCTCGGACACGGAGGAAGCAAAGCGCTTGTCTGCGCTATTCGCAGAAGTCGACGCGCTTGTGCTGACGGACGCGCCGGAGAAGGGACGTCACTACGCGTCTAGCGTCATCGAGCAAGTGGAGCGGGCCATCCATCTCGGAAAGCCCGGCATTCCAACTGCCGTATTCGGCGGTCAAGCGCTTGCCGACGAGTGGGTGACTCTGAGCTCCAACAAGCCGCTATTCGTGGGTGAGCCCATTGCGGACAATGCAATGCAAGTAGTCAAAGCGCTACTTCGCGCCACCCTACGCACGACGGTGCGTCCGCCAGCTGTGACCTAGCGCGTCGTGGCGATGAGTCCCGGCACGTTCTTTTCTTTCGGCGAGGTCAAGCCGTTAGGACATCCCGAAGTCTTCTTCGGAAACTTCGTCATCGAAGGCTTCATCATCGGAGTCGCTACTGGGAACGTCCACCCAGTCCTTGGAGTCAGGACCTGAACTCTCCGCGTCCGCATCCGCGGCAGGCTTCGCGCCGGCCAAGGGTTTCGCGTCTGCCGCGGGTTTCGCGTCGACTGCAGGCGGTGCCTCGACGAGGGGCTTGGCGCCGTTGTCCGGGGCGGTCGCCTTGGGCGCCGTCTCGGTCTTCGCAGGTTCGACGTAGCCGTGAGTGAGGGCGATCTTCTCAGCGATGACGCTCTTGTAGACGTGAGGGAGCGGCACATACTCGACCAACACGAAGGGAGGCATCTCAGCCAGCAGGTCCACCTCCGTGAACGGCTTGCTCGACTTGGACTTCGCTAGCGCGCCTTCGATGATCTTGCCTAGTTCGGTCTTTGGAAGCCGTTTTGCCATCTCCGCGACCGTGATGCCTTCCACGATGTCCGCGTGCGTCACGAGGTTGTCGAGCAACGCGCGCTCCAGCATGAACGCCGTGTGTTCCTTCGAGATCCGGTATTTGTCCTGATCTGAAGCGGGCGCGTCCCAGAAGTCACCTTCGACGAGGAACTGCCAGATCTTCTTGCTATCCAGAAAGCGCACGCGATCGTCTGGTTTGAACACGCCCACGATGGACTCGCAGTCGGTTTCCCCTTCATCCAGCGCGATCTGCAGGTCCTCAGCCGCGGACTGCCATGACTTGCGTGCGGCGATCTTTTGTTTGAGCCCCGTCGTCAGTACCAGAATGCTTGCGCGGAGGCGGGGCTGATGCGCCAAGCCTTCCATAATGGCGTCCGGCGTGAAGTGTCGCACGAAGTCTTCCGGGCTTCGCCGCCCGCTTTCCAGCGCATGTTCGATGGCATGCGCGAGAAAACGATCTTTGCCCTGTTCCAGCCGCGACTTGAATCGCTTCGGGTCGTCATCGGCAGCCTGGAGCGTCGACTTTTGAACTTCGGTCATTGCGGCAGATCTCCTGTGTTCTCGGTCATTGAAACACAGATCCCGCGGCGGTGTCCGTCGTCGTGTCGCCCGAAGTCAGCGACATAGATCCGCGACCATCGTGCATCTACGTCGTCGTACCTGAACGTACGCCACCCTCTTTCTTCCGCGCGCGCCACGGCGCGCGCCCAAGACTCAGCGCAGTATGAACAGCAGCACCGCTACCAGGGCGATCAGTGCGAGCACTACGACGACCCAGCGACTGGGGCTCGCGGAAGGCGGCGGGGCGGAGCTCGGAGCCGGCTTCAGATTGGCTGCGGCTTTCGGGATTTCAGCAACTGAGTCCGCCAAGGGGCGCAGCACGAAAGCAACGGCGGCGGATTTGGGTTCGGCCGCGGACTTCCGTCGGCTTTCGGTCGCGGCCTTCTTGTCATGCTCTTCGGCTTCGTCGGCAACCATCACTGAAGGGAAGTGCTCGCCAGTTGGCACCCGGCGCGGAGGCGCATGAGCGGCGCCGACTTGAACGGACTCCGCCGCGGGAGGGGCGGGAGCTGCCGGACTTTCGCCCCGGGCGCGATCCGTGGAGGCGTCGAGTGCGGCCGGGTTGGATCGTTTCAGCTCGGGACGTGCAGCAACTTTCGGAAGCGGTTCGGTTTCTGCTTCGGCTGCGGTCTCCGGGACATGGAGGATCCGGACTCCCGCGTCGGGCGGAGCGAGACCTTGCAAGGTTGCCATCGGCGGGCGACGAGCCTTGGGCGGTCCGTCCCCTCGCACCGAAAGGGAGTCTAGCTGCCGTTGATCGACAGCGACTTGGTGGATCTCCGGTTGCGAACCGCTGTCGCGGCGTGCATTTGAACCCACCGCCGCTGTTTCCGGCGTCGCTGGGGTCGACGTGTCCTGAGCGCCGCGATCCCACACTGGCGCAGTCGGCCGCATGCTGACGGGTCGTTCCTCGTCGATCGCTCCGGGCTCAAGCACACGCCAGTCCGCTGCGGAACTCTTGAAGGGTTTGGGGTGCGCCAGAGACGCTGGGCCCACCCCGGCGCTGAACGCCACCTTACTTGCGGCGAGGCTCGAATCCAGAATGGGTTGCTTTCTGACGCGCGCGTGTGCGGGCTTGTCTGGCGCGACCTTGGCTCCAGACTTCGCGAGCGCCGGCGGCGACACTGGCTGCTTCGCGTCGACCTTGTCGGCAACGGCCGGCGCAGTCGCCGGCTCCGGTTTCTTCGGAGCTGCCCCCGCGGTTGTGGGAGGTGGCTTCTTCGGAGCTATCTTTGCGAAAGCGGGAGGCGGAACCCGGTCCGGTTTCTTTGCTTCGACCTTCGCGGCGAGGGGAGATGGCGTTGGCTCGGGTTTCTTCGCTTCGACCTTCGCGGCAAGGGGAGATGGCGTTGGCTCGGGTTTCTTCGCTTCGACCTTCGCGGCAAGGGGAG
>CBDUPW010000333.1:0-7656 GCA_965369205.1 uncultured Polyangiaceae bacterium | reverse complement strand
CGGTGCCGCCCGTCGCTCCACCGGTGCCGCCCGTCGCTCCGCCGGTGCCGCCCGTTGCTCCGCCGGTGCCGCCCGTTGCTCCGCCAGATCCGCCGCTACCCGCGTCGGTACCGCCAGTGCCGCCGCTACCCGCGTCGGTACCGCCAGTGCCGCCGCTACCCGCGTCGGTGCCGCCACTGCCCGCGTCAGTGCCACCCGTCCCGGCGTCGAACACGCTGCCGTCCGTGCCCGTATCTGGGATCCCGACGTCCGCCCCGGTATCGAAAATCCCGACGTCCGCCCCGGTATCGAAAATCCCGACGTCCGTGCCCGTATCTGGGATCCCAACGTCCACCCCCGCATCGATCACGTTGCCGTCCGGACCCGTATCGAAGAGCCCAACGTCCGCCGCGCTGTCCGCTCCAGCATCCGCCGTCGGACAGGTGTACGGCGCGCGCGGCGCGATGCCCGTCAGGGCTTCGAAACCTCCCGGGCACCACACGTTGACCTTGTCCGGAGCGCTGTCGTCCTCCGTCGTCAGAAACTCCGGCGGCCCATTGAAACAACCGCTGCCAAGCCCCTCGTATGCAACCTGGGCCGTACGAGCGTTGCT
Organism: uncultured Polyangiaceae bacterium; assembly: GCA_965369205.1. Classification (GTDB taxonomy): domain Bacteria; phylum Myxococcota_A; class Polyangia; order Polyangiales; family Polyangiaceae; genus JACKEA01. The sequence goes on along the minus strand of CBDUPW010000333.1, from coordinate 7,064 downwards.
CACGCCCCCGAAAAAGATGATCGCATCGCCGGGACCGTTCTGGATCAGTTCAGCGCCGGATGTGTCGACAATGACGTCGCACAGATTCAACTGCGCCGGCCCCGATCCTTTGGCGCAGATCACGACCCGGCGATCATTTGGGATCGGCGTGGATGCCAGCGGGATCGAGCGATAGCTGCCGCAGTTCGCCGCTGCCCCATCGCGCAATTCGATGCCGCTCAAGCCGCAGGCGCCGAGGGTGGTGACCGCCGTGCCTGAGCTATGTACCTGCAGCTCGACGTATTCGGCGTTGTCGCTGCCGGGATTGTCGTAGTTGACCTTCACGAGCTCGACGCTACAGGTCCCCGCGCTGCCCACCTTCAAAGGCAGGGCGTTGCGCTGCAGATCGGCGTCGTGACCCGCATCGGAACAAGCCGCGAGAAGCCCGAGTAGCAGCACTGAACCCAGCACCCGGTGCCGGCGTAGTCGGTTTTGGCGAATGCACGTCATTATCATCGTCCTCTTCTGACGAAGGAAATCCCCTGACCATCCAGGATAACGGTTCTCCGCCGAAGCTCAAACCAAACTTCCCTCCGCGTCCCAGAAGAAAATAGTTAGTGAAAGTCCCGGGACATGCGCCAGCGGCTGGAACGGCCACGTTTTACGACGTCCAAGCGTTCGAGCGCCTCTACGATCAAGTGAATGACGGGGGTGGGAGCATCTCGCTGTTTCTGCGCACCTTTGCCGTTCGTGCGTCCGCTATTGAGCAGATCTTGCTCAACTGGCCGCGCAGCCGAATCAGCCCCTGTCGCTGGGGGCACATCGCGCTCGATGCGCCCACGCGCGAGCAGCAACGTGGCGTGCCGGGCGACGAGCCGGAGTCGCTGATACACGCGATTCCAAAGCACCAAATTCGCGAAGCCAGTCTCGTCTTCCAGGGTAATGAAAACCACGCCACTGGCGGTACCCGGCTGTTGCCGACAGATCACCAGTCCCGCCGTCTCCACCAGGGTGCCTTGCTGCACCTGCGTGAGCGCCCGCGTCGTCAATACCCCGCGTTGCTCGAGCTCTGCCCGCAGGTGCATCATCGGATGGTCCGCCACGCTCAGCCCTTTTTGACCGTAGTCCAGCACAAGCTGCTCCACGCGCCGCAGGGGCGGCAGCGTCACCTTGGCTTCTTTGGGCTCGATGCCACGGAAAAGCCCATCCACACGTGGCGCTCGCACTTGCCACATGGCTTGCCTGCGTCCTTGGGCCAACGCTTCCAAGGCACCCGCCTGTGCCAGCTTTTCGAGCTCATCGCGACGCAAACCCGTTCGCAACATCAAGTCTCCCAAATCGACAAATGCACGCTCTTTGCGCGCCGCCTCAATGCGCCGCGCACTGGCCTCCCGCAACCCCTTGATCACGCGGAAACCAAGACGGATCGCGCGCTGTGCTCCGGGCCACTCGCTGACAATGCCAGAGTCCGCTGCCGCCGACTCCAACGTGCAGTCCCAGTCGCTACACGTGATGCAAACGTCCCGCACCTCCACACCGTGGCGCTGCGCGTCCTGCAGCAACGTGCTCTTGGTGTAAAACCCCATGGGTTGTGAATTGATCAATGCACAGGCAAAGTGCGCCGGATAGTGCGCCTTCTGCCAGGCGGAGGCGTACACAATCAGGGCAAAACTCGCGGCGTGCGACTCGGGAAAGCCGTAATCCCCAAAGCCTTTGATCTGCTCGAACAGCGCCTCGCCAAACGCCTGCGCGATCCCTTTCCGAGCGAATCCGTCCAAAAGTCGCTTTTTGTGGCGCAAGAGCCGGCCGCTCTTTTTCCACGCAGCCATATCCCGTCGCAGTTGGTCGGCCTGCCCACCGCTATATCCCGCACCCTCGATAGCGATCTGCATCACCTGCTCCTGGAATAGCGGCACGCCCAAGGTGCGCTCCAAGATCGGCCATAGATCTGGATGCGGACAGCGCACCGCTTCCTCTCCGTTCCGACGTCGCAAATACGGATGCACCATGCCGCCCTGGATCGGCCCCGGTCGCACGATGGCCACTTCGATCACAAGATCATAAAACCGCCGAGGCCGAAGCCGCGGCAACATTGCCATCTGCGCGCGGCTCTCGATCTGGAATACGCCAACCGTATCCCCACGACAAGCCAGGTCGTATACCGCAGGGTCTTCAGACGGAACGCGCGTGATGACTTCGAGCGGGTCGAAAGTCTCCGCGCAGGCAGCGCCGTCATGCCCAGTGCCTTGCAGCCCCCCGCCCGCGTGAATCATCTCCAAGCACTTGCGCACTGCCGTCAGCATGCCCAGCCCCAGCACGTCCACTTTGAAGAACCCCAAAGCCTCGATGTCGTCCTTGTCCCAAGGCACTACCGTGCGGTCCGGCATGCGCGCGGGTTCGACCGGCGCCACGTCGGAGAGCGGCGCCGCACTCAGCACAAAACCCCCCACGTGGATCGACAAATGCCGGGGAAAACCCGCCAAAGCCTGGGCAACCCGCACCACCTTCGCCAAGCGCTCGTCCCGCGCGTCAAACCCCGCCTCCCCAAGGCGCGCGCCCGTCGTCTCCGCGGTGTCCCAGTGGGTGATGGTGCCCGAGAGCCGATCGATTTGTTCCAAGGAAAGCCCGAAGACCTTGCCGACCTCGCGCAGCGCGCTCTTGCCGCGATAGCAGATCACTTCGCTCACCATGGTCGCGTGATCCCGCCCGTGCCGCGCGTACAGTTCTTGGATCACCTCCTCGCGCCGTTCGTGTTCAAAATCGATGTCGATGTCCGGCGGCTCACTGCGCTCGGCGCTCATGAACCGCTCAAACAGCAGATTCGAGCGCGCAGGGTCGACCGCCGTGATGCCCAGCACAAAGCACACCGCACTGTTGGCCGCGCTGCCCCGCCCCTGACACAAGATCTGTTTCTCGCGAGCGATCTCCACGATCTCCCAGGTACTCAAGAAATACGGCGCCACCTCCAAGAGCGCGATCAGCTTGAGCTCTTTCTCGATCTGCGCCCGCACGCTCGGTGGCATGCCCGCGGGATAACGCCGCTTTGCCCCCGCGTAGCTGAGCCGCCGCAGCTTTTCGTCCGCGCTCTCACCAGGCTCAAGCACGCACGGAAAGTGATAGCGCAGCTGGCTCAGGCAAAATGTGTGCGCCTGCGCCACTTCCGCAGTGTCCGTCACCCACTTCGGGCGATCACGAAAGAGCCGCAGCATCTCTGCTTCGGAACGTAAAAACGCCTCCGCATTGGCCGAAAGCGCCGTACCCGCTTGATCCAAGCGCGTGCCTTCGCGGATGCAGTGCAGCACGTCTGCCATGGGCTTGCGGCTGCGATCGTGAAACAGCGGCCGCCCACTTGCGAGCACGCACATATTGAAGTGCTGCGCCCACGCTTCGATGCTTGCCACACGCTGTCCGTCAAAGCCGTCGAGATGACGATGCGCCAAAAGGTACGCCCGCTCCCCAAAAACGTCCCGCACCCTGCCCAGCGCCTCCGCAGTGGGCGCATCTGGTCCAGCCGGGTCGACGGGCCCCGGCACCAAAGCCGTCAGCCCAGCGGCATGCTCTCCGAGCCACTCCAGCGAAAGTCGTCCTTCGCCCTTCGGCACGCCCGCATGACAGCGTGTGATCAAACGACACAAATTCGAGTAGCCCGTCTGGTCCCGCGCCAGCACGACCAGTGATCCTGCCGCGCCCGCTTCAGTCCTTGGCGCCTCTTGTGAGCGCAGTGCTGCTTCTGAACTCAGCGCCAAAGACAGCTCCGCGCCGATGATCAACGGCTGCGCGACTTCCCGCGCGGCCACATGCGCGCGCACCACACCGTAGAGCCCCATGTGATCCGTCACGGCGATCGCCGCGAGCTCGAGCTTCGCCGCCCGCTCTACCAGTTCCTCCGGATGCGACGCCCCGCGCAGAAACGAAAAGCAGGACCGCGCTGCAAGCTCTGCGAACGCCATCACTGAACAAAAGCTCAGTTTCAGCGACAGTGGAAGGCTGAGCTATAACAGTTGGCATTTATTGATTTTTTATGTGGCGATGGTGTGAGTCATCGACTCCAACGTTGCACGTTCTGCGCGCCCAGCGGGGCGCAGGGTTGCCCGCTGCTCGCGTAGCAAGGAGGCCACGTCGAGGGAATCGCCTGCCCTGCTACCATGCCGGATGGCCGCAAGATCCACCGCCGTGTTCGTAGGACTCCTACTAGCTCCCTTGGCTCTGTTCAGTTGTTCGAGCGACGACAGCGCTGCGGGCAGCGCCGGAAGCGGAGGCGCTGCGGGCAGCGCCGGAAGCGGGGGCGAAGCGGGCTCCGCGGGCTCCGCGGGCAGCGCAGGCTCCGCAGGCTCCGCAGGCTCCGCAGGCGCCAGCACCGGGGGCAATCGCTTCGACGAAAAGCGCACCTTGAATATCGCGCATCGCGGCGGCGGCAAGCTGGCGCCAGAAGCGACCCTACTGGCATTCGAGACGGCGCTTGCCAACGGAGCCGACGTCCTAGAGTTCGACCTGCACGCCAGCAGCGACGGAAAGCTCGTGATCTTGCACGACGACACCGTCGAGCGAACGACCGACGGCACTGGCGCAGTGAAAGACATGACCTTTGACGAGCTGCGCAAACTCGACGCGGCCTATGACTTCAGCCTCGACGGAGGACAGACCTTTCCGCAGCGGGGCAAAGGCATCACGATCCCGACTCCAGAAGAGGTATTTGCCCAGTTTCCGTCGGCGTGGTTCGTGATCGAGATCAAACAAGAGACCCCAAGCATCGTCGGAACTTTCGCAACCCTGCTCGACACCCTCAAGCTCAGTGAGCGCGTGTTAGTCGGCTCCTTCAAAGCCAGCACCATTCAGGCCTTTCGCGCGGCAGCGCCGGGGGTTCGTACCAGCTTTGCCCTCGACGAAGTCATCGCCTTCATTTCCCTCAGCGCCGCCCAAGAGGCTGGCTACAAACCGCCGGGCGAGTTTCTTCAGGTGCCCGTAGCCCAGGGCCCAATTGAAGTCGTCAACGCCGCGTCCGTAGAAAAGGCGAAGCGTTTGGGCCTAGGCGTGCACGTGTGGACCATCAACGATCCAACGGAAATGGGCGCACTGATCGACCTCGGCGTCGCGGGCATTATCACGGACGATCCGAAGACTCTCGCCGACGTGCTCTCGACCAAGTGAACTGCACTCCTAGTGGCACGCGACCGCCGAGCGCGACACAAACTTGTCCAAATTCAGGCCCGCGAGGCAGTCACAGGCGGTGGAACTCGACCGTCGTCTGCTTCTGACCCTGCCCTTTCTGGCTTTCGGCTGCTCGGAGCCAGCCGCGTCTGCGCCCGCGCAACCCCAGCAGGTGGCTGAAGCCCCCGCGGCGGAAAGCGCGCCTACGAAGCAGGCCCAGGCGGCACCCGCAAAGGAGCCGTCGGCTGCCGTCAAAGCCAAGCGCACCTTCGGCAACCGCCCCCTCAACGTGATCTTGCTCACTGTAGATGCCCTGCGCGCGGACATGCCCTGGACCGGCTACGCCCGAGACATCGCACCGAACCTGACGAAACTCGCCGCGCGCTCGATCGTGTTCGAGAACCACCGGGCCACGACCAGCAACACGGCGCAGAGTCTGCCCACGTTGCTCACGGGTCGTTTTGCATCGAGCCTATATCGCAGCGGCTACTTCTTCGCGGGTTACTCCGAAGACAACGAGATGTTCCCCGAGATCTTGCAGAGCAGAGGCGTGCGCACGATCGGTGTGCAGGCGCATATGTACTTCAATCGCGGCAAGGGCTTGGAGCAAGGCTTCGACGTTTGGGACATGGTTCCAGGGATCTCATTCAACGAAAAGACCGACGAACACGTCACCAGTGCAAAAACCACCCAAGCGCTGACGGATCTGCTTTCCAAGCCCGAAAACACTGCCGCCCGCTTCTTCGCGTGGACCCACTACATGGATCCCCATCACGAGTACGTGAAGCACAAAGACAGCCCCGACTTCGGCAACAGCCTGCGCGACGTCTACGACAACGAAGTGCACCACACGGATCATCACATCGGACAGTTCCTGGCCTTCGCCGAGAAACAATCCTGGTGGAAGGACACCGCCGTCATCGTCACCGCCGACCACGGCGAAGCCTTCGGCGAACACGGCCGCAACCAGCACGCCCACGACCTGTACGAAGAAGTCGTGCGCGTGCCCCTGATGGTCTACGCGCCCGGCACGTCCCCCGGTCGAGTCCAAAGCGCGCACACCCACTTGGACCTCGCGCCCACCATTTTGGAACTAATGGGCGCAGGAGCCCTTGCCGAGGCCCAGGGCCAAAGCCTAGTGCCCGTGCTGAACGGCAATGCCCTGCCCCCCAAGTCCGTCGTGCTCGAGCTCAGCGCCGACAACGTACAGCCCGCGCGCCGCGCCATCGTCGCCGGCAACTACAAGTTGATCCGCTTCGGCGCCAAAGCCGGCGCCCCCGAAAAACTCTTCGACCTCGCCGCAGACCCCAAAGAGTCCCGGGATCTCTCCCGAGATGCGCCCGAAAAAGCCACCGAGCTGTCCAAAGCCCTAGACGCCCGCTTCGAAGCCGTGCCCAGCGTGCAACCTTTCGGTGGCATGAAGCTCAAAGACGGCAGCGTCGCCAACGGTCCAAGGAAACGTAGCGTAGCGTCGCTGTAGCGGCGCGTCAGCGTCCAGCGTCAGCGTCAACGTCCGCGTCTGCGTCTGCGTCTGCGTCCAGCGTCCGCGTCTGCGTCCAGCGTCCGCGTCATGCGTCTGCGTCCATGCGAGTCCAAGGCGCAAGGGAATGGGTCAGCATCCGTGCTGTTGCATCTGTGCCTCAAGCTTCGTGATGCACGTGTCGATGGCCTGCTTGGTGTTCGCACCCTCGATACTACTGCCCAAGCTCTGGAGTGAAGACTTCTGTTCGATGAGCAGCCAACAAGTCGAGCTTGTGAATTTGCAGTCGTCGACCTCCGGCGCCAAGGCCTTGGGTACGCAGCGGACAAAACCGGTGCAGTCTGCCGTGAAGGAGCAGGTGCATGACGCGGCGCCCCCAGAGCAGAACTCAAGAACTGAGCCCTGACAAGCGAGTTTGACGAGAGCGGAAGGCAAGCAGCGCTGCTCACTGGTGCAG
>CBDUPW010000332.1:0-7673 GCA_965369205.1 uncultured Polyangiaceae bacterium | reverse complement strand
ACCCGCAAGTCTTCGGAACCGAGCCCCGCGCTGCCCCCCGTCGCACCGCCCGCGGCGCCGCCGCTACCGGCGCCCGACACTCCGCCGCTGCCGCACAACGGCGTCGCCCCCGTGCAGGTATTTGCGTTCTCATCGTCACTCGAGCCGCAGCCAAGAGCGAATGCGGCGCAGGGCAGGAGCCAGACCAGGCGTTGAAGCATGGTCAGGTTTCTAGCGTCAGTCGCCGCATGACGCCAGGTCGTGAAGCAAGACCGGCGGATCCGCCGGAGTGGGCCGAATTGCCTACTGCGCTTCGTCGGGGCCAATGTCGTGTGCGATTCCTTTGGGGCGCGCCTCACCTTCGAAGTCCAAGGCCGGAGCATCGGCCACGATGCCTTTGTCGATGGCGGGAGAGCCGGCCTGCAGGTGGTACGTCGCGTCGACCAATGGATCCGCACTGAAGTTGCCTGAGACCGGTCCCAGTTGCGCGGCCAGGGCGTTCACCTCGGCGTCCGTCTTCTTGAGCGAAATGCTCGAACCGTTCCAATAATGGTAGAGCGCATCTTGGGCAGTCGGCGATGGCAAGAAAAACAGATTGTTCTGCAGGGTCTCCGGGTGGGCGGCGCGTACGCTGGGGCTGGTCACTTTCACTTCGAAGACGCCGAATCGTGCGCCCCCAGACCCGGCTGCAAAGATGTTGTTGATGAGGCGCCCCACCGTTGCGAACTTTCCGCAGCACTGGCCGTGTTGCATCGTGACGGCCGCACTCATTCCGTTGCCGTTTCCAGCGCCATCTAGGTAGTTGGAATTGGCGATGACGGTGCCGGCCGGTTGCTCGAACTCCGTGATGTAGAGCGCTGCGGACGAGTCGTGATTCGCGCCGAAGACGACGTTGTTCGTTATGGTCGTAGTCGAACTCTCGCTGTTGATGCCGCCGCACCAGTACTTGGCGAGAGCGCATTTGGGACGCGACGTCGGATCGACGTTGATGCGGTTGGAGTCAATGTGCGCAGTTCTGCTGATGGAAATGCCCCAAGAGCCGCTATTCGTGCTTTCACCCGCAACAATGTCGTTGCCGGTAATGCGTGTGCCTGTTCCGGTGCTGTGAATGGACAGTCCACTCGTGTAGTTGGCTTTGCCGCTGCGCACACGGTTATTGGTGATCTCCACGTACACCTTGGTGTTGCTGTTTGGCGGGCTGCTCGTGAAGATGCCGGCAGACTCGGCATTGGGGGATTCTCCCGAAGTGATGTCATTGTTTTCGATCAACGGCCCCTGCAGGCTGCTGGAAGGCGCGATCACCGCGATGCCGATGGAGCGTCCGCCTGGCCAGGAGCCACCTTGGGACTTGCCCGCTTGGATAGTGTTGTTCACCAGCGTGGGCGAGCCACCGAGCACGGTCACCGCCGTGGTGCCCGGGAAGTTGTTTCCAAAATCTCCGTCCAAACCGATGACGCGGAAACCGTCGAGCCGCGTAGCCCGGGTGATGCTCCCGTCCGCCGCCACGCCCTGCATGTCCGTGTTGGTGATCGCGGAGTCGTAGGTCTTGGGATCACGCAGCCAACTGCAGGGCTGGGCCGTGCAGGAGAATCCGCCCACCAGGCTGATGCCCTCTATCAGCGTGACTTTCTCCGGGTAGTGCCCTTCGGCCACAAAAACATCAATGGGACCTGGCGTCGTCTGAGCTGCGACGATGGTCTGGGCATTCTGCACGCCTTTCGCAATCGTCTTGACGGGTTTGTCTTTGGTCCCCGCGTTGTTGTCATCGCCGGTCTGTGCGGAGACGTAGGTGCCCAACGCCGAGCAACCATTGTCGACGGTCTTGTCGCAGTCGTTGTCCGCAAGATCGCCGCAGATTTCCGCGTTGCCCGGATAGGACGTGGGATCGTTGTCGTCGCAGTCTCCGGCGCAGTCCGTGGTGCCGTCATTGTCATTGTCGGTGCAAATGACGTCGGGACCGGAGTCCAACCCTGCGGAGCCCCCGGCGTCCGCGCCCGCATCTTGTCCGCCTTGGCCGGCGCTACCGCCCTGGCCGGCGCTGCCACCCTGCCCAGCGGAGGCTTCGATGCCCGCGTCCTTCTTCGCGGAACTGAAGGCGCTGTCTTCGCTGGAGCACGCCGCAGTCGCAGCCAAGCCTATTGCCAACGTGACCGATGAGATCCCAATCGCCCGCCGCATGAGTTGCCTCCTTTAAGTAAGCTCGCGCTTCGCAGAAACACGATCCGCATTTCAACTATACGCTGCCTGCTACCCATGCTCCAGAGCGGCCGCACATGCTACGCTGTCCTACATGGTGCGCAGCGCACACCTGATCGGTTATTGTTTGGCGTTTTGCATCGCTTCACCTGCGTGCGGCGGGGAAGATTTCTCGGGCTCTGGCGGCAGCGCCGGCGCAGGCAGTGGGTCGGGCGCCACGGCTACCGGTGGCGCTTCTGCGGGCGGCACGGGCGGCGCGCCAGTGAGTGGCACGTGTCCCGCGGCTCCAGCGAATGGACTCAGCTGCACCAGTGAGGGATTGGTGTGCACCTATGGCACTGGGCCGCGGCCCTGCCAGCGCACGGTCTGGAAATGCGGCGCGGGCGCTTTCGCACAAATCAATCAGCCCTGCGCGGCGGATACGACGTGCCCGCCCGCCATTGTGGGCAATACCTCCTGTTCCGTCGCCAAAATCTGCCCGGCGGCAGGTGCTCTATGTGGCTGCAATATTCAGATTTCTAAGTGGTCCTGCGTCAACACGCCTCCAGGTTGTCCGGATACAATTCCAAATGCGGGCACCTCCTGCGCTGGCGCAAAAGCGCAGGACTGTAGCTACGGAAAATGCGGCGTCACGGACGAGGAGGTGCGCGCTCGCTGCGTCAGCGACGCCTGGATCTGGGAGCGGAAGTGCTAAACGGTCGCTGGGTCTTGCGCTACTGCCAATGCCGCACGTAGTCGACTTTGAGCGTGGATGGCACTTTGACCGGGTAGTTCCCGTTCAGTCCGAGATTGATGATGATGTAGTGGGGCGAACTGGCCGTCTTCGCGCCGCCCTGGAGATCCCCCGAGGACACAGAGCCGACGTCTTTGCCGTCGTAGTAGAACGTGATCTTGTCCGGCTGCCAGTTGGCGCCAAACACATGCCACCCTGATGCGCTGATCAGGTTCTGCGGCGACGCGGTGATCTGACTGTGGGTGCTGCCGCCGCCCGTATCGGAGTCGTAGTGGTACGTCCAGCGCGTCGCCGCACCGCCGCCCAGGGTCTCCATGATGTCGATCTCGCCGTCTTGAGGCCAAGTCTTGCCGTTCACCCAGAATGCCGCCCAGTTCTGCGCGCTGCCCGTGCCCGGCGGTAGCCACATGCGTGCCTCGACGAAACCGTAAGTGAAGTTGTAGCGGCCATCGGACATGATGAGGCCTGACTTGTAGCTCGCGGCGCCGCCGTCCTTCTTGACGCATCCGGCCTGCGTGGTCGCGATGGCCGTCAGCGACAGCTCGCCCCCGCCGACCTTGACTTGGGTTGGGTCGTAGCAACTGACTTCAAGGTCGTTGACGGGTTTGGTGACTGTAGTGTTCGTCGCGCCAAACCAGCTTGGGCGCCACTTGGTGAAGTCGAGGCTGTTGCCGTCGAACTCATCTTGAAAGACGAGGGACCACGCGCCGCCCACGCCCTGGGGTTTGGGCGTGCCCGCGCCGCCGCCCGTGCCGCCACCGCCCGTGCCGCCGCCGCCCGCGCCGCCGCTGCTCGCGCCGCCGCTGCTCGCGCCGCCGCTGCTCGCGCCACCGCTACTCGCGCCGCCCGTTCCACTGCTTGCAGCTGAGCCCGCGCTTCCGCTGTTGCCCGCGGTCGCTCCGGAGCCACCGGCGGCCGCCCCGCCCTGCCCCGCGGTGGCCCCCGTAGAAACGCCACCGCCCGTGGAGCCTGCGGAACCGCCGGAACCGCTCGCTGCGTCGTCGCCCCCGCAGCGCAGTGCGAGAACGGAGAGAGCAAAGATGCCGGCGAATGCGATGCCCGTGCGCCCTGACGTGTGCCATTCCATGAGGCAGATCCTAGCCTATGCGTGCTGGTGTCTCAAAGCGCGCCTTCGGGCGGAGCAATGCCGGGCGCATGCGTGCTCTGTCGCGAAGCCCGCCCCGCGACAGCAGAGTGTCTGGCTTCTTCACAACCCAAGCAGCCCGTTCAGCAACGCGTTTGATGCGTCAAAGACCTGGGCGCCCGCTTGCTGGTGCAAGATCTTCATCGTGCGGGTGTCGATGTAGACGTTGAAGGGCACCCCTTGTCCACCAACCGCGAACAGCGCGCTGAGCTTGCTGAAGTTCGGATCGAGTGCGAGCGCATGGGGAACAGCGAAGTTTGCATCCCAGTTTTTCAGATCGAGCTCCGTCGCTGCCACTCCTGAGTTCGGCCCATCCGAAAAGACGCTGAGAAACTCCACGCGACTGCCCTGCCAATGCGCGTAGTCCGCCTGTTGCGTCTGGGCGGACGCGGGCGCGGCCCACATCGTCATCAGCGACAGCACAAGCAGTCTCGGCTTTTGCACTGCATCACTGGGATTGTAGTACTCGCCGAGGCTGATCAGTTTCGACTGCGCTGGCTGGCTGTTGTCCACTCCATCGAAGGTCGTGTTTTCGATCACGTCTCCCACGTTGATACCAATCGGACCCGTGGGATAAGGGGGGCCAGCATCCGCTCCGCCCGCGCCACCGCCGCCGCATGCACCTTGAACGCAGCTACCGTTGCAACAGTCCCCGAACACCGTGCACGCGCCATTGTCTGCAACACAGGCGACGCCGCCACAGCGCCCCTGAGTGCACGTACCCGAGCAGCACTCACCGAAGGCCGCACAAATCTGACCATCCACCTTGCAAGCTGCCGCATCACCCTGACCACCCGTGCCACCCGTCAGCACGCCGCCGCCACCCCCGCTCGCGGCGCCACCCCCTACGCCGCCGAGGCCGCCATCGACGGGGCCGCCACCGGAGCCCGAAGTGGTGCACGCGCCCGCCGCAACCACCGCGCAAACCAAAGCTCCCAGCATACCGAGCCACCCGTGCTGCGCGGTTGTCATGGCAAGCGCTCTATCACACGCGCAGCCGCCGGGCACGCCGCACCCCGAAGCAGTTCACCTTGGGGAACGCGCGGAATGCACCTGCGAAACCCGCGGGTTGGCGCACGGCGGCTAGGCGCAGGCCTCGCGTGAGGGACGTTGCAGACGCTACTGGTTGCAGGCCTGGAACGCGGCGATTTCCGTAGCGCAGACGCCAGACTTCACGGAAGTGATCCCACTCGAATCACATTCCAGGTTGTCGGCACTCTGCGCGGCCGCGCAGGACAGGAATGCGTCGTACTCGGACTGACACTTGGTGAGCCCACCGCGTGCAGTCTCGCATTCCGAGCCGCACTGAGCCGCAGCGGGGTCGTTCGGACAGTTGCCATTTGCGGTGTTTGCACACAGCGCCACACAGGGACTCGCGCCGCCTGCGCCGGCGTTACCCCCGGTGGATCCGGCGCTGCCACCGGAAGCCCCGCCGCTGCCAGCCGCGCCGCCCGAACCACCGGTTGCGCCGGCGCCACCTCCCGAGCCGGCGCTGCCGCCCGAGCCGCCATCGTCAGATTCGCTGCCACATGCGGCGACCAAAATCGCCACGCCAAATGCCAATACCGTCTGCCGCTTTGTACTCATCACTTCAGCACTATACCAGACGCCACAAGCCACGAGCGTAGGGCACGGAGCCTTGAAATGTTCGCCACCCGCAGATTCTTCGCGAAAGCCACCCTTTACAATGCGTCAGACGATCGCATCATTGCGGCACGCACGTGCCCGCTTCCTTTGACGCCTGGACGCCCTATGTGGCGTGGCTGTTTCTAGCTGTTGCGCTAGCTGGTGCAGGCTTCACCCTCAACGCATTGCGGCCGGTGAAAGGCGGGCGGGTGCTGTTGATTCCGGCGTTTCTGTCGTCGTGGATCGTGGGCGAAATGGTGGCACACCAATTCCTGTGGCAGCTACTGACCACGGCATTGTTTGTGTGGCTCGGCGCGCTTCGGCATTGGCCGGGGTGGGTGGCACTCAGTCTTACGGCGATCTCCTGGGCGGCGCTGATGGCCATGTGGATCAGCGCACGGCACGCGGAGAAGGTCGTGCGCGGGTCGCTTTCAGATTTCGAGCCCTTCGACGAATGGCCACGGGTGCCGTGGTCGAAGCTGGTGACACCACTGCTCATGAGTCGTCGCGGTGTGCGGCGCACGCGCGGCATTGAGTACTCTCGCGTGGGCAAGAAGCGTCTGTTGCTCGACGTGTATGAACCCGCTGCCCCCGGCAAACGGCGCCCAGCCGTGCTGCAGATCCACGGCGGCGGCTGGGTGCTGGGAAGTCGCCGTGACCAGGGCTTGCCGCTTTTGTATCACTTGGCAAGTCAGGGTTGGGTTGGCTTCAACGTCGACTACCGCCTGAGCCCGCGGGCGACGTTTCCGGATCATCTCGTCGATATCAAACGCGCACTTTCGTGGATCCGCGAACATGCAGATGAATACGGCGTCGACCCGGACTTCGTCGTGGTGACAGGCGGCTCGGCGGGTGGGCATCTGACGGCGTTGATGGCGCTGACCCAAAACGACCCAGCGTACCAACCGGGCTTCGAAGCCGCAGACACGTCGGTGCAAGCCGCGGTGCCGTTTTACGGAGTGTATTGTTTTGTCGACCGGCTCAAGCTGTACCCACCGGAGTTCTTCTCGATGCTGATCGAGCCCTTGGTGATGAAGGCGAAGCTCGCCGACGCGCCGGAGAAATTTCACGAAGCCTCTCCCCTGGACCACGTGAGCGCCGACGCCCCGCCCTTTTTCGTGATCCACGGTGACCGGGACACCCTGGCGCCGGTGCAATATGCCCGGGAGCTCGTGCGGCTGCTGCGCGAGCGCTCCGTCGCCGCGGTGGCCTACGCAGAGCTGCCCGGCGCCCAGCACGCCTTCGATATCTTCTATTCGCCGCGCAGCGTGCGCGTGATCGAAGGCGTCGAACGTTTCCTGAGTCGCGTGTATCAGACGCGCACGCAAACCAGCACTCGAGCCAATTCGCCTGCGCCCCAGGGCGAAGCCGTCAGCGCCGCCCTGGGCAGCGCCGCCCTAGACGGCGCAGCCTGAAGCGTCGCATGCTCAGCGCGTGGCTGGGCGATTGGCAACTCGAAGCGCGGCGACCGTCGTGGCAACGCTGGCTGCGCTCGCGAGCGGTTGCGGCACGCAAGCGGCCGCTCCAAAGGCACCGCAGCCGATAGCCACCACGGGAGCGCTGTCCGTCTTTGCAGAAGGTCCCTGTCCAACCCTGTCCGTGGCTGCCGCCGGCAAGCGACGCTTTGTCGTATTCGGAGATCACGGGCGCGAATTCGGCGGCTGGCTGCCCGGCGAAGCCATCGCCGCAGCGCAGTCCTTGGTCGAGCTGCGTGGCGGAGAAGCCTTCCGGCGTCCCGAATTGCTGGAAGGCCTGCCGACAGACGCGCGCGGTTATGTGCGCGGCGCCATCGACCTGGGCGGAAGCGCCCACGCACCCTGGCTGGTGCGCACGACCACCCGCTACAGCAAAGACAAGCGCGGCCCGCTCTTTGAACGCGAGAGCAACGGATACCTCTTCGATTCAGGTTGGCGGCCGACGACCCAGCCCGTGACCATTCCGCCGAGGGCGCGGCGGCTCCCCGAGTTGCCCATCGACAGCGCTTGCGGCACGGGT
>CBDUPW010000331.1:0-7692 GCA_965369205.1 uncultured Polyangiaceae bacterium | reverse complement strand
CGGGGCGCTGGAAGACCATCGCGCGCATGCACGGAAAGGTGGCGGACCTGCCGAAAGTGCGTGAAGATCTGGCGGGCTGCGTTGCTGGGGGTCTGGTGCGTGGCATCACCCATGCGAACGGTGGTCTGCCCACGGGCTACACCGCCGAGAGCCTGTATGACGCGCTCATCGATCGGATGAAGGAAGACCCTAAGATCCAGTGGGTGTTGGGCACCAGGAAGGCGGACGGATCGATCTCGGGTGGCGGCGGGGGCGAAGTCCAAGAGTTCAAGGACCTGAAGGTCGGCTTGGTGCTCGAGTTGATCAGCAAGGGCAAACTCAACAACATCAAGACGGATGCGCTGACCTCAGGCGGGACGGGCGCCAAGCAACGACCCTTCTTGCTCGCGCTCGCCGACAAGCTCAAATCCGGCAAGACGGTCGAAATCGACATCGCCTTTGGCACCAAGGCCGCGGGACATTTCGCGCTGCTGGTCGAGGTCGTTGAGCGGGGAAACGACATCGGTTTCATCATCGCGGACGACCGCGACCAAGGCGATCCAAACGCGACCACCCAAGAGCGCGGGCCGTTTTTCCTAACCGCGGCGGGCACCTGCTACTACCTCGACAAGGTCACCGGAGCGACCAAGCCATGCAAGCACGCGAATTGGGTCCGTGGCGCGCTGGTTCAGTCGCGTTGACCGCAGCCGCAGGCTGAGCGAAAAATTCGGGCCGGTGGGTGGACAACACTTGAGGACGCCCGCAAGATATTCCGATGAATTCCACGGCGAGGGGTGGAGTCACGCTGGGGCTGTTGGCGCTCTTGGCGGTGGCTTGTGGTGAGGATAGCGGCACGGGTTCGCCGGGAGGCACGGGCGGCTCGTCCGCCAGCGCGGCAACGGGCGGCTCCGCGGGATCGGGCGGCGTGGCCGGCTCGGGTGGAGTGGCCGGCACGGCAGGCAGCTCGGGTGCCGGCGCTGTCGGGGGCGCTGGCGCGACCAGCGGGAACTTGGCAGCCGACGTGGATGGAACGCCAACGCCGTTCACGACGGATATGACCAGTCAGTACCAGGGCGCAGTAGGTTTCCAGATCACGTCAGGCAACGGGATCGTCGACGGCAAGGTTTCCACGCTTGTGCTCAACATCAAAGTCAGCGCCCCGGGCACCGTGTCATGTGACGGGACCGATCCGTTGACGAACATCACCTTCAACGGTCCCGACGCCACCGGAACACCCAAGAGCTTCACGGGCTCGGGAGCTGGCGGACCGTGCACCATCACCGTGGACGTCTTCGGCGCCAACGGCGAAACGATTTCAGGCACATTTTCTGGTGATGTCGCGGAAAAGGGCGGCGGTAAGCGTGTGCTGACCAATGGCACCTTCAGCGTCATTCGTAACGACATCTAGCCATTGGCGTGCGACCGCGTGCTTCGCCGCATTGACACGGCGGCCGCCCTGCGCGCGGCCCCCCACGCCCTGTGCCGGCACCTTCGTGCGCGGCGTGCGCTCCGTGTGTCACGGCTTCTGCGTGTCGGTATAGCTCGCGCTCTTCACCTTCGCGACGTCCCCGCTCGTGATTTGGAAAACCACGTCGTAGTAGCCGGTGGAAAGACCGCCGCCGATGTCTTCGAAGCGAACGGTGACGTCCGTATCCGCGGGCAGGTCGAGCACGGTCGGGATGGATCCGCTGTTGTCCATCTTGCCGTGGGACGTCTGCAGAACCGGCCCGGAACCGTTGAGCTCGATCAGAAGCTTGCTGGAGTCAATGTCGTTCCAAAACTGCACCAGGCTGGGCTTGACGTCATCGCTCTTGACCTCGCAGGCCGGACTGCCAGCGAGCGGATCGCTAAAGCTCAAGACGGCGATCTTGATGTTGGTTCCTTGGCTGTCCACCATGGCCGCCTCAGCCGGCAAGCCGTTACACGACACCGTCTTGCCGCTCGAGCCCGCACTGCCCGCACTGCCGGACGCGCCACCGCTTCCGCCCGTAGCGCCACCGCTTCCGCCCGTGGCACCGCCGCTTCCGCCCGTGGCGCCGCCGCTACCTCCGCCGGATGAGTCATCACTGCCACAGGCCGACAGGGACGCACAAAGAGCCAGAGCAGCCGCTACGAAAATTCGAGACAAGTCCATCGCACCTCCTGAATGAGCAGCCGCCAAGACTAGCAAACTTGGGGATCGGTTTCTCTCAAATCAACCGTCACTCCAACCTTGAGCAAACAACTAGTTCGTGGTTTCTGCCTCACCGACGCCGCGAACAATCTCTGCCAGTCGTGCAAGTGAGTTCGAAGCGACGGAAATCAGCAGCAGCTCGAGCCGGGGTGAGCGCTCAGCGCTGCTGCCCAAACCGCACACGAGGCTTCGCTCTGCCGGGAACTCACCTCTCCCCGAACCCCAGCTAGCGTGCCTGACGTTAGGTTTCCGCACGAGTGCGCGAGGGAGGTATCCGTGCTCGGGGGCGTACAACCCGGGCGGAGGACTTCATGGGGAGAATCGCACGGCTTGTTGCGCTCGGCCTGCTCGGAAGTTTGCCCTTGGGCGCCTGTTCCAGCGGTGGCAGCGGCGGCGGAGGCAACGGCGCGGGCACGAAGTACTCGTCGATGCGCTCCGCGACCTGTCTGCAGTGGCAGGGCGCGATGTGCGATTTCATGACTGACAAGTGCCAGTTCTTGAGCCGTGCAGATTGCGACGAGATCCACACCTCGTTCTTTTGCAAGGACGACGCTTCCCTGACCGCCTGCATGCAAACCTTGACAACCGAAGCCTGTCCATCGGCGGTAGACCTTCCGCAGAACTGCAAACAGCTCAACGACCCACTACCGCTCTTGGAGTACTGCAAGGACTACGGCGCCGCGGTCTGCGCTGCGATGGTACGCTGCGAAGGCGGCCAGCAGGGGTTGTGCGAGGTCGAGGTACACTTCCAGCTCGAACCCATCTGCGGAACGCAGGGGTCGGGAATTGGCCTCGCTCCCTCGGCGGATCAGTGCCTTGCGGATCTGAACGCATTGCAGTGTCCCCTCGTCGATACGCCCGAGTCCTGCAAAGGCGTAGTCAAGATTCTGCCGTCACCCTCCGCTCAGGTCCCGCGCCTCGCGGCTCTGACCTTCGCTCAACGCTCGGTCGACGAACTGACGAGTCGGGCCTACCCACTGCCATCCATGCAAACACGCTAGGGCGGCTGCCAGCTTTCCGTCGTTCCGCGCGCACAGTGCACGCCGAACTTGAGTTCAGGGTAGAGATGCCCCGGCGGCCCAGGGTAGGCCATCGATGAGCAATCCGGGCCTAGGTGGCATCGGGCCGGGGTCGACTCGCGGAATGAAGAAGACGCTCGGCGGGGCGCCACCACTGATCGCGCCACAGCATGCGCTGCTGACCGAGCCCGTGTCGGTGCAGATCACCGCGAAACACTCTGAATTGATGTTCACGCTGGGCGAACCAGTGCAGCCCCCCGCTGTGACGTAACCACGCAAGTCACCGTGCCCGCGGTCATCGCAGTAGTCCTGAGCAAGGCGACAGCGTACGTCTTCCGAGAGTGTACTCGGATCCCCCGCGACACAGTTGGCGAAGCGCTTGGCGATGGCATCGCCAAGGCCACAACTCGAGCCGCAGTCTTGATCGATGCCGCAGGAACGCCCCAGCAGCGGCTGCGTGATGGAGGTGTGAACATTCGTGAAATCATGTAGCCAGCTTCCGTCGATTGCGTTGCTCTGAGCCAACTCGTTGACGGTCACGTGGATGTACTCATGAATTGCGAAGGTCATGACGAAGTCGTGAACGGTCCCACCGTGTTCGCTAATAAACGACTCCGCGGTGTCCTGGAGCATGGCAGGGTTGTAGCGGATGTCGTTGTTGCTGTCGGTGCCTCCGGGATGCGGCTGCCCACGAAACGTGACATTGGGATCCCGCACCGTGCGCCAACGCGTGGGGCCAAAGTAGTCCGCGGCGTTGTTTCGCATCAGGTCAAGAACTTCACCAACCGTTGGTACACGGCCCACGCCGCGAGCGCGGATCCCGTTTACGATGGCCTCCGCAATCTGCGTGGCGCTGCGCCCCCCGGCAGCGCCGCTGGCGAATAGTCGATACAGTTCGTCCTGAGTGGACGTGCTGTTGATGTCGGTGCTGGCGCTGTCCGCGCCGGTTCCGTCACCGCCCCCTGCGCCGCCGGCTCCTGCAGTACCGCCTGCGCCGCCGTCTCCGGCAGTGCCGCCTGCGCCGCCGTCTCCACCACTGCCTGCGGAGCCGCCCGATCCACCAGAACCACCACTGTCATCGCCGTCCTGGATGACCAAGCATTCCGGAGTGAGTTCGTAATCCATCTGCACCTCGGTACCGCTCAGGCTGCAGCGGAAGATCCGATCCATTTCCGGGTTCGGGGAAAAGGCACCCGCGCGCGTCCTCATCGGTGGACCTCCGCAACCAGCGATGGGAGGCGCCGGGGACTCCGAGCCGCCGCTCCCATCGCAGCCGTTGTGCGTAGGTAGCGTGCCGCGATCCGTCATCAAGTGAGTCAAGTCGGAGCCAAGTCCCCCCGGCACTGGGTCGCCAGGCGTGCCCGGATACGGGCTCAAGGCCAGGCCAGGCGAACCACAGGTGTCGTCGCTGGGGCAGCGCATGCCGAAGGTGAGCACCTCTCGCAACATGCAGTCCCCTTCTCCTAGGTGACGCAGATCGACCAGGCCTGGCAGCAAGCGGTCTGCGAGTGCGTCGAAACGCTCCAAGCGATTGTCTCCAACGTTTGCGAGCCACACGCCGATTTCGTCGAGTGTCAGCACCCGATTCTCTGGAAGGCTCCGGGCCGAGCTTCGGTAAAGCTGACACCAGAGCGTGCGGCAAGCAGCGTCGCTCGCGGCTTCAGCGAAGTTGAATCCGCGCGGAGGCAGGTCTGGCATGAGTGGGACACCGGCCTCGAAGCGGATCTGCAGCAAGCGCCACGTCTGTGGGACCGTGAAGTGCTGTACGGCGTCGAAGAAGATCAACGCCAGCGGCAAGCTCCGGTCCCACATCCGTCGCGCCAGAACAGGCTGGCCTCGGCTCTGCAAGTCCAACAGGGTCGTGTTCACCGCCTCGACGAAGGCGCCCTCCAGTTTGCCGAGCTCCTCTTGCGACAAACATCGGAAGCCTTCCCAGACCGCGGTGAGCGCGGCGGTGGCATCGGACACGCGGCGCCGCTGATCCGGCTCACGGAAAGCGTCGTAGTAGCGCGCGATGTAACTGGGAGCGACGTGTTCGCCGTCGTCCAACGCGTACTGGTCGTGAACCACGACGTTGCCGCATCGCCCCACACCAGCGCGCCGGGTCGTACCAACGGGATCGCTAAACAGGCTCGTGCGGGCGGCGATGACATGCCCCATGGCGCGTTGCCAGCGCCGTTGCTCGATGCCATCCGTGAGTCTGCTCTCGGCGGGCATTGCGAGGAAGATGGACTGGATCATGCTCTGCCCGCGATGCCACAACGGCAGGGACTTCGCGTCGTAGTCGGCGTCGCTGAGCCGCGTGACGTCTGCAGGCCAATCGAAGCGAGCAGGCCCGAACTTGCGATCCCAGTCCTGAGGGATCCCCATGGCCGCATGGATGCCGAAAAAGAGGTGCTGCTCGAACTCCCGGTTGACACCGCGACCGTAGCGTTGGGCGAGCAGTGTGTAGTCCAGGGCTACCGCCTGCAGGTTGCTCACTAGATCCCGCATCGGGTAAACGTACAGGTGACCAGCGCTTGTGCGTCGCCACAGATCTGCACGCCCATCCGCAGTTGCGTCGCTCCACCAGCAATGATCGGTGGCTGCGCAGGTTACCGGCAGCTTCAGGGTCAACTCGAAGGATTCGCCCTTCGCGCGGTAGCCTAGGACCCTCAAGGACTTGCCTTCGTGGCTCAGTAGCTCTGACGCCCCGGTGCCGGTGAAGTCGGCCAATTCGCAGCGTCCGTTGTCGCAGGCGCTCTTCAACCAAAGCTCGGTCTCTCCGAAGCGTTTCGCACCCAGCCACACCACGCTGACCGGGCCTTGATCGTGTTTGGGGAGCCGAACCAGCTCCGCTACCCCGTCAGCATCCAGATCCGCGATGCGACAATCGGCGTTGCTGCACACTCCCTTGTCCAGCACACGCGGCTTGTCGAAGCTGCCCTTGCCCAAGTTGTCGAACACCCGCACTCCGCCGTCTTGGGAGAGTTCAACTAACTCTGCCAGGCCATCGCGATTGAGGTCTACGGCTTGGCAACGCGCACCCTCGTGGCAGAGGCCTTTATGCATGAACTCCGCTTTGCCTTTGGCATCCTCCTGCAATCGGATGAAGTAGGCCTCGCCCGCGTAGGGTCTGAACCCAATCAGCTCAAGTTGTCCGTCTCCGTCCACGTCGCCCAACGTGCAATGGTCCTTTGGGTCGCACCAACCCATGATGCGTGGCTTTCCGAAGCTCCAACCATCACCACGCGCAACCCAAACCGCTCCCTCGCTGCCCAGAGCACCCACACTGTCGATGCGCACGATGTCCAGGCGCTGGTCATCGTCGATATCGGCGGACGCGCACTGCACCCCGCTAGGGCACCAGAGCTTGCCGTAGAACAGCGGTGTGGCTTCGAGCTTCAGTGAGCCGATGGCCTCGGATTCCGCGGGGATGCTGACTGCACGGGTGGAGGTTCCCAGGTCGGCCTGTGGCACAGGGCCGCTGCCGCAACCCGGAAGTAGGAAGAACAACGAACTCAGATAGCGAGCCGTGCGTGGTGCTCTGATTGCCATGGTCGGAGCGTAGAGCGTCTCGACGGCGCTTTCTTGAGCGGCGTCTGAAGAGATGCTGAAGAGATGTGGAGCACTGGCGCGCGGGCCACAAAGGCCGTGGCCTGGCAAGTGACCCAAGCCGCGCTCAGATCGGGAGGCGTAGGCCTAGCGCTGGCGTCGCTCAAGCAGCGTCAGCTCGGGCAGCACACCGGCACGTGGGAAGTCGTGGTGTACGGCAGGCTCTTGCAGCCACTGCCGAGGGGCGCACCAATCGTGCAAGCGCGCCCGACCGTGCCCAGACCGTACTGGGCGCAGACCGTGTCGTAGCCCGTGTGACGCGTGCAGCCGGCGGGGCAGCAGAAGTTGTTGGTATGGGTCCACTGGCAGCCCGGGATGTCAGGCCCCGGATACTCGCCGCCGACCGGTGTTCCAGAGCAGGTGACGGCGTAGCGCGGCCCGCCGCAGCTGGCCGGCCCACACCCGCTGCAGTCGTTGGCCGTCGGCGTGCAACCTTGGCTCTTGGGCAACGACGGCGCCTTGAGCGTCGGGCAGCTCGCTGTGCAGGCCTGACACGCGCCGCTCTTGCACGTGTCGTTACCGGCGCAGCTCCCGCACGTTCCCGTGCAGCCGTCGGTGCCACAAGATTTGCCCCCGCAGCTGGGCGTGCACTTCACGTAGCACGCACTGGTGTTGTAGCTGCAAGAGCCGGCGTTGCATTTGAGCGTGCCTGCGTAGGCGGCGCCCAGATACGAGCTGCAGCTGGCGCCACCGAGATCGACCCCATCGCATTGCTCGAAGCCGTTCTTCTTTCCGTCGCCGCAGGTTGCAGTCGCGCCGCCCGAGCCGCCGCTGCCACCGGTTGCGCCGACACCACCCGTCGCGCCGACACCACCCGTCGCGCCGACACCACCCGTCGCGCCGACACCGCCCGTCGCGCCGACACCACCCGGCGCGCCGACACCACCCGTCGCGCCGCCACCACCCGTCGCGCCTGATCCGCTGCCG
>CBDUPW010000330.1:0-7730 GCA_965369205.1 uncultured Polyangiaceae bacterium | reverse complement strand
TTCCCCCTCGCTCGCGGGGCCCGGCCCGCTCGCCCCTGCTCGCGAACGTGGCCGCTAAAGGACTGACGCGTCGTCAACGCTCGCTCTCGCGCACGCTCTCGCTCTCGCTCTCGCGCACGCTCTCGCTCTCACTCCCGCCCTCGCGCTCGACGTCAAAGGGTCGGTTTGACTCCGGCGCTCCGCGCCGCTCGCCCTACCCGACGCGAAGTGCCCCCGGGGGGATTCGCGCCGCTGGCCGCAGCGGCATACGCATTTGCGCCCAATCGCCAACTTTTCGGCGTTGCCCTCAGCCACCGCCACGCGCTCCCGGCGCGCCGGCGAACACCATTAAATCACTGCTGTGACCCAAGGTGGCCACAAATCCGGTTGTTTTTCAGTTGGCAGGCTCAGTTCATCCAGGGCTTTTCCCCCTGGCGGCGGCGGTGCTACAAAAGCGCTTCGGCCCTGGGTTCAGACCGAAATGTGAGCAAAAGCGTATCTCTTGATAATATATGCACAAACCCACCCGTGATCGCCTGGGCGTACCCGCGCCCGGACTCTCCAGGAAGGCCCAAAAGTGAAGATCTCGTGCCCTTCATGCGCGGCAAAATACTCAATCGCTGACGACAAGGTCGAAAACCGCCTTGCCAAGATCCGCTGCCGCAAGTGCAGCACCACCATCGTGATCGACGGCAAGGTGAATCCGCCGAACGTGTACGCGGCGGACGCGTCGGGCGTTCAAGCGGAACAACCCTCCGCCGCAGATGCCAGCGCTCCTGCAGCAGCAGCACCCGCAGCGGCAGCGGGTGGCGGTGGTGAGTACTCCGTCGATTTCGGCGACAACGATCAGCGCAACATGCCGCTTGCGGATTTGGTCGCGGCTTATAACGCCGGCCAGGTCACTGCAGAGACTTACATCTGGGCGGAAGGCATGGCGGACTGGGCGGCGCTTGGGGAAGTGCCGGAAGTCGTGGAAGCACTGCAGGGCGGCGGCGCTCCCGCTCCCGCACCGGATCCCGCTCCCGTAGCAGCAGCACCGGCTCCTGCTGCCGCAGCTTTCGGTGGTGGCGCACCGGATTTTGGTGCGGCACCCGGGGCGGCACCCTGGGACGGCGGCGGACAGAGTGCCGACGCGGTGCGCGCGGCAACGGAGCCCGGTCGAGGAGCAACCGCGGACCTATTCGGTGGGTTTGATCAGGCCGGCGGCGAGAGCGACGCCGTCGCAACCAGTGCTCCGAATCCCGGCCTTGGCAGCGGCCTTGGCAGCGGCCCTGCAGCGGATCCGGCAACGGGTGCTCGCAACGAGTCCTCCGTGTTGTTTTCCCTGAGCGCGCTCACTGCCGCGAAGGACACCTCACGGCCGATGCAAAGCTCTGGCACTTCGTCGACCACACGCGAGGACTCCGGACTCATCGACCTCAAAGCCCTCACCTCGCAAGCAGAAGCGAGCGCACCCGCCGCCGACGCCATGGGCGCCGCACCCCTGGGGTTTGCGCCACCGCTCGGGGCCAGTCCCCTCGGCGGCCCTGCCCTCGCCTCGGCTCAGCTGTCCGTGGCGCCGCCACCGAAGAAGAGCAAGATGGGTCTCTTCATCGGTGCAGGCATCGCCTTCGGCGCTGTCGTGATCGCAATCGCGATCGTGGTGTCGTCGTCCAAAGAGGCGCCGCCTCCGGCACCGACGGCCGCTGCCACCCCGGCGCCCACCCCGGCGCCCACGCCCACGCCCACGCCCGAAGCAACGGTCGCGGCGAAGCCCCCCGCTACGGGAACTGCGGAAGGCGACGAGGGCGACAAGGCCCCAGACCCAAAGAAAGTCGCGCGACCCAGCGGCGGCTACAAGAAGCCTGCGGGCGGCGGACAACCCGCCAAGCCCTCCGGCGGAGCATCCCCCGCGCCGGCAGCCAAACCCGCTCCGAAACCGAAGAGCGCCTGCGGCTGCCCCCCGGGCGATCTACAGTGCGCCATGCGCTGCGCCGCAGGCGGCTGAGCCACTCCCGGCCGCACAGCAGGCGCCGCGCTCGGCTCCCCTTGAGAGAGTTGCTAGCGCAGCAACTCATCCACGGCGACAAGACTAAGTTTGCCCCGCGGCGCGTGCAGCTCCAGCACCTGTCCGCGGCGATCACTGCGGCCGAGCCGAACGGTGCCGTCGGCAAACTGGAGTGCGAAGGCGCTGTGTGGCACCGGGCTAGGTTCGCCCATAGGCACCACGAATACGCCGACAGCCTCGCTGCCCTTGGGTGGGGCCTCGGGTTTCGCCACGCAGCGCACGGCCACGGTGCTCGAAACCTCTTCGGCCGCGCAGTGCGCGAGCGCCCGTTTGTCGCGTAGCGGCTGCTTGCCCTTGGCGGCGGTCAATACCCGCGCAGCGGCACCGCGCACCGCCTCGGAGGTGTCGTGGGCCAGCAATCGGCGCTCCTCGTCACCGCAGCGAAGCCCCGCGATGAACAACGCCGAAAGGGCGCCGGCACGCACCGCACTGCGCGACGAATCCAGCGCGCCGCAGAGGGCGCCGCGTATGGCAGGCGAGGATTTCCTGCGCGCGGCCAGTCGCCCCAGTGCAGTGGCCGCATTGCCCGCAGCCGCAGCGTCCTTGTCCGCCAGCGCTTTCGAAAGCAGCGCAACGTCCGCGTCGGTGCCCACCTGTCCCAGAGACCAGAATGCATTGGCGCGCACCGCCCCATCTGGATCCGCCGACAACCGAGCCAGCAAGCCGCGTGCGTCCCTGCGCGCGGCGAGACACTCGGCAACTTTGGCGCGGTCCGCACTGTCCACGCTGGTCTGCACTAGGCCCTTGAGGTGTGCGAGCGCGGCTGCGCCGGGATGCCGGGCAATCGCTTCGATCAAGGCGTCGCGAGTGCCGCCGCGGCTTGCGCCGAGGAGCCGCGCCGCGCGGGAGAGATCCTTGGTGTCCTTGGAACGAGACAGCGCACCCGAGAGGGCGAGGGACACCGCCACGCGATCTTGCTCGGCTGCCCGCTCGAGGCGGTCCAAAAGCGCACGCGCCGTCGCGCCGCTACCGGCGCGCCACAGCGCGATACTCGCGGCCATGCGCACGCTGCCCTCCTCCGCGTCGAGAGCGGCAAGCAGCGCGCGATCTGCGCCTGCTCCCCCGGTGTGTCCCAGGGCCTCGATCGCGGCAACCCGCACCGCCAACAGATCCGAGTGCTCTGCAAACGGCACCAGCGTCTTGGCCGCGCGCGGCGCCCCGGAGCGCCCCATAAGTTGGAGCAGCGCCACGAATTCGCTCGACCCGGGTTTCGAGCTCGTGAGCGCGCGCTCGATCGGCTCCACGGCGCGGCCGTCCGGCGATTTCGGATGCATCAACTGCGCAGCAGCCGCAACGGCCATGCGACGCACGGTGACGTCCTTCGCTTCGAGGTATTCCAAGACAGCGGGCAGGTAGGCTGGCTCCGAGAGTGCTCCCAGGGCGGACAGCCCCGCCGACGCGGATACGCTGCCCCGCCGCAGAGCGTCCCGCACGAGGGGCGCTGCAGTTTTGTCCCCCACCTCCCCGAGTGCCATAGCGCAGCCGTCTGCGATGCGTTGATTGGTTTCCGTCTTCACACAGCCGGACAGGCGCGGCCGTGCTTTGGTCCCTGCCGAAACCAACGCTTTGAGCGCCGGCGCGTCCCCATCGTCCGTGGCCAGAGCTGCGACGACTCGATCAATCGCGTGGGGCGTGCCTAGGCGCGCCAGACTGCTCAGCGCCGCCGCGCGCACGGGCCCGGGCACATCGTCTGCGGCCGCCACGTTTTCGATTGCCACGGCGGACTGCGGGTCAGAGAGCTGCCCCAACGCCTCAAGAGCAGCAATGCGCACGCTGTCCTCGGAATCTCGCAAGGCAAGTACCAGGGCGCTGGCGGCACGGCTGTCCCCGAGCTCGCCCAAGGCGAAGGCAACTGCGTGCCGCACTTCCGGCCGCGAGTCTTGGATCTTGCCGATCAGCGGAACAACGGCTCGAGGGTCCGCGAGCCGCGCGAGCGCCAGCACGACGTCGCGCCGCACGTGTGGCGTGGAATCATCCAGATGACCCAATAGCGGTAGCACCGCGTCTCCAACGCCGCTCGCACCGAGGGCCCCCGCAGCAAGACCGCGCACCACGGGATCCGGATCGGACAGAGCGCGTCCCAACGCCGTGATCGCCCGGGGGTGTGGGCTCCACGCAAGGAGTTCCGTGGCGGCAATGCGCAAACGCTGATCGGTGTCGCTGAGCCACGGGATGGCCTTTTCGCTCGCCCGTCGTTCACCCAAGTGGCGTGCCGCGGCCTGCGCGGCCAGTCGCACCTCAGCGTCCGGATCGTTCATCGCAGCGAGGGCAAGGCGACGCCCTGCGCCCGAACCGAGGCTGGCGATGCGCTGGGCTGCCCGGCGCCGCTGCCCCACGTCGTCGCTCTTCAGCTGCCCCTCGACGCGCACCACTGCGTTGGGCCAAATCGAACTCTCCGCCAGTGGGGAAAATGCGAGACCAGCGAGCAAGATCGGAACCCAACGACGCACGCGACGAAGCGTAAACGCGCCGCCCGCGAGTTCCAATTGTTATTCGAAGCGCGCGGCCTAAGCCGTGGCTTGGTCCGGCAGGCGCACGCCCATCTCGGCAAACGCTTCCCGGGAAGCTCGCCGCTGCGCTGGGCGCAAATAGCCGTAGAACACGGCATTTTGCAGAACCAATCGCACAACCATGTAGACCTCCAGCAGATCGATGAAGGTAAACAGCGTGATGCCGAAGACCAGCGACCCGAAACCGAAGAACGCCCGGAAGACCCGCATGGGACGCTCCGCATGCTTGCGGTAGATGCGACTCGTCGCCTCGCTATACGCCGGGAAGCGCGAGAACATCGAACTCGTGAAAGGGTCGAAACGCGCCGCGTAGTCCGCCTGGCTCTTGACGTAGAAGAGATACGGGTACCACGCGAGACGGATCAAGAGGCCGCCTGACGAACGCTTCACCTGGTAGCGAGCGAAAGCCGTCTCGTAGTCTTCGGCTTCGCGGTAGCGCGCGCTCGTGAAATGCAAGAAGACGTTCTTGTAGTGATCGTACATGCCCGTGTGGAAAGACCCGGTCACGGCAGTGCCGGCGCACAGCGCCAGCGCGATCGCGCCCATCCACCAGGTGTCGTTGAATTTGCTCCACACGGCAAAGCAGCCGCCACCCACAGCCACGATGGACACTACGAGGTCCGCCGCGCCATCCAACATGCGACCGAGCGGACTGGAGGTTCCACGCATGCGCGCCAACTGGCCGTCGGCGCAGTCGAAAACCGCCGATAGGAAGATGCACGTCGCGGCAATCTGCATGTGCCAGGGCGACGAAGTGAACAGGAACACCCCGCCTACCACGCCAAACACGATGGAAATCAGCGTGACGGCGTTGGGCGAGATCGGCGTCGGGTAAAGTGCCTTCGTCAGCACATACGCCAGAGGACGATGCACCCAGACATCGATGGGCTCCTCCACGTCGAGGGGCTTGAGCGTCTTCTTGTATTGAGCCCAAAAACCCTCGCGCGCCGGGACGGCAGCGTCGAGGTGCTGGCGAGACTCGGGGACAACGTCGAAGGCAGAACTCATGACAGGACTCCTCATTCAGCGTCGGCGGCGTAGAGGGACCGAGCAGTGGGCCTGGAAAGCGAGCGCAACACTCGGCGGAAGGCCGCCAGAAAGCGCGCGTTGGCTGTGGCGTCGCCAACGGTGACGCGTACGAAGCTCTTTTCCGCGTGGTGCACCCCCAGAGAGCGGATCAACACGCCCTCCGTCTGCATGCGGCGCACGATCTCGTCGGCCGAAAGCCCGGTGGCAGAGGCGTCGATGAGAACGAAGTTCCCATCGCTGGAGAGCGCGCTGACTCCGTGCAGGGTTGCAATGTCCGCGATCAACTGCTCGCGCGCGGTGCGCAGTGAAAGAACCCTCCGCGCATGCTCTTCCACGTCGTCGAGTGCCGCCATCGCCGCTGCCAAGGTGATCTCCGGCAAATTCCAGGGCACCTTCACGCGCTCAAGCAGGCGAATGCACACCGGATGCGCCAGGGCATAACCCAAGCGCAGGCCCGCCAGTCCGTATGCCTTGGAGAAGGTGCGCAAGATGAGCGCGTTGGGAAACTCCGCGATCAGGTGGCTCAGCGTGTCGCCCTGACCCAGCTCGATGTACGCCTCGTCAATGACGGTCGGCAGGCCCAGGCCTAGCAAGCGCCGCATCTCAGCCTCTGGAATGCGGTTGCCCGTCGGGTTATTGGGCGAGCACAGGAACAGCACCTTGGTGCGCTCGGTGACTTCTCGCAACAAACCGAGGATGTCGTGCTCCTGGTCTTCGGCCATGGGCACCAGGACGGGGATGCCGCCGGCCGCGCGCGTGCGCGCTTCATACATGCTGAACGTGGGTACGCTCAGCAGCACCTCTTCGCCGGGTGCGACAAAGGTCCGGATAATGACGTCAATGAGCTCGGTCGAGCCGGCGCCGAGGATCACGTGCTGCGCGTCGAGCTTTGCAGCTGCGCCGAGCCGTGCGCGTAGCGCAGGCGCCGCCGAGGGGTACAAATTGCCACGGAGCGCTGCCTGGAGGATCGCCTGAACGACTCGCTCGCTCGGGGCGAAGGGGCTCTCATTGGACATCATGCGCACGAGTTCGCCGCGATCAGCCGTGGCGAAATGCGCCTCGTTATAGGGTTTCGCGGCGCGCACCCAGCTGGGCGCGAACATCTCCAACGCCTCGGGATCGTAGCTGCGTGGCCCGGTGCCCGGCTCGTCGCCCAAGGTCTCGCCAAAGACGCGCACCATGGCCTCGGCGCGTTCGAGGGCGGCCGGAGTGTCTACGTCGATCCAGCGGACATCCCCCACATCGACGGTGACGAAGGCGCCACGCTCAGCCAGCGCGCAAACCCCCTCGGAAAGCGAGCAGTCGCCGTTCTTCTTGTCGAGCAGGGCCAGCTCTTGGATCAGACGTGGCCCGATGCGAAACACGCCCGTGTCGATGGCGTTGTACTCGGCGATCTCTTTGCCAATGTCGGCGATTTGGCCGGCGTCCACCTTCACTTTGGTGGCGTCGTCCAAATCGAAACAGCGCTCGATGTCGTAGTCGACCGCGAGAGCGCAGGTGCCTGCCTGCAGATCCGCCGACAAAAGCCGGCGCACCAACTCCGGCGAGTACAGGTGATCCGCCATGGTCAGCACGCATTCCTGATCCACAAACGCCTTCGCAGCGAGCAGCGAAACGCCGTTCTTGTTCAAGTAGCGGTCGTTTTGGACAAAGTGGAGCTGAAGCAACAGCGTGGGGTCCTGAACAATGGCCGCGCGGATTTCGTCGTCGCGGTGCCCGACCACAATCACGGCCTCGCGGATCCCCGCTTCTTGTAGCGACCGCAGCACGCGGACGACCAGGGGGACGCCATGCACCGGGCGCAGGGGCTTCGGCACCGGCGCCGAACCATTACCGAGGCGCGACCCAGTCCCTGCCGCTAAAACCACGGCGCGTGTCACTGCCTTAGAAGCCATTCCAATGTTCTCGCTTTCGTCCCACTACTAGGCGCGCGGTGGATACCACGCAGCGCGTTAAACCGGCAAATTCTTTTTCGTTCTCGTTACTTACAAATGTGTAGGTGTATCACGCACACCACACTGTGGTGTTTTAGCAACACTGTTCCGGCCGCGCGGCCGACTGGTCGGGGCGTCGCGGCTTGGGGGCATTGGCCGTTGAGTCCCGGATATTTAGCCAACAGAGCGGGCGGCGTTTTTCGTTCGTTGCGCTTCCGCCACATGAAAGAG